>JBKHVJ010000218.1:0-23750 GCA_046570145.1 Alphaproteobacteria bacterium
GGAGCTTCTGGCAGAGCGCGCCGACAGCATCATGTCGCCGCGGCCGAAGACCATCCGCCCGAAGGCGTTGATCGTCGAGGCGCTGCGGGAGATGAACGAGAAGAAGATCACCACCCTGTTCGTGATCGAGGACGACCGGCCGCTGGGCATCGTGCACATCCACGATTGCCTGCGCGCGGGTGCCGCCTGACCGCGTTCTTGTCCATTATGGAAGCCAAGCGCCGAGCCGGAGGGACAGAGAGTTGAGCCTGGACGACCTGCGCAGCCCCGACCGCACCGGAACCGCCCCGCCCGCAGCCCCGCCTGCCGGCGGAGAGGGTCGCCGCGTGTCCGCCGCGGCGGAGCCGCCGGCGGTGCTGCGGGCGCACCGGCGGCGCGACACCCGCCCGGTCAGCCGGTTCCACAGCCGCTTCGTCTCGGCCCTGAAGTTCGCGCTTCCGGCGGCAGCGCTCGCGATGGTGGCTCTGCTGGCCGCCTGGCCGTCGCTGAACAGCCCGCCGACCCCGCGCATCTCCGCCGATGCCGGGCAGAGCGAGATGCTGAAGCCGCGCTACTTCAGCCTGGACGAACACAACCAGCCCTTCTCGCTGGTGGCTGCCAAGGCCGACAAGTCGACCGACCAGCCAGACATCGTCCTGCTGGACGACCCGCAGGCGGAGATGACCGAGACCGCCGGCACCTGGGTGACCATGCGGTCCGACAAGGGCTGGTACAATCAGGTCACCGGCATCCTGCTGATGCGCGGCAACGTCCATGTCCTGCGCGACGACGGCAACGAGTTCACCACCAGCGAGGCCGAGGCCGACATCCGCAAGGGCAACGCCTGGGGCGACCAGGCGGTGGCCGGCCAGGGTCCGCAGGGCGAGATCAACGCCAAGGGCTTCCGCATGACGGACCGCGGCAAGAATGTCGTCTTCCTCAACCAGTCGAAGGCCGAGGTCCAGGCCGCCGAACGCCCCGGGAGCAAGAAGCCGTGACGTCCAAACGGTCGCCGTCCAGAACCGTTTTCTCCCTGTCGGCGATCCCCGCCGCCGCGGCGCTCGCCGCCGGGCTGCTGCTCGCCGTTCCCGCCGTGGCGCAGGGACTGCCCGGCATGGGCGGCAAGCAGCCGGTCGAGATCAACGCCGACCAGGCGATCGAATGGCACCAGGACGTGCGCGCCTATGTGGCACGCGGCAACGCCTCGGCCAAGCGCAACGACTCGACCGTCTTCGCCGACGTGCTGACCGCCTATTACCGCGAGGTGCCCGGCAAGGGGAACGAGGTGTTCCAACTGGTGGCCGACGGCAATGTCCGCATCGTCAGCCCGACCCAGCAGGTGTTCGGCGACCATGGCGTCTATGACGTCGACAAGCAGGTCGCCGTCGTCACCGGCAAGGATCTGAAGCTGGTCACCACCAAGGACGTGATCACCGCCCGCGACAGCCTGGAATATTACGAGGCGCGAGAACTGACGGTGGCGCGCGGCGACGCGGTGGCGGTGCGTGGCACCGACCGGCTGCGCGCCGACGTGCTGATCGGCCGGCTGAAGAAGCTGCCGGACGGCACCACCCAGATGGAGCGGATCGACGGGTCCGGGAGCGTCATCGTCACCACGCCCAGCGATGTGGCGCTGTCGGACATGCTGGTCTATTCGGTGGCCGACAATGTCGCGGTGCTGATCGGCAATGTCCGGATCACCCGCGGCGACAACCAGCTGAACGGCGAAGCCGCCGAGATGAACATGAACACCAAGATCAACCGCGTCATCGCCGGCCGCGAGGCCGGCGGCCGGGTCAGCGGCCTGTTGATTCCCGCTGAAAAGGCCGGCGACCAGCCCGGTGCGGCGGCAGGCAAGAAGCCGTGACCGTGCTGACCGTCAACGGCCCCGGCGCCGCTCCCGCCGGCAGCACTCCCGCAGCATCCGCCCCGGTCGAAGGGCTGGTTGCGCAGCATCTCGGCAAATCCTTCAAGAAACGGCCGGTGGTGCGCGACGTCTCGATCAGCGTCCAGCGCGGCGAGGCGGTGGGGCTGCTCGGCCCCAACGGCGCCGGCAAGACCACCTGCTTCTACATGATCACCGGCCTGATCGCCGCCGATTCCGGCACGATCACGCTGGACGGCCAGGACATCACCGCGCTGCCGATGTACCGCCGCGCCCGGCTCGGCATCGGCTATCTGCCGCAGGAAGCCTCGATCTTCCGCGGCATGACGGTGGAGAACAACATCCGCTCCGTGCTGGAGGTGGTGGAGAGCGACCGCGATGCGCGCGAAGCGATGCTGGACGAGCTGCTGGCCGAATTCTCGGTGACGCATCTGCGCCGCTCGCCGGCGCTGGCACTGTCGGGCGGCGAGCGGCGGCGCGTGGAGATCGCCCGCGCCCTGGCCGGCCAGCCGCACTTCATCCTGCTGGACGAACCGTTGGCCGGCATCGACCCCATCGCGGTGAACGACATCCGCGAACTGGTCGGACACCTGCGCGACCGCGGCATCGGCGTGCTGATCACCGACCACAACGTGCGTGAAACGCTCGACCTCGTCGATCGGGCATACATTTTGCACGATGGTGTGGTACTAATGGAGGGACAACCGGACGAGATCGTGGCGCACGAGGGCGTGCGTCGGGTCTATCTCGGCGACCGGTTCAGTCTGTAGCCCTCCGTTTCCACTGGTCCCGGTTCCACAGCCATGGCGCTTGCTCAACGTCTCGACCTTCGACAAGCCCAGACTCTGGTGATGACGCCGCAGTTGCAGCAGGCGATCAAGCTGCTGCAACTGTCGAACATCGAACTGTCGGACTTCGTCGACCGCGAGATCGAGCAGAACCCGCTGCTGGAACGCGACGGCGGCCCGGCCGACGGCGGCAGCGATCCGGTGGGCGACGGGGCCGGCGGCGAGGCGCCCGGCGGGCTGGACGGTCCCGGCGGCATGGAGGCGAACGGCCTCAGCATCGACGGGCTGAACGGCCGCGACGACGGTCCCGGCCTGGCCCCGAGCGACGGACGCACCCGCGATACGGTGGAGATGACCTCGTCGGACACGCTCGCCTCCTCGTCGGAAGCGCCGCTCGACACCGATTTCGAGAATGTCTACGGCGACGACCGCTTTTCCGACGGCTCTGACGGCGGCAGCGAAGTCTACGGCTCCTACGGGGAGCGCGGCGGTCGCAGCGGCTTCGAGGACGACGACAGCAACCTCGAAGCGACGCTGACCAGCGAAAAGAACCTGCGCGACCATCTGACCGAACAGCTGAAGATCGACCTGCCCGATCTCGGCGACCAGCTGATCGGGCTGGCCCTGATCGACATGCTGGACGAGGCCGGCTGGCTGGTCGGTTTCGACGCCCAGGCGCTGGCCGAGCAGCTGGGCTGCGGGGCGGACCGGGTGGAGCGGGTATTGGCCGCCTGCCAGCGCTTCGACCCCCCGGGCATCTTCGCGCGGTCGCTGAAGGAATGCCTCGCCATCCAGCTGCGCGAGAAGAACCGGCTGGACCCGGCGATGGCGGCGCTGCTCGACAATCTGGAGCTTCTGGCCGCCCGCAACCTGCCGGCGATCATGAAGGTCTGCGGCGTCGATGCCGAGGACGTCGCAGACATGGTCGCCGACATCCGCAAGCTGAACCCGAAGCCGGCGCTGGCCTTCGACCACACCCCGGCCCAGCTGGTCACCCCCGACATCCTGATGCGCGCCAATCCCGGCGGCGGCTGGCTGATCGACCTGAACCCGGACACGCTGCCGCGGGTGCTGGTCAACCACCGCTATTTCGCACGCATCTCCGACAGCGCCAAGAACAAGGCCGACAAGGAATACATCTCCGAACGGTTCCAGTCGGCGAACTGGCTGGTCAAGTCGCTGCACCAGCGCGCCACCACCATCCTGAAGGTGGCGAGCGAGATCATCCGCCAGCAGGACGCCTTTTTCATCCATGGCGTCTCGCACCTGCGGCCGCTGATCCTGCGCGACATCGCCGAGGCCATCGGCATGCATGAGAGCACCGTCAGCCGCGTCACCACCAACAAGTTCATGGCGACTCCGCGCGGGGTCTTCGAGCTGAAATACTTCTTCACCTCCGCCATCCAGGGCGCCGACGGCCAGGCTTCCCATTCCGCCGAAGCGGTTCGGCACCGCATCAAGACGATGATCGACGCCGAGAAGCCGGACGACGTGCTGTCGGACGATAAACTGGTGGAGATTCTCCGTGCCGAAGGGATCGACATTGCGCGAAGGACGGTCGCGAAGTATCGTGAAGCGATGAAAATACCGTCATCGGTGCAGCGACGCCGTG
Source organism: Alphaproteobacteria bacterium (assembly GCA_046570145.1). Lineage (GTDB taxonomy): Bacteria > Pseudomonadota > Alphaproteobacteria > Azospirillales > Azospirillaceae > Azospirillum. Next base: position 4,265 of record JBKHVJ010000218.1, read on the forward strand.
CCAAGATGTCACGCATGTAGCCAGGTTCGGCTGGGGAGGGCTCGATTGACAGTCCCATAGCCCTTGCCTATCGTCCCGGCCCGCACGCGGTGGACCGCATCTCCACACGTCGTCTCTACACCGTCCCCAGCGGACCAATTTTTTGGAAACGTTCCACCATGCAACTCACCGTCAAAGGCAAGCAGCTCGACGTGGGCGACGCTCTGCGCACCCATGTGGCCGATAGCCTGAACGCCGTCGTCGGCAAGTACTTCGACAAGCCGATCGAAGCGACCGTGATCCTGACCAAGGACGCGCACCTCTACAAGGCCGACATCCAGGCCCATGTGGGCCGCGGCATCGTCCTGCAGAGTGCCGGTGACGCCACCGAGCCGTATCCGGCCTTCGACATCGCCTGCGAAAAGCTGGCCAAGCGCCTGCGCCGCTACAAGCGCCGCCTGCGCGACCACCACGCGGCCGAGAACGGCGCCGCCATGCCCGCGAACTACCGGGTCCTGGAAGCCGACGCCGACGAGCTGCATGACGAGGTGGAAACGGTTGCCGACGGCGCCCACCAGCCGATGGTCGTGGCGGAGATGGAGACGAGCATTGCCACCCTGTCGGTCAGCGAGGCGGTGATGCGCCTTGAGCTGGCGCAGGCCCCCGCCCTGATGTTCCACAACGGTGCGCATGGTCGCCTGAACATGGTCTATCGCCGCGCCGACGGGAACATCGGTTGGGTCGATCCGGCGGAGAAGGCCGGCGCCTGACGGCGCCGACCCGTCTCCCTGGTCAAGAAGCGTCATGCTCGACCTCATCTCTCCGCACGCCATCCTCCCGAACCTGAAGGCCAGCAACAAGAAGCAGGCCCTGCAGGAGATGGCGCGCAAAGCGTCCGAGCTGACCGGTCAGCACGAGCGGGCGATCTTCGACGTGCTTCTGGAGCGCGAAAGGCTGGGCACGACCGGCGTGGGCCATGGCATCGCCATCCCGCACGGCAAGCTGTCCAGCCTGGACCGCGTCCATGGCGTCTTCGCCCGTTTGGAGCGGCCCATCGATTTCGACGCGATCGATGAGCAGCCGGTCGATCTGATCTTTCTCCTCCTCGCCCCGGAACAGGCGGGAGCCGACCATCTGAAGGCCCTGGCCCGCGTCTCGCGCCTTCTGCGGGACCAGTCCATGTGCGAAAAGCTGCGTGGCGCCCAATCCGGCGACGCGATGTACGCGCTTCTGACCCAGCACGAGCCGACTCCGTCCAACTGACGGACCGCCAGTGCGGGTATGGGATGCCGAAAGGGCCGCCGCACGGGCTGTGCGCGGCCCTTTTTCTTTTGGGCCGGGTGCACCAAGTGGTGTGGGGGTCGTCAAGGACCCGGACCCGGACCCGGTCCTGGTCGTGGAGGTGCTGTCCGACAGCACCGAGGCCATCGACCGGCGCGAGAAGCGGTCCAACTATCAGAAGATCCCGTCCCTGCGCGAAATCGTCCTGGTGTCCCAGACCGAGCGACTGGTGGAGATCTACCGCCGCGACGGCGCCGGCTGGACTGTCGACATGGTGTGCGACGGTCCGGTCATGCTGGCCGCGTTGGACCTCTCTCTGCCGTTGGACGCGGTGTACGAGGATCGGGGGGCGGTTTCCACCCCTCGGTTCCACCGATCCTCACCCCCGCTCCGCCCAGCCCATGTAGTTCACGTCGAGGTCGCGCGCGTTCAGCCGGAACTCGTCGCTCAATGGGTTGTACGTGATGCCGGTCAGGTCGCGTACGCTCAGCCCGTACGTGCGTACGGCGGCGTTCAGTTCGGACGGGCGCAGGAACTGGCGCCAGTTGTGGGTGCCGCGCGGCAGCCAGCGCAGGATGTACTCCGCCCCGACGATGGCGAGCGCGAAGGATTTCGGCGTGCGGTTCAGCGTCGCCAGGAACAGGACGCCGCCGGGCGCCAGCAGGTCGGCCAGCGACTTCACGAACAGGTTCACGTCGGCGACATGCTCGATCACCTCCATCGCCAGCACCACGTCGAACTTTTCGCCGCTGGCGGCCAACGCCTCGGCGGTGGTGGCGCGGTAGTCGACGGTCGTGCCGGTCTCGGCGGCGTGGGCGGCGGCAGTCTTGATGTTCTTCTCCGACGCGTCGACGCCGACCACCGTGGCGCCCATCCGCGCGATGGGCTCGGCCAGCAGGCCGCCGCCGCAGCCGATGTCGACCACGCGCAGGCCCGTCAACGGATTGGGCGCCAGCGGGTCGCGGCCCAGCCGCCTGCACACGGCATCGCGGATGTAGGTCAGGCGCAGCGGGTTCAGCCGGTGCAGCGGCTTGAACTTGCCGGTCGGATCCCACCACTCGGCGGCGATGGCGGAGAAGCGGGCGACATCCTCCGGGTCTACGGTTCCACCCCCAACTCCACCCGCCGGAGCGGTTGCGGACGCATGCGGGAAGGCGGAGGATGAGGCGGTCATGGTGAAAATCCGTAAACAGGGTGGCGGGACGGGTGCGGGCAACTTGCCTCGCTTCCACCGACGGAGTATGGATACGCCGCCCCGCGCCGGCAACGGTGGAGCGGGGGTGCGCTCAGCCGACCCGCAATGACCGAGATGTCATGATCGGGCGGCCAGACATGGTGTGAGGTATGGCGCGGATCGTCCTGAAGTTCGGAGGCACGTCGGTCGGCGACATCGACCGCATCAAGAACGTGGCCCGAAAGGTCGAGCAGGAAGTCAAGGCGGGGCATCAGGTCGCCGTCGTCGTGTCGGCGATGTCCGGCGTGACCAACCAGCTCGTCAAATATTGCAACGACATCGACAAGCTGCATGACGCGCGCGAATACGACGCGGTCGTCGCCAGCGGCGAGCAGGTGACCTCCGGTCTCCTGGCCGTCGCCCTGCAGTCGCTCGGCATCCCCGCCCGCTCCTGGGCCGGCTGGCAGATTCCGATCCGCACCGACGACACGCACGGCAAGGCGCGCATCGTCTCCATCGACACCAGCGAGATGGAAAAGTCCCTGCAGACCGGCGAAGTCGCCGTGGTCGCGGGCTTCCAGGGCGTGTCGAACGAGGGCCGCATCACCACGCTGGGCCGCGGCGGCTCCGACACCTCGGCGGTGGCGCTGGCGGCGGCGGTGAAGGCCGACCGCTGCGACATCTACACCGACGTGGACGGTGTCTACACCACCGACCCGCGCATCGTCTCCAAGGCGCGCAAGCTCGACAAGATCACCTACGAGGAGATGCTTGAGCTGGCCTCGCAAGGCGCCAAGGTGCTTCAGACCCGCTCGGTCGAGATGGCGATGAACCACCGTGTGCGCGTGCAGGTGCTGTCCAGCTTCGAAGCGGCGGCGGGCAGCTCGCTTCCCGGAACCCTGGTTGTTGACGAGGACGAGATCGTGGAAAAGGAAGTTGTTAGCGGCATCGCCTACAGCCGCGACGAGGCGAAGATCACCCTGGTGGGCGTCGCCGACCAGCCGGGCGTCGCCGCCGCCATCTTCGGTCCGCTGACCGACAACGCCGTCAACGTCGACATGATCGTCCAGAACGTGTCGGAAGACGGCAAGTCCACCGACATGACCTTCACCGTCGGCAAGGCCGACCTGGCCCGCGGCGTGAAGGTGCTGGAGGACGCGCAGTCCACCCTGAACTACAAGCGCATCGTTTCCGATGCCAACGTGGTCAAGGTGTCGGTCATCGGCGTCGGCATGCGCAGCCATGCCGGCGTCGCCCAGCGCATGTTCAAGGCGCTGGCCGACAAGGGCATCAACATCCAGGTCATCTCGACGTCGGAGATCAAGATTTCGGTCCTGATCGCCGAGGAGTATGCGGAGCTGGCGCTGCGCGCGCTGCACACCGCCTACGGCCTGGACGCCGCCTGAGCGCAGGTGGGGACCCGGGTGCCGGGGACCGCAACAGCAGGAAAGGGCCGGCCATGACCGACGCCACATCGCACGCGGCGGCAGGATCGGCACAAGCCCGCCTTGACCAGGCCCGCTCCAGCCAGGCGCGCGCCAATCAGGCACACCTGGACCGGCTCTGGAAACGGGGTCGGGACTTCCTGGGCACCCGCACCGCCGTGATGGGCGGTGCCATGAGCTGGGTGTCGGAACGGCATCTGGTCTCCGCCATCTCCAACGCCGGCGGATTCGGCGTGCTGGCCTGCGGCTCCATGGCTCCGGACCAGCTTGCGGTGGAGATCGCCGGCACCCGGGCCCTTACCGACGAGCCGTTCGGCGTCAACGTCATCAACATGCACCCGGCGCTGGACCAACTGATCGACGTCTGCCGGGAGCAGGGCGTCGGCCATGTGGTCGTCGCCGGCGGCCTGCCGTCCGGCGCCACCCTGCGCCGGATCAAGGACGGCGGGGCAAAGGCGATGGCCTTCGCCCCCACGCTGACCGCCGGCCGGCGGCTGGTGAAGCATGGCGCCGACGCGCTGGTGATCGAGGGGACGGAGGCCGGCGGCCATATCGGCCCGGTCTCCACCACCGTGCTGGCCCAGGAAATCCTGCCCGACCTGCGCGAGGTGCCGGTGTTCGTCGCCGGCGGCATCGGCCGGGGCGAGGCCATCCTCTCCTATCTGGAGCTGGGGGCGGCGGGCGTTCAGGTCGGCACCCGTTTCGTCTGCGCCACCGAATGCGTGGCCCATCCCAATTTCAAGCAGGCCTTCATCCGGGCATCCGCCCGCGACGCCCAACCGTCTGTGCAGATCGACCCGCGTTTCCCGGTGATTCCGGTGCGGGCGCTGGCGAACGAGGCGTCCAAGCGCTTCATGGAATTCCAGCGCGACGTCATCGCCAAGGTCGACGCCGGCATCATGAGCCGCGACGAAGGCATGCTGGAGATCGAGCATTTCTGGGCCGGCGCGCTGCGCCGCGCGGTCATCGAGGGCGACGTGGAGAACGGCTCCCTCATGGCCGGGCAGAGCGTCGGTCTGGTCACCCGCGAACAGCCGGTGGCCGACATTCTCGCCGAATTGATCGCCCAGGCCGAATCGGCGCTGGCACGGCGGGCGATGGATGCGGCATCGTTAGACCTGATGGCGGAGCCGACGGTGGGAGCGCTGTAGCGATGACCGACACCCTCGACACGGCAGCCGGCGACGGCGGTATGGGCGGGGGGATGCAGCCCCGCTTCGACGGCACCTCGTCGCGCCGGCTGCTCGCCCGGCTGCGCGACATCATGGCCGGGTCGGGGTCGGGTCAGGACCGGCTGGACAAGATCGTCACGCTGATCGCGGCGGAGATGAAGGCCGACGTCTGCTCCTGCTACATCATGCGGGCCGGCGAGGTGTTGGAGCTGTTCTCCACCGAAGGCCTGAACAAGACCGCCGTCCACAACACCCGCCTGCGGGTGGGCGAGGGCATCGTCGGCTACATCGCCGGCCACGCCCGTCCGGTGGCGCTGGACAACGCGCCCTCCCATCCCAGTTTCGCCTACCGCCCGGAAACGGGGGAGGATCCGTTCCAGTCGCTGGCCGGCGTGCCGATCCTGCGCGGCAGCAAGGTGCGCGGCGTGCTGGTGATCCAGCACAAGGACCGCCGCCGCTATGTCGAGGAGGAGGTGGAAACCCTCCAGACCATCGCCATGGTCGTCGCCGAGCTGGTGGCCCAGAGCGAACTGGTCAACCCGGTGGAGGTCACCACCACCGGCGATCCCGTGCTGCTGCCCGCCCGCCTGTCGGGCACGGCGATGAGCGCCGGGCTGGCCATGGGCCTCGCCGTCATCCACCGGCCGCAGCTGACCGTCCGCCAGATGGTGGCGGAGGATGCCGACGTCGAGCTGGAGCGCTTCAACACCGCGCTGCAGACCATGCACAGCGCCATCGACGACCTGCTGGAAGCGGCGTCGCTGGCGGGGCTCAGCGAACCGCGCGACATCCTGGAGACCTACCGGATGTTCGCCGAGGACCGCGGCTGGCTGTCGCGCATCCGCGAGGCGATCCGCGTCGGTCTGACCGCCGAGGCCGCGGTGCAGCAGGTGCAGAACGACACCCGCGCCCGCATGAGCCACCTGACCGATCCCTACATCCGGGAACGGCTGATGGATTTCGAGGACCTGACCAACAGGTTGCTGCAACATCTGGCCGGCAAGACCAGCGGCACCGACGGGGCCACCCTGCCGGACGACATGATCCTGGTCGCCCGCTCGATGGGACCGGCGGAACTGCTGGATTACGACCGCACCCGGCTGCGCGGCCTGCTGCTGGAGGAAGGCTCGCCGGCCAGCCATGTCTGCATCGTCGCCCGCGCGCTGAACATCCCGGTGGTGCAGGCGGCCGACGCGCTGAACCGGATCGAGCCGCTGGACCAGCTGATCGTCGACGGCGACCATGGGCAGGTCTTCATCCGCCCGGCCGAAGACATCCAGATGGCCTTCGGCGAAGCGGTGGCGTTGCAGCACCGCAAGGAGCAGATGTATGCGGAGATCCGCAACCTGCCCTCGGTGACGCGCGACGGGGTGCCGATCTCCATCCAGCTGAACTGCGGCCTGCTGATCGACCTGCCGCACCTGACCGCCAGCGGCGCCGAGGGGGTCGGGCTCTACCGCACCGAAATCCCCTTCATGGTCCGGGCCTCATACCCCGACGTGAAGGCGCAGACCGACCTCTATTCCCGCATCATGGACGAGGTCGGCGATAAGCCGATCGTCTTCCGCACGCTGGATGTCGGCGGCGACAAGATGCTGCCCTACATGACCGGCGGCGAGGAGGAGAACCCGGCGCTGGGCTGGCGCGCGGTGCGCATCGGGCTCGACCACCCGTCGCTGCTGCGCCAGCAACTGCGCGCGCTGCTGCTGGCCGCCGCCGGCCGGCCGCTGTCGGTGATGTTCCCGATGATCGCGGAGGTCGCGGAGTTCGACGGCGTCCGCCGCCTGCTGGACCTGGAACTGAAGCGGCTGGCCGCCCAGGGCATCGACCCGCCCGGCAGCCTGCGTGTCGGCACGATGATCGAGGTGCCGTCGCTGTTGTGGCAACTTCCGGCGCTGCTGCCGCGGCTAGATTTCCTGTCGGTCGGCTCCAACGACCTGACCCAGTATCTGTTCGCCGCCGACCGCGGCAACCCGCGCACCTCCACCCGCTACGATCCGCTGTCGCCGTCGATGCTGTGCGTGCTGCGCCGGCTGGTCGACGAATGCGCCCGGCACAAGGTGTCGCTCAGCATCTGCGGCGAGATGGCCGGCCGGCCGCTCGACGCCATGGCGCTGATCGGCGTCGGCTTCCGCACCCTGTCGATGTCGCCGCCGTCGGTCGGCCCGGTGAAGACCATGCTGCGTTCGCTCGACGTCGCGGCCCTGCGCCAGTATATGAGCGGGCTCTACATCGGGGCCGACCACAGTCTGCGCGACAAGCTGAAGACCTTCGCCAAGGATCACGGCGTTCTGATCTGAGGGGCCGGCTTCACCCCTCCGCCCACTTGTCACGACCCGCAACCCCTGACCTGCGGTCATTGCGGTTGCGCCGCGGGGGTGGCATGTCGTACCCATTCCGCTTGTTGCATCCGCAAAGATGCCCCGGTTGCGCATGACTTTCGGCGTGCGTGCTAGTTGCGAGCAGATGGCGAGCCCATGGCCAAGCGCAAGGTTTTCGACGATTTCGACCCGGCTCCGCCCGGCCCTTCCGTCTCCGAGACCCTGCGCTCCACGCGCATGGCGCACGGCTATGACCTGCGCGACGTCGCGGCGATGCTGCGCATCCGCTATCCGTATCTGCTGGCCATCGAGGAAGGGCGGTTCGACGAACTGCCGGGCAGCACCTACGCCATCGGCTTCCTGCGGTCCTACGCCGAGTGCCTGGGGCTGGACCCCGACGCCGTCGTCACCCGCTACAAGGACGAGGCGGCGGGCACCGTCCGCCGGCAGGAGCTGTACCTGCCGACCCCGGCGGCCGAAGGAGGTCGCGCGTCGGGCGGCACGCTGCTGCTGGGCACGCTGGTTCTGGCCGGCATCGTCTATGGCGGCTGGTATTATCTGTCGGCGACCGACCGCACGGTGACCGATCTGGTGCCCACCCTGCCGGACCGGCTGGTCTCGCTGCTGGACGGCGTGCCATCCAAGCCCGCCGCCCCGGCGCCCGAGCAGACCGGTACTGCGGCGCAGCCGGGAGCCGAGCCGTCGGTTCCCACGCCGGCGATCGCCTCCGCTCAGACCGCACCCGCCGCACAGCCGCCCGCCGCGGCTCCGGCGGCTCCCGCTCCCGCGGCGGGCGCTCCTGCTCCGGGTGCTGCCGCACCGGGTGCGGGGGCGAAGCCTCCGCAGGGGACCGCCCCGACCGCTTCGACGCCAGCCGCTTCGACGCCAGCCGCTTCGACGCCAGCCGCCTCAACGGTTGCCGGCAAGCCGCCGGCCGTCGCGGCCGTTCCCCCCGCGGTTCTGCCACCGGCCCAGTCGCCGCTGCCGTCCGCCAATGCGCCATCCACGAACCAAGCAGCCGGGCAGGCCCCCGCACAGGCTGTCGTCAACGTTCCGGCTCCGCCGCCGGAGGACGACGAGGAAGCATCGCCCCAGGACCCGACCCCGCTGAACGCCGCAGCCAACCCGCCCGCCGCACCGGCCGCCCCGACGGCGACGGTGCCGGCCAACGGCAAGGTCTATGGCACGCTGAACACCAACGCCAGGCTGGTCCTGAAGGCGACGCAGGACAGCTGGCTGCAGGTGCGCGACGGCAGCGACATCGTGTTTACCCGCGTGCTGAAGCCGGGAGACACGTTCCGCGTTCCCGACAAGCCCAACGTGAAGATCCGTACCGGCAACGCCGGCGGTCTGGTGGTGATGGCCGATGGCGGCGAAAGCCCGCCGCTCGGCTCCGTCGGGCAGGTTCTGCGCGATGTCGCCATCGACGCCCACGGGGTGGTGCGGCGCTGAACCGGATGGTGGGATGCCAGCCATGCATCGGCGGCGTTCCACCACCTCTCTCTTGAATCCCGGGCGCCGGAGCGCACTTCTGGCCTGACGCCGGCTGCGCTAGGATGCGGCTCCCGGCACCGCTTTCCGCTGTCCAGAGGCTGACCTGAGATGACCGTGCGCGCCTACCGCCAGATCCTTCGCCGCAAATCGCGCCAGATTCGCGTCGGCAACGTGTTGGTCGGCGGCGACGCGCCGATCTCGGTCCAGACCATGACCAACACGCCGACCACCGACGTCAAGGCGACGGTGGAGCAGATCCAGGCGGCCGAGCGGGTGGGGGCGGACATCGTCCGCGTTTCCTGCCCCGACCGCGAGTCGGCGCTGGCGCTGAAGGACATCGTGCGGCAGGTGAAGGTGCCGATCGTCGCCGACATCCATTTCCACTACAAGCGCGCCATCGAGGCGGCGGAGAGCGGGGCTGCCTGCCTGCGCATCAACCCCGGCAACATCGGCTCGGCCGAGCGGGTGCGCGAGGTGGTGAAGGCGGCCAAGGACCATGGCTGTTCGATGCGCATCGGCGTGAATGCCGGCTCGCTGGAGCAGGATTTGCTGGAGAAATACGGCGAGCCCTGCCCGGAGGCGATGGTCGAGAGCGCGCTGAACCACGCGAAGATCCTGGAAGACAACGACTTCCGCGAGTTCAAGATTTCGGTGAAGGCGTCGGACGCCTTCCTGGCCGTCGCCGCCTATCAGGGACTGGCCGGGGCCTGCGACTATCCGCTGCACATCGGCATCACCGAGGCGGGCGGCCTGCGCGCCGGCACGGTGAAGTCGCCCATCGGGCTCGGCATGCTGCTGTGGTCGGGCATCGGCGACACGCTGCGCGTCTCGCTGTCGGCCGATCCGACGGAAGAGGTCCTGGTCGGCTACGACATCCTGAAGTCGCTGGGCCTGCGCCGGCGCGGCGTCACCGTCATCTCCTGCCCCAGCTGCGCGCGGCAGAACTTCAACGTCATCAAGACGGTGGAACTGCTGGAACAGAAGCTGGCCCACATCACCACGCCGCTGACGCTGTCGGTGATCGGCTGCGTCGTGAACGGCCCGGGCGAGGCGCGGGAGACCGACATCGGACTGACCGGCGGCGGCAACAACACCCATCAGGTCTATCTGTCCGGCGTCACCGACCACCGGCTGAAGGACCAGGACATCGTCCAGCATCTGGTCGGTCTGGTAGAGAAGAAGGCCGCCGAGATCGAAGCGGCGAAGGCCGCTGCGGAAGCCGCGGAGGCCGAGAGCAGGCAAGACGTGGCCCCCGCCGCGGAGTAAGCTGCCCCCGATTTAAGCAGGGACAGCGACCCTAGGCGTGACCACCACCTCCTACCTCGTCATCGGCGCCAGCCACCGGACCTGTTCCGGAGCCGTCCGCGACCGCCTGTCCACCGACGAGGCGGAAGTGGCGGGCATGCTGGATCGGCTGCGCGCCGCAGGCGTGGGGCAGGCGCTGTGGCTCAGCACCTGCGACCGGGTGGAGGTTCAGGCGGTCCACGAGCGCCCGAACGAGGCGGCGCTGGCAATCGCCGAGGCGATGGCCGACCGCGTCGGCCTGCCCACCGCCGACTTGGCGCCGCAGCTCTACACCCGCACCGGCATCGACGCGGTGCACCACCTGTTCGCGGTGGCCTGCTCGCTCGACAGCCAGATCGTCGGCGAACCGCATATCCTGGGCCAGTTGAAGGCCGCCCACCGCAGCGCCGCGGGCGCCGGGATGACCGGGCCGGAACTGGAGGCGGTACTGCAGGCCGCCTATGCCGCCGCCAAGCGGGTGCGCAGCGAGACGCCGATCGCGGAGGGCGCCACCTCGCTGGCCGCCGCCGCCATCCAGGTGGCGCGCGACCTGCATGGCGACATCCGGCGCTGCGGCGCCCTGCTGCTGGGCCTGGGCGACATGGGCGCCCTTGTGCTGGAGGGGCTGCGCGAGGCCGGGCTGCCGCGGCTGACGGTCGCGGCCCCGGTGGACCGGCGGGCGGAAGCGGCGGCGCGGCGGCTGGACGGGCATTTCGCCCCCTGGGCCGACCTGGAGACGGCGATGACCGGCGCCGATATCCTGGTGGCCGCGGCTGGGCTTGGGCGCTATATCCTGACCGCCCCGATGATGGAGGCGGTGTTGAAGCGCCGCCGCCGCCGTCCGGTCTTCGTGGTCGATGCCGCCATTCCGGCGGACGTCGATCCCGCGGTGGCGGGCATGGACGGTGCCTTCGTCTATGATCTGGCCGATCTGGAGCGGGTGGCGCTGCAGGGCCGCGTCGGGCGCGAGGCGGCGACCCAGGCGGCCTGGACGATCGTGGACGAGGCGGTGGCCGCCTTTGCCCGCGACCGGGCGGAACGCGCCGCGGTGCCTGCCGTGGCGGCGCTCCGCACCCATTTCGAGGCGGAACGGCGGCGCCTGCTGGCCGGGCACGGCGATCTGGATGCGGCGTCGGCGACGCGGCTGCTGGTCAACCGGCTGCTGCATGCCCCGTCGGAAGCGCTGCGCGCGCTGGCCGCCGACGGCAGCGGCGAGGGGCTGGCCGAACGGGCCGCGGCCGAACGGCTGATGTTCCGGCTGTTCGGACTGGACAGGTTCGAGCAGGCCAAGTTCGAGCAGGCCAAGTTCGAGCAGGATAGGATGGCCGGTGACGTGACCGGTGACGGGGCCGAAGACACTGAACGGGATAAGGACGAGCGACGTGAGCCTGGACGAGAAGTTCGATAAGGTGATGGCCCGGTATGACGAGCTGCGCGACACGCTTGCGGCCGGCCTGACCGAGTCCGGCGACTTCGCCCGGCTGTCCAAGGAATATGCCGACCTCACCCCGATCGCCGAAGCCATCGCGGAGCTGAAGAAGGGCCGCGCCGAGGCCGCCGATCTGGCGGAGATGATCGCCGATCCGTCTGCCGACCCGGAGATGAGGTCGATGGCGGAGGAGGAGTTCCACCTCCTGACCAAGCGCATCCCGGATCTGGAGCGCAAGGTGCAGATCTCGCTCCTGCCGAAGGACGAGGCGGACGAGAAGAACGCCATCCTGGAGGTGCGCGCCGGCACCGGCGGCGACGAGGCGGCCCTGTTCGCCGCCGAGCTGTTCGAGATGTACCGCCGCTATGCCGCCCTTCATGGCTGGCGGTTCGAGTCGATGGACGTCAGCGAGACCGGCATCGGCGGCTACAAGGAGGCCACCGCCAACATCACCGGGCGCGGGGTGTTCGCCCGGCTGAAATTCGAGTCCGGCGTCCACCGCGTCCAGCGCGTGCCGGCCACCGAGGCGCAGGGCCGCATCCACACCTCCGCCGCCACCGTCGCCGTGCTGCCCGAGGCGGAGGAGGTGGACATCCACATCGACGAGAAGGATCTGCGGATCGACGTCTTCCGCTCCTCCGGCCCCGGCGGCCAGTCGGTCAACACCACCGACAGTGCGGTGCGCATCACCCACCTGCCGACCGGCTTGGTGGTGAGCCAGCAGGACGAAAAGTCGCAGCACAAGAACAAGGCCAAGGCGCTGAAGGTGCTGCGCGCCCGGCTGTACGACCGCGAGCGTGCGGAAAAGGACGCCGCCCGCGCCGCCGACCGCAAGAACCAGGTCGGCAGCGGCGACCGCTCGGAACGCATCCGCACCTACAACTTCCCGCAAGGGCGCGTGACCGACCACCGCATCAACCTGACGCTCTACAAGATCGACAAGGTGATGGCCGGCGAGGCGCTGGACGAACTGGTCGACGCGCTGGTGTCCGAGGACGAGGCTGCCCGGCTGGCGGAGCTGGGGTGAAGAGCTTCGCAGGCCGACACCTATTTCCCTCCCCCGCCCAGCTCTCGCACAAAGCTCCGCTTTGTGCTGACGCGGCAGGCGGACCAAAGGTCCGCCGAGAGCGGGGGAGGGTCACGGTGGGGGCAAGTATCAGCAATTCTTGGCCCTCCCAAGGCCTCCAGCACACTCGCCGCCACGCCCTCGGGGTTGCGCAGCACATCGTTGTTCCAGAACCTCAACACCCGCCAGCCGCGCTCCATCAAAAACGCCGTGCGCGCGTAATCATATCCGGAGTCTGCATGCTGCCCGCCATCGACCTCCACCGCGAGACAGACCTCCAGGCAGGCGAAATCAAGGATGTAGGGAGGGATAGGATGCTGACGCCGGAACCTCCGGCTTCCAAGCTGGCCGTTGCGAAGGTACCTCCACAGATGCCGCTCGGTGTCGGTCGGCAGCGTGCGCATGCCGCGGGCGCGGTGTTTGAGAGCGGGGTCGCGCATCGGGGGAGTGCATATGTGTGGAGGGCTTGCCCCCACCCTGACCCTCGCCCTCTCTCGGCGGACCTTTGGTCCGCCTGCCGCGTCAGCACAAAGCGGAGCTTTGTGCGAGAGCTGGGCGGGGGAGGGGATGAGTTGTCGCGGGGGAGGGGAGTGCATCCATGAACCTCCGCACCCTGCGCGCGCAGGCCGAGGCGCGGTTGCGCGAGGCCGGTGTCGATACGCCGGAACTCGATGCCCGCTACCTGCTCGAACATGCGCTGACGCTCACCCGCACCGACTTCATTACGAAATCGGAACAAATCATCCCCGGTGCCGATGCCGCCCGTGTCCTGGCGCTGGTCGAGCGGCGCGCGGCGCGGGAGCCGGTGGGGCGCATCCTGGGGCACCGGGAATTCTGGACCATCGACCTCGCCCTCAACCCGGACACGCTGGAGCCGCGGCCGGACACCGAGACCGTGGTGGAGGCGGTGCTGGCCGCCATTCCCGACCGGAAGGCTCCGCTGCGCCTGATCGATTTCGGAACCGGAACGGGATGCATCCTGCTGGCGCTGCTGTCGGAACTGCCGAATGCCACCGGTGTCGGCGTCGATCTCAGCCCGCTGGCGGTGGAAGGGGCGGCCGGCAATGCCGAGCGCAACGGGCTGGCAGGTCGCGCGCGGTTCCAGACCGGCGACTGGGCCAAAGGGATCGAGGAGCGTTTCGACATCGTGGTGTCCAACCCGCCCTACATCCCCAGCGCCGACATCGCCACGCTTGAGCCGGAGGTGCGGGAGCACGACCCGCTCCGCGCGCTGGATGGCGGGCCTGACGGGCTGGAGCCCTACCGCATCCTCGCCGCCGAACTGCCGCGCCTGCTGGTCCCCGGCGGGCTGGCCGCCTTCGAGGTCGGGCAGGGTCAGGCGGAGGAGGTGGCGGCGCTGGTCGAGGCCCAAGGGTTGGGGGAGACCGCGATCCTGTGTGACCTCGGAGGGGTAAAGCGTTGCGTGCGGGCACGAAAGGGACAGTGAGCCGGCCGCTTATCAAAAAAAGGTTGGATCGCCGGGCTTTGCCGGGTAGTGTGCGGTACACGACCGCGAACCTACGGCCTGCGGAGCACGATTCTCGGATGGTTTTCTGCCGAGCGCTGACCGCCATGGCCCGCCGCACGCAATGCGGACGCGTCGTTTGAACCCCGTGAGCGACCCATGGAAATCGTCCATGGCAGACCGGGCGGCCGGGCCGGAAGGCCGGATGGCCGCCGGAGCGTTCCGGGGACTGCACTTCTCTTGCATGGGGCCTTAAGAGCCGAATGAGACAGGGACCGAACTCCAGGCGTTCGCGTGGTCGTGGCAACAGCGGCGGCGGGGGCAGCGGCGGCGGTGGTGGCGGGGGCGGCGGCGGTGCCGGCCGGCGCCAGAATGTTCCGTTGCGTCACCAGACCTTCGACAGCAACGGTCCGGACGTCCGCATCCGCGGCAACGCGTGGCAGGTGCAGGAAAAGTATCAGGCGCTGGCCCGCGACGCGATGTCGTCCGGCGACCGGGTGCAGGCGGAAAACTACCTGCAGCATGCGGAGCACTATCTCCGCATCATCAACCAGATCCAGGAATCGGAAAACCGCCAGCGCGGCGGCCAGCCGAGCATCGGACACGGCCACCAGCCGCAGGGTTCCTCGCAGGTCGGCGACGATGACGACCAGCAGGGCGAGGACGAAACCGACGGCGAGGAACGGGCGGCCGTCAACGCCTGAGGCCTCGCGTTTCAGAGATTGGATGGTTGAAGGTCAGGCCGGCGTGACCGGATCGCCCACCGCGATCCGGCCGCCGCCGGTCACCCGGGCGCGCAGCAGGATCTGGCTGTGGCCATACCCCCGCTCCATGATGGTCGGCAGGCTGAGGTCGGCAACGCCGCTCTCCGGGTTCACGTCGTTTCCGGGCCTGCAGTCCAGCGCCTCCACCACTTCCAGCGTCGCGCCCCCGATGGTCAGTGTCCGGCCGACCCAGCCGCGCTCCGCCCACGGATCGATGCCATCCACCAGCAGGTTGGCGCGCAGGCGGCGGGGATCGACCGGCTGCTTGGCGATCCGCTCCTCCAGATCGCGCAGGCTGGCGAGGTTCAGCAGGGTGACCGACGGCTCCTCGCTGTCGCCGAAGGCACCGTGTTGCGCCTCGATCAGCCGCGGCATGCCGGGGACGATGCCGGCCAGATAGGCGGCGAAGAACTGTTCCAGCAGCGTGCGGCCCATCGGCTGGTCCAGGCGGCCGCGCGACACCTGCCGGCCGCCACGGCGGATGATCAGTGCGTGCGCCGTCTCGTCGAATTCCGTCTGCAGCGCCGCCAGCTTTTCCGTACGGTCCAGCGTGAAGAAGTCGGACGGCAGGCGCCAGCCCTCCGTCTCGGTGTCCAGCGCGGCCGGGCCGTGCAGCAGCCCGTAACGGCGGTCGAGCGGGATCGCCTGTCCGGCGGTCAGGTCGGTGGCGGTCAGGTCCTGGCCGCTCATGCCCTTGACGGGATAGCGGCGGATGGCGGTCAGTGTGGTGTTCATTGCACTGCACAATGAAAGGGCCGGAGCGTCCCTGTCAACCGATGCGGTGCCTGTTTCTCACCTGGCGGCTGGGGGAAAGGCGGCTGGGATTAGCCCGGACCGCCCGCTCCACCCGCTAATCTGGTGCCTTTACCAGCGTTCGGCGACCGGGCGGTGCCCTAGAAATTCCTCCAGCCGGCGTCCGGTGGCCGGCGACAGGTCCGCCGGGAGCCGGTCGAGCGGAAAGAACCGGGTCTCGACGATCTCGACTCCGTCCGCCTTGGGGCTGCCGCTCCAACCGCGCACGACGAAGACCGCCACATGGTCGCTCGCGCCGTTGCGGAAGCGGGCATAGATGCCGAAAGGCTGAGCGGGGCGGTCGGCGATCAGCCCGACCTCCTCCCGCACCTCGCGCCGCATGGCGTCGGCCAGCGTCTCCCCCCGCCCGACGCCGCCGCCGGGAAAATGCCAGCCGCCGACATAGCTGTGACGGATCAGCAGCACGCGGGGGGATGCCGGGTCCGACTCGTCGAGGATGATCGCCCGCACCCCCATGGTCAGCGGGCGTGCGATCCGGTGCCAGACCCCGCGCAGGCTCCAGGCGAGGCGCAGCAGTCGCGCCGTCATGGTCCGCGGCATGGCTTGGCCGGCGGGCGCCGTGGCAGGTTTCAGGTCGGTGGCGGTGCGGGTGGCTGGGCGGGTGGCGGAACTGGCCAGATCGGTCATGGTGGGTATCCGGGTCGGGGAAACCGGCGGAAGGCGGGCAGGCGGCAGTCTAGAGCATCGCGCGTGAAATCTGAATCGAGAGTTGCGCTTGGGCGTCTGGCGTGATTCACCGTCGTTGGAGGTGGATCATGGGTCGGAGCTATTCGCCGGACCTTCGGGTTCGGATTTACGGAGAGATCGAGCAAGGCGGTTCGCGTCGGGCGGCGGCGCGTCGGTTCGATGTGAGCGCGAGCACGAGCGTGCGGCTTGCCCAGCGGATGGCGGCGACGGGCACGCTGGAGCCGGCCCGGCAGGGGCGCCCGCCGGGCGGCGGCAAGCTAGCCCCGCATGCCGACCTTCTGATCGGCTGGGTGGAGAAGCAAGGCGAGATCACCATGCCGGAATTGGCGGCCAAGCTGAAAGCCGAGCGCGGGGTGACGGTCCACCCCGCCTCGCTGTCACGTTTCCTGCTCGCCCGCGGCTACAGCGTCAAAAAAAACGCTGCTGGCAAGCGAGGCCGGTCGCGCTGACGTTGCCGAAGACCGTCGGACGTGGCGCAGCCACCGTCAGCCCCGGATGCGCGAAGAGCCGGATCGGCTGGTGTTCCTCGACGAGACGGCCACCACCACGAAGATGACCCGGCTGCGCGGGCGGGCCAAGCGCGGCCAACGGTTCAAGGCCAAGGCGCCCTTCGGCCACTGGAGCACCCAGACCTTTATCGCCGCCCTGCGCTGCGATGGCCTGACCGCTCCCTGGTTCATCAAGGGCGCGATGAACCGGGCGCTCTTCGAGGCCTACGTCGAGACCCAACTCGCCCCGACCTTGCGGCCGGGCGACGTCGTCATTCTCGACAACCTGTCTTGCCACAAGAGCGAAAAGGCCAAGGCCGCCCTCAAGGAGCGTGGCGCTTGGTTTCTCTTCCTGCCGCCTTACAGTCCCGACCTCAATCCCATCGAGATGGCTTTCGCCAAGCTCAAGGCCCATCTCCGGCGCATCGGCGCCCGCACCATCGAAGAACTGTGGAAAGCCGTCGGTTCAATCTGCGACCTCTACACACCCGAGGAATGCTGGAACTACCTCAGGCACGCAGGATATGCGTCAGATTAAACGCTCGAAACTCTAGCCGGGGCGGGCGCGTGCCGAGTAGGGGGGCAATCGGCGGGTGACGTGCTACCTCTTTCTTACGGTCCTACGCGGTCGGGACGACAGGTGTGTGGCGGCTTTTCTCTCCCGATAACCTTTCTACGCCGATGGTCTTGCATGACCTCCGGCCCTGCCTACATCTCCGGCAGCATCCTTGCGGATCGCACTGTCATGTGGATCGAGTTGGCCGGGCTGCCTCGCGGACGGTCGACGGGAGATAAGGGGAGCATCATGGATTTCGAGCAATATACCGAGCGCAGCCGCGGGTTCATCCAGTCGGCGCAGACCCTGGCCGTGCGCCGCGGGCATCAGCGCCTGACTCCGGAACATCTGCTGAAGACCCTGCTGGACGACAAGGAGGGCCTCGCCGCCAACCTGATCCGTGCGGCGGGCGGCGACCCCAGGGCGGCCCTGTCGGCGGTCGACGCCGAACTGGACAAGCTGCCGAAGGTCGAGGGCAGCGGCGCCGGGCAGCTCTATCTGACGCCCGAACTCTCCCGCGTCTTCGAACAGGCGGAAAAGGTCGCCGAGAAGGCCGGCGACAGCTTCGTCACCGCCGAACGCATCCTGCTGGCGCTGGCCATGGCCGACGGCACCCCGTCGGCGCGTGCGCTGAAGTCCGCCGGCGTGACGCCGCAGGCGCTGAACACCGCCATCAACGACATCCGCAAGGGCCGCACCGCCGACAGCCCCAGCGCCGAGCAGGGCTATGACGCGCTGAAGAAGTATGCGCGCGACCTGACCGCCGCGGCGCGCGACGGCAAGCTCGACCCGGTGATCGGCCGCGACGAGGAAATCCGCCGCACCATCCAGGTGCTGGCGCGGCGCACCAAGAACAACCCCGTCCTGATCGGCGAGCCCGGCGTCGGCAAGACCGCCATCGTCGAGGGGCTGGCCCAGCGCATCGTCAAGGGCGACGTGCCGGAAGGGCTGAAGAACAAGCAGCTGTTGTCGCTCGACCTCGGCGCGCTGGTGGCCGGCGCCAAGTATCGCGGCGAGTTCGAGGAGCGGCTGAAGGCCGTCCTGTCGGAAATCCAGGCGGCGGCCGGCGAGATCGTCGTCTTCATCGACGAACTGCACACGCTGGTCGGCGCCGGCAAGTCCGATGGCGCGATGGACGCCTCCAACATGCTGAAGCCGGCCTTGGCGCGCGGCGAACTGCACTGCGTCGGCGCCACCACGCTGGACGAGTTCCGCAAATATATCGAGAAGGACGCGGCGCTGGCCCGGCGCTTCCAGCCGGTCTTCGTGTCGGAGCCGACGGTGGAGGACACCATCTCCATCCTGCGCGGCCTGAAGGAGCGCTATGAGGTGCACCATGGCGTGCGCATCACCGACAGCGCCATCGTGTCGGCGGCGACCCTGTCCAATCGCTACATCACCGACCGCTTCCTGCCCGACAAGGCCATCGACCTGATCGACGAGGCGGCGAGCCGCCTGCGCATGGCGGTGGACAGCAAGCCGGAGGCCATCGATGAGCTGGACCGCCGCATCATCCAGCTGAAGATCGAGCGCGAGGCGCTGAAGCGCGAGCAGGACTCCGCCTCGCGCGACCGCTTGGTCAATCTGGAGCGCGAGCTTTCGGATCTGGAGCAGGAATCGGCCGAGTTGACCGCCAAGTGGCAGGCCGAGAAGGACCAGCTGCAGGGCGCGCAGAAGATCAAGGAGGATCTGGAGAAGGCCCGCACCGAATTGGAGACGGCGCAGCGCGACGGCAACTGGGGCCGCGCGGGCGAGCTGGCCTATGGCGTCATTCCCGGCCTGGAGAAGGCCTTGAAGGAGGCCGAGGAGCATGCCAGCAGCCGCATGCTGAACGAGGAGGTGCGCGACAGCGACATCGCCGCGGTGGTCAGCCGTTGGACCGGCGTGCCGGTCGACAAGATGCTGGCCGGCGAGCGCGAGAAGCTGCTGGCGATGGAGGACAAGCTGCGCGGCCGGGTGATCGGCCAGGACGAGGCGATCGTCGCCGTGTCCAACGCCGTGCGCCGGGCGCGTGCCGGGTTGCAGGACCCGAACCGTCCCATCGGCTCCTTCCTGTTCCTGGGGCCGA
>JBKHVJ010000219.1:0-5747 GCA_046570145.1 Alphaproteobacteria bacterium
CGCCTGGCAAAGTCCCTGGCCGGAGGTCGCCTTCACCATCGCCGAATCGCAGCTGGTCCGTACCCCGCCGGACATCGGGCCGGACAGGCGGCTGCAGGTGGTGGAATGGGCTGCCCGCTACGGCGTCCCCCCTGGGGCGGTGATCGACCTTGGGCCTCTCCGCCGCGCCGACATCGCCGCCATCATGGCCGACTGCCATGCGGCGGTCTTCCCCAACCGGTGCGAAGGGGCAACCAACCTCGTCGCCATGGAGGCGATGGGATGCGGCGTGCCGGTGGTGCTGTCGGCCAACACCGGCCATCTCGACCTGATCGGCCCGCCCGGGGAGCCGCGCTGCTGGCCGCTGACGAAGCAGACCCCGCTGTTCCACAAGGGTGATCGCAAGGGCTGGAAGGAGTCCTCGGTCAATGAATTGGTCGCCCATCTGGAAGCGATCCATTCCGACCGGGAGGAGGCGAAGCGCCGCGCCGACCGCGCCCTCGCCTTCATCCAGGAACGGACCTGGACGCATTTCGCCAAGTCCTTCGTCGAGGCCTGCGGCGCCTGAGGGCGCTATCCCCTCATTGGCGCCAGACGGCGCCAGCCCATCACTGGGCAGCGCGTTCCAACACGAACAGCAGCCCGGCGACCGGCACGCCCTTCTCGCGACGCGGCACGCAGGGCTCAATCAGGCGCACGGCGAAGCCGGCCTCCTCCGCGCTGCGGCGGACATAAGCTTCGGCATGGGCGTAGCGGCGGGTTGCGCCGAGGGCGAACTCCTGCGCCGACTCGGCCGGAAGGCGTTCCACCGTGGCGGCGAAGTGGCCGCCCTGCGGCAGGGCACGGGACGCCGCCGCGAAGACCGGGGCGAGGTCGCCGATATAGACCAGCACGTCGGCAGCCACCAGCAGGTCCCAGCCACCGGGAGAACGCTCCATCGCCTCCACCACGTCGCCAACGCCCAGCTCATCGTAAAGACCGCGCTGCCGCGCCTTTTCCACCATGCGCGGCGACAGGTCGACGCCGGCGAGATGCGCCGCCAGCGGCTTGAAGGCAACGCCCGCAAGACCGGTGCCGCAGCCGAGATCGAGGATCCGCAGGGCAGCCGCCCCCGGCTCCACGCGGTCCACCGCACCTCGCAGCAGGTCGGGCGCCGCATAACCGAGCTTGCCGACGAGATCCTGGTCGAAACGGTCGGCATAGCGGTCGAACAGGGCGCGGACGTAGGCGGCCGACAGGTCGGCGCCCTCCCCGGCCTCCAGCGCCGCGATCAGCCGTTCCATCGGCGCGGCCTCGTCCCCCTTCGCGACATCGCGCGCATGGCGGAGCGCGGCCAGCGCCTTCTCCGGCTCGCGCAACGCCAGCCAGCAGCGGCCGAGCGCATGCTGGACCGTCGCATCATCCTCAAAGCGCCGGCCGAGCGGCTGCAGCAGTTCCACCGCCGCCAGCGCGTCGCCGGCCATGGTCAGCGCCTCGGCCAACGCCAGCACGGCGTCGCGGTCGTTAGGGCGCAGGGCCACGGCCTCCCGGAACTCCTCCAGCGCCTCGTCATGCCGGCCCAGCGCCGACAGGCAATGGGCAAGCCCGAGTCGCACCGCCGCCGAATCGCTCCGTTCGCCTGCCAGCACACTATATAGAGCATGCGCAGCATCGATTTCGCCGCATTGCCGCAGGGCGTCGGCCAGCATCAGCCGCCATGTCCAATTGGCGGGATCCAACATCACGGCGCGCCGGTAGCAGGCCGCCGTCCGCTCCGTCAGGCCCCCCCCGCCACAGGCGTCGGCCAGCGCCGCCCAGGCTTCACCATTCGCAGGATCGGCGGCGGCAGCCATCCGAAATCCACGGACTGCTCCGGTAAAATCCCCGGCATAGAGCCGGTCGTAACCGAAGCGGAACAGTTGATCGAGATCGGGAGCGGGCGACGCTCCGCCGAAGGACGGGTCCGCGGACACGGGTGGATTTCCTCTGAGGTCGGGTCTGCACGAACGGGATGCCGCCGGCCCGCAGGGCTCCGTATCCGCCTGCCACCGTCATGGTGGATCGGACCCAAGGCGGCATCGTCGAAGCCGGCACCCCGAGTCCAGGCAAACAAGGCGGCGGAGTTTACTGCCCCAACATGCTGCGCCGCGCAAGGGGGGCGCGAAAATCATCTGGAAGTGTGATTCCGGCGACACGCGGTCGCAGTAGCCCCTTTTTCGCCCCCTGTACGGAAGGCAGACTCAGCCCAACGGGACACCCCTTTCGATTTTGCCGGCAAATGTGGCGATTCAAAGGCTTATGCCCGCATCCGAAGGGCCTAGGCCGTCGGCCCGGCGCCCGTGCGTGACATCTGACGGACGAAAGCTGTGGTATTACCAGGGTGCAAGGCGGTTGACGATGGATCAAATTTTTGGAAGTGTGGCCCCGGCGCCCGATTGGGAGGCGTCGAACATCTGGGTAGGAGGCGGTCGCCGTAAGCGACTCGGTGACCGGAACAACGGCCCCGCGCGGGGGGTCAAACAGCCGCCGTAGAACACGGGGCGACAGCAGAAGGAGGTTTGGGATGCGGGGACGAAATCAGCGCGTATGCGCCACAGCGGGTGGACGCTTCGCACTGGCTGCGGGACTGCTGACGGCCCCCCTGGTGGCGCTGACGATGGCACCCCCCGCCCAGGCCCAGACCGCGACCCCGTCGCTCGCCAAGGAAAGCTGCGTCACCCACGCGGTGGAGGCCGAACAGAAGCTCGGCATTCCGTCGGGCATGCTGGTGGCCATCGCCTTGGTCGAAAGCGGCCAGGACGGCGCGCCGCATCCCTTCGCGATGAGCGTGCAGGGCCGTCCCTACTACGCCCGCAACGTCAACGACGCCGCCCGGCACCTGCGCGATCACCGCGGGCAGCTTCGCTCCAACACCTATGTCGGATGCATGCAGCTGTCCGTCGCCTCCCACCGCGGCGAATTCCAGCCGCTGGAAAAGATCGTGGAGCCGCGCGACAACGTGTTCTACGCCGGCCAGCTTCTCGTCCGCTTCCATGGCGAGGAAGGCAACTGGAAGACCGCGCTGGCCCGTTACAACGGCGGTTCGGGACGCCGTGCCCAGGCCTATGTCTGCAAGATCTGGCAGAGCCTGTCCGAACTGGATGCGCAGAGCGCGAAGCTGCTCGCCTCCTCCCGTTGTGAAGACACCGATCCGGTCAGCGTTGCCCCCGGCACCCGCCGCAGCTTCCGCAATGCCCAGCAGGTCGCCGCGATCAACTGATCTCCGTCCCTGATCGCGTGTTCGATCCACCATCGGCAGTGGCGCCGGCATGACCGCTGGCGCGAAGCGGCGTGATCGGGTAAACCCCGGCATATGAACTATCGCCATATCTTCCACGCCGGCAACCCGGCCGACGTGATGAAGCACGCCGTGCTGGCGCTGATCCTGGATCATCTGCGCGCCAAACCGGCGCCCTTCTGCGTGCTCGACACCCACGCCGGCATCGGGCGCTACGACCTGACCTCCGAACAGGCCCGCAAGACCGCGGAGAGCGACGACGGCATCGGCCGCCTGTGGGGGCAGCCGGTATCCCACCCGGCGCTGGCGCCCTATCTGGATGCCGTGCAGGCGTTGAATCCGGACGGCTCCTTGCGCTGGTATCCCGGTTCTCCCCGCATCGCCCGCGCCGCCTTGCGCCCTCAGGACCGCATGGTCCTGGTGGAACTGCATCCCGACGACGCCCACAGCCTCAAGTCGGAGTTCGCCGGCGACCGCGCCGTGTCCGTCCACCAATCGGACGCCTACACCGCGCTGAAGGCGCATCTGCCGCCCAAGGAGAAGCGTGGGCTCGTCCTGATCGATCCGCCGTTCGAACAGCCGGACGAGTTCGCCCGCATGGCCGAAGGGCTGGCGCTGGCCCATCGCCGCTGGTCCTCCGGCATCTTCGCCCTGTGGTACCCGATCAAGGAGCGGGCAGCGGTCTGGCGGTTCCAGGACGCGGTGGAGAAGACCGGCATTCCCAAGGTGCTGATCGCCGAGTTGACATGGCACCCCGAGGACACCCACCTGCGCCTGAACGGCTCCGGCCTGCTGATCGTCAATCCGCCCTGGAAGCTGGACGAGACGCTGCGCAGCATGCTGCCGGCCCTGCACGACGCCCTGCCCTCCACCGGCGGCGGCGCGTCGGTGAGTTGGCTGACGCCCGAGGCGTCCTGACCGAGCAACGCCGGAGGCGTCGTTATCGATGCATCGGGAGCAGAAAAAACCCCGATCCTTGCGGGCCGGGGTTCAGGTCAGGATGGAGACCGTTCCTTCTGGATTGGTGGATGCTTAGAAGCGGCGCTCCGTCTGCTGCGCCGCGCCTTCGAGGCGGGCGTTCAGCTTGCCGATGGCGGTGCTGGCGGTGTTCGCCGACAGCTCGGAAATCTTGACGCTGCGGCTCAGCACCAGCTGCATGTTGTCCTTCAGCATCCGGCTCTGTGCCGCGTAGAAATCCGGGACCGTCCGGCTGCGCATCAGCGCATTCATGCCCTCGGCATTGCGGCTGGCGACCTCCTGGGCCAGCCCCATCCATTCGCGCCAGGCGTTCTGCCAGCCGTCGGCCAGCACGCCGCCGCATTGCACCATGACGTCCATGGTCTCGCGCGTCTGGCTGGCGACCTCGCCCTGGGCTTCCTTTGACAGGCCGAGAGCGCGCTGCAACTGCTCCGACGTGCGGCCGGCGACGTCACCGGCCGTGCCCATCACCACACGGGCCGTGTCGGCGGTGCGGCGGGTCATGTCGGCACCGGCGCCCATCATCTTCTGGCCGGCTTCCGCGCCGGCATCGGTAGCCTGACGGCCTGACTCGGCAGCCTCTTCGCCCATCGACCGGGCGGCGTCGGCGGCACGGCGGGTGGTTGCTTCCCCCGCGCGGGTCATCTCTTCCACCGTGCCCTTCGCACGGTTGGCTGTGTCACGCGTGGTGGTCGTGATGTCTTTGTCCGTGGCCATGCGGGATGCTCCTCGAATACGTTCGTCCGGGTGGACGCCTCTTCCCAAAGCTCGCGTCGGTCTTTTTGCTGCACCGCCGCACGCGTTGAGTCGTATAACACCCGACAAGCAAAACGTTCCAGGACGCAAAATAATAAGCGCGCCCCTTTCTTTCGGGGTACGCGACACTTCGAAACCATAGAGTCTTATTTTGGAAGCAGTTCTTACATCTTCCAAGATCCTCGTTCGGCAATCATTCTCAAATCAGTGCTTTTTCCCGAGTCTCGCCTGGATTTCCCCGGCGATGCCGCGGCGGAAGACCAGGACGCAGACGACGAAGATGCAGCCGATCACCACCGGCACCGGCAGGCTGGTCGCCGCCAGATAGTTTTCCAGTGTCACCACCAGCGCCGCACCGATCACAGGGCCGGACAGCGTGCCCATTCCGCCCAGCAGCGTCATCAGCACCACCTCGCCGGACATCTGCCAGGTCACGTCGGTCAGGCTGGCGAGCTGGAAGACGATGGCCTTGGTCCCGCCGGCCAGCCCGGCCAGGGTTGCCGACAGCACGAAGGCGACCAGCTTGTAGCGGTCGGTGCGGTAGCCGAGGGAGACGGCGCGCGGCTCGTTCTCGCGGATCGCCTTCAGCACCTGGCCGAAGGGCGAATGGACCGTACGCCAGATGATGGCGAAGCCGATCAGGAACACGGCCAGCACGGTGTAGTACATCGCCATAGGTTCGTTCAGGTCGAACAGCCCGAACAGGGTGCCGCGCGGCACGCCCTGGATGCCGTCCTCGCCATGGGTGAAGGGCAGCTGCAGCGCCAGGAAGAACACC
>JBKHVJ010000220.1:0-3672 GCA_046570145.1 Alphaproteobacteria bacterium
GGTCACCGCATACCATTGGAATGCGATCGACCAGACGATCTGGGCGAAGGCCAGCGTCAGCATGGCGAAATAGAGCCCCGAGCGCCGCACGCAGAACCAGCCCGCCACCAGCGCCCCGACACCGGCCAGCAGCGGCGCGCCGGCCAGCGCCAGCGGCATCGGCGCACCCATGTGCTTGACCAGCAGGGCCGAGCCGTAGGCACCCAGCCCGAACCACGCCGCATGGCCGAAGGACACCAGCCCGCCCAGCCCGATCAGCAGATGCAGGCTGGCGGCGAACAGGGCGAGGATGACGACCTCGGTCAGCAGGATCAGCGCATAGTCGCCGGCAACCAGCGGCACAGCGGCCATCACCGCCAGCAGGGCCAGCGCCCAAACCCCCGCATGGCGACCGGCGGACAGCGGCACGGTCACCGCGGCGGGTGCGGTCGGCGGCGCCTCCTCCGCCTGGCCGAGCAGGCCGTGGGGGCGCAGGACCAGCACCACCGCCATGAACAGGAAGACGATCACCAGCGTGATCTGCGGGAAGACCAGGATGCCGAAGGCCTGCAACTGCCCGATCAGCACCGAGGCGAGGAATGCGCCGGTCAGGCTGCCCATGCCGCCGACCACGACGACGACGAAGGCCTCCACCACGATGGCCATGTCCATATGCAGGGTCACCGCCTCGCGCGGGACCTGCAGCGCGCCGCCCAGCCCGGCCAGCGCGCAGCCCAGGAACAGCACGCCGGTGAACAGCCGCGCCGGATCGACGCCGAGCGCGCTGGTCATCTCGCGGTCCTGCGTCGCGGCGCGCACCAGCGTGCCCCAGCGGGTGCGGTTGAACAGCAGCCACAGGAGACCCAGCACCAGCGGTCCGAGACCGATCAGCACGAGATCGTAGAGTGGGAAGGGCTGGTCCAGGATGTCGACCGAGCCCTTCAATCCGGGAGCGCGGCGGCCCAGCAGATCCTCCGGCCCCCAGGCCCAGGCGGCCAAATCCTGCACCACCAGAACGACCCCGAAGGTGCCCAGCAGCTGGAACAGCTCCGGCGAGCGGTAGAGCCGGCGCAGCAGCCCGATCTCCATCGCCGCGCCGAGAACGCCCATCATCAGCGCCGCGACGGCCACCGATCCCCAGAAGCCGGCCGGCGTGCCGCCGAACCGCTCGATCAGCGACCAGCCGGCATAGGCGCCGACCATGTAGAAGGAGCCGTGCGCGAAATTCACGATCCGCGTCACGCCGAACACGATGGTCAGCCCCGACGACACCAGGAACAGCGTCGCCGCGGTCGCGAGCCCGCTGAGGGCCTGAACGAGGAGGAAGGACATGGATTCGTCGTTTCGGTGCGGACTCTTGCCCCCACCCTAACCCTCCCCCGCTGGGCGGGGGAGGGGATTGGAGCATTGTCGGCGTTCGGCGGCAATCCCTCCCCCGCGATCGGACCGACCTTCGGTCGGCCGGGAGCGGGGGAAGTTAGGTGGGGGCAATCGAAGCCCGGCGCCTTACTCCGCCGGCCGCATCTTGCGCACCACATCGTCCGGCGGCAGGTAGTTGGCGCCGTCGGCGTAGCGCCAGTCCTTCATGGTGCCGCGGCCGTCCTTCACCGTCGTGGTGCCGACATAGGCGCCCATCGTCGCCTGATGGTCGGACGCGCGGAAGGTCACCGGGCCGACCGGGCTGTCAATGGTCAGGCCGGCCAGCGCATCGACGATCGGTTCCGCATTGGCGGACTTGGCCTTGGTGATCGCGGCGGCGACCGCCTTCATCGTGATGTAGCCGACGATGGAACCCGCCTTGGGCGATTCCCTGAAGCGCGCGGTGTAGGCGGCGACGAAGGCCTTGTGGGCGG
Organism: Alphaproteobacteria bacterium; assembly: GCA_046570145.1. Classification (GTDB taxonomy): domain Bacteria; phylum Pseudomonadota; class Alphaproteobacteria; order Azospirillales; family Azospirillaceae; genus Azospirillum. The sequence continues at coordinate 1,833 of JBKHVJ010000220.1, forward strand.
GGGTGTCGATCTGGTCCCAGGGATAGCCGGTGACGATCCAGCCTTCCGGCGCCTCGTCCTTCATCGGCTCCAGATACTCCGGTTCGCCGGTCAGCAGGCTGACGACCTTGCGGTTGCGGAACAGGCCGCGGCCCTCGCCCTCGCGCACCAGCTTGGCAAGATCGGCGCCGAAGGTGACGTTGAAGATCGCCTCCGGGTTGGCGGCGGCCAGCGCCTGCACCGTCGGACCGGCCTCCAGCTTGCCCTGGGCCGGCCACTGCTCCGCCACGAACTCCACGTCCGGGCGCTTCTCCTTCAGCAGCTGCTTGAACCACGCGACCGCCGACTGGCCATATTCGTAGTTGGGAGCGACGGTGGCCCAGCGCTTGGCCGGCAGCTTCGCCGCCTCCTCGACCAGCATCGCCGCCTGCATGTAGGTGCTGGGGCGCAGGCGGAAGGTATAGCGGTTGCCCTTCGACCAGGTGATGGCGTCGGTCAGCGGTTCGGCCGCGACGAAGGGCATCTTGTTGCGCGCGGCGAAATCGGCGACGGCCAGCCCGATGTGGGAGAAATAGGTGCCGGCCAGCACGTCCACCGCCTCGTTCGTCACCAGCTCCTGCGCGACGCGCACCGCGTCGTCGGGCTTGCCGGCATCGTCGCGGGAGACGACCTGCAATTCGCAGCAGCCGATCACGCCGCCCTGGGCGTTGATCTCCTCCAGCGCCAGCTGCCAGCCCTGGCGGTAGGGGATGGTGAAGGCGGGAAGGCCGGTGTAGCTGTTGATCTCGCCCACCCGCACCGGCGCGCCAGAGAACGTCACCGGTTCTTTCGCAGATTGCGCCGCCGCGGGAGCGGCCGTCAGGCCGATGCAGGCAAGCGTGGAGGCGACGGTTGCAAAGGACACGGCGGCGAACAGAGCGGCCGGGATAAGGGGCTTCGCCAGCGGCGAGGCGGTCGGGCGGCGGTGCTTCATCCTGCGGGGACCCCGGTTCATGAGAGACCAGCGGCGTGTCCGGGTCGCGGTGCGACGCAACACACCGCGTTCATAGCAAACCCCGCGCAAAAGTCACCGACTGATCGGGTGTTTTCCCGCGTCCATACCCGATTCGTAGTCCGGCGGACGCCGTCCGCGTCACATCAGCCGGGCCAGCATCGCCATGAACTGCACCCTTTCCTCCTCGGACAGAGGTTCCAGCGTGCGTTCGTGGGCGGCGGCGGCATTCGCCATCAGGTCGATGACAAGCGCCTGCCCGATTCGCGTCAGGCTGACGCTGGTACGGCGGCGGTCCTGCGGGTCGGGGTGGCGTTCGACCAGATTGCGCTCCACCAGCCGAAGGATCACGCCCTGGGTGGTCGCCGGATCCATGTAGGTCAGCCGGCCGAGCTGGTTCTGCGACAACGCGCCTTCGGCATGCAGGGTGGCGAGTGCCGCCCACTGGGTGGGCGTCAGCAGGGAATCGCCGATCAGGTCGATGAAGATGGCCGAGGCGCGTTGGTGCGCACGTCGGAGGCGGTGGTGAACCTGGCCGGCCAACTGGTAGTCGTCGGGAGGCAGTCGTCCGAAGTCGTCCATGGCAACGGGCCCGTGGTTCGCGCCCGCCTTCGGTCCGGGGCGAAGGCTGGGGCGGGCACGGACCGCCGCTCCCGGCTGCGTGGGCAGGGATGGCGCGGCGCTTGCCGCCTGTCGCCATCCGATGCGTCCATTATGCGTTCCTCATGGAAAGCGTAGGGAAGACAATGACCGCAGAGCAACCTTCGCGGATGCGTCATAGAGCCACAGCGATGCATCCATCATGATGCGAGCAACAAAAGAAGGTCCAAGAGTCGGAAAGGAAGCGAGGCGGCAATGACGCCGCAAGTT
>JBKHVJ010000221.1:0-20385 GCA_046570145.1 Alphaproteobacteria bacterium
CGACCGGCGCCGGGCCCTTATCGAACGGGTGTCGAGCCTGGTCGACCCGGCATCGCCTCACACGCTCTGGTTCGCCGGACACGCGCTGTTCTGGGTCGGCGTCGACCTCGACTCGCTGGCTCCAACCTACACGCCAAACGATCTCTTCCACTCCGACATCGGCGTACGGCTCGTCGCTCCCTGGAACACGGGTTATGTGGTCGAGGTGCCCTTAGCCAGCCGCGCTGCTCTGCTGCAGCGCCTGCGGCAGCCCAACACCACTCCGCAGCGGGTGGACATCTCACGGATCGTCAGCTTCCGCCCGCTTCACAAGGAGATCACCCCAGACAGCCTGAAGCAGGCCTGGGCGACGGCCGCCCTGGACGGGCCGGGGGTTCCCGCCGGGTTCATTGTCTGCCTGCCGCCCTTCCAGTCCGTCGCCGCACGAGACGCCGTCCTTGAGCATCTCTGGCGCTGGATGGCCGAGCAGCCGATGATCCAGCTCGGCCAGTCCCTGCCCATGGAAGGCGGTTCGGATCTGGTTCTGCCGAACGGCCAGCCGGGTGGCGCCCCGCTGGTGCCCGGGGCCGCGGCGGACCAGCGTCGACGCATCCAAGCCTCCTATCGCGCCGGCCATCACCCACGCCTGCCGGTGACGGCGTGTTTGCGCGAAGCGCTGTTTCAGGGAAGCGAGCGCGGTCTCATCGTCCGCTGGGACCCGGTCACTCCCCTGGCACCGGCGCGACCTGGAGGTGGCCGGGAGCCTGACCTTGACCGCGAGATCTCGCTCGATGAACCGATCGTCGGGCACATCGACGGGGGTTTTACCTCGCGGCGCTACCGCCCCGCCGTGGTCTGGGAAGCCGACCCCTTCCTGGCACCGGCCGATCTGGACACCAACCACGGCAACTGCACCGCGGCGCTGATCGTCGAAGCCCATGGCTGGAACACCGATCTCGATCTTCCTCCCCTGCACTGCCGCCTGGGTATCGTGCCGGCGGTCCCGCGCTCGACCTAGGGCTGGGACCCATAAAGGGATTCCCAAGGGTGCGGGGTTGTGATTCAAGGTCTCCGGAAGGAGACCGCTGTTGGACCGAGACTATTTTTGGCTGACCGACACGCAGTTTGCGCGGCTTGAACCACATCTGCCGACGGACACCCGTGGCAAGCCCCGGGTCGATGATCGCCGGGTCATCAGCGGTATCGTGCATGTCCTGATCTCCGGCTGCCGGTGGAAGGATGCCCCTGCGGTCTACGGGCCGCGCAAGACGCTGTACAACCGCTTCCAGCGCTGGGCGGCCAAGGGTGTCTGGTCGAACCTGTTTCACGCTCTGGCCACCGCCGGAGGACCGCCCGCGGAGGTTTTGATCGATTCCTCCGCCGTAAAGGCGCATCGCTGCGCCTCGGGCGGAAAAGGGGGGAGCGGAACCAGGCGATCGGTCGCTCGCGCGGCGGTCGCACCACCAAAATCCACGCCCTGACCGACCGGAACTGCCGCCCCATCGCCTTCCTACTCACCGGCGGGCAGGTCGCGGATTGCGTTGCTGCCGACACCCTGCTCGACAAAGTCGCCGCCGCCGATCTGATCCATGGCGACAAGGGCTACGACACCAACGCCGTGCGCCGGAAGATCGAGGCGATTGGAGCCGCGCCAAACATCCCGCCCAAGATCAACCGCATCTGGAAAAACTGTTTCTCGCCATACCTTTATCGAAACCGCAACGCCATCGAGCGCATGTTCAATCGGCTCAAGGATTTCCGACGTGTCGCCACCCGTTACGACCGGCTGGCCACAAACTTCCATGCCGCCGTCTGCATCGCCGCTGCCGTCTGCTACTGGTTATGAGTCCCAGCCCTACAGCGGCCCCTGGGACCTCGGCGCCCTGATCCTGTTCCTCGACAGTGTTCTGAAAGCGCATCCCGAAACCACCGTGTGGAACATCTCCGCCAACCTCCGCCATGCCTGCGAGCGGAATCGGGTCAGCGAGTTCGGTCACCAGTTGTCGCAACTCGCCCGCCGGCACCGGGTGTTGTTCGTCGTTTCGACCGGCAACCGCACCGGCGATGGCGAGGAGCGGATCGCTCCCCCTGCCGATGCCGAAGCGGCCCTGACCGTCGCCGGTCGCCTTCCCAATGGGCACGGCAAGGTCGGCGATTTTTGTCCAGTGTCCCGGGTCGGGCTTGGTCCCGACGACATGCTGAAGCCGGAACTGAGTTGGTTCTCGGTCGTCCAGGTCATCGGCGGCCGCTACGGTCGTGCCTCGAGCTATGCCGCCGCCCTGGTCAGCCGGCTGGCCGCCCACACCTGGGCCCATCTGCGCCAGCCCTCGCCTGATTTGGTGAAAGCCCTGCTGATCAACGCCGCGGACGGCGTGGGCCACCACTACCGGCGCGGTTATGGCAGCCCGGTGCGGCCCCAGCTTCCCTGGGAGACCGACGACGGCACCGTCACCCTGTGCTGGCAGGGCCGGATGAGCGCGAAGCTGCGCTACTACTGGGAAGGCATCGAGATTCCGCTCAGCCTGCGTCCGGGAGGTCTGTTCCGCGGTCGCGTCCGGCTGGTTTGCATCCTTGCACCCGTGACGCACATGCGCGGCACGAACTACGCGTCGACCCGCCTGGAGGCAGCGCTGCAGTACCGGAACGGGAAAGGCGAGTGGGCCCGTCTGGCCGGCAGCTTGCCCTCCGATACGGCGGAGGGGATCGCCCGCGCCAAGGATGCCAAGTGGCAGCCCCTGCGCTGCTACAACCGGCAGACCCGGCGCGGCGTCACGCTGGGCGGCCCGGAGCTCCGCCTGTCGGCACGGCTGTTCTGGCGCGACCGCTACCTGTACCCGGAGTTGGAGACCGACGAGGTCGAATGCGACGTGACCTTCATCGTCACCTTGCAGAGTTCCGACGCTCAGGCCCCCGTCCACGCTGAGTTCATTCAGGCGATGGACGGGAAGGTCGAGCACGCGGTGATCGAACCCGAGATCGAAATCGACAGCAGCATTTAGCTTCTGCCAAACATCCCAGCCATTCACTCTCTTGGTCTTCCTCACCCAGAAGGATGTAGAAGAAAATGGAAAAATTGAAAATCAATAGCATCGAAGGAAAGGGTGATCTTCAAGAGGAATGCGTATGGCTTGATGTTCTTGAGGACATCAGTAGCTTGGCTTATTACATGGTAACCGATACCACCTATACAGGTGACAACAGCATATCCAATGAACTGCGCCATATGTACTGGTTTGCCCCAAAGGCAGTGAAAAAAGGCGATTGGATAAAATTGATGACCAAGGCTGGCACGAACAGCACCTCGACCAACAATCGAAAATCGACCACCCATGTTCTGTATTGGGGTTTGGGAAGAACGATATGGAACAAGACAGGCGATGCCGCTATACTTTTTACAATAGAGAATTGGAAGACAACGAAGGCTTGAGAAAAACAGAGCGCAAGCCGTTGCGCATGATTCTGTGCCGATCGAGATCATCGCGGGCGAGCCGTCAGCCTAGCCGCCGTCCGCACTGCTTCGTCTGGATCGCTGCGGTGCTGCAGGAAATGGCCCTGCAGCACCGCAGGAGCCAGAGCGCGACCGCCGACCGCGGCGACGAAGGCTCCCGCCAAACCCCCACGGTCCGGGTAGAAGGCCTGGAACATCCGGGCAATCTGCTCGCCCGTCGCCAAACCGATCTCCTGCCGCCGGTCGATGCGCCCGGGCCGGATCAGCGCCGGGTCGAGCCGGTCCAGGTGGTTGGTCGTCATCACAAGCAGATGCCCCTCCTGCGACATCACCCCGTCGATGGCGTTCAGCAATCCTGAGAAGGTGATACCCCGGCCCGCCGTCTCGGCGTCCCGGTCCCGGAACACGGCATCGATGTCTTCGAACAGAAGCACGCTGCGCGCCGGCGCCGTGCCAAGCAGCGCGCACAGTTGCTGGTCATCGAGCCGGTCGGAGGCAAGGTTCACGATGCTCAGGTCGAGATCGAGTTCACTGGCAAGCGCCCGGATCAGGCTCGTCTTTCCGGTTCCGGGCGGACCGTACAGCAGATAGCCGCGGCGCCAGGGAATGCCGCGGGCGCTGTACCAGGCTTCGCCGGCCAGGAAGGTTCGGGCGTCCTCCAGGAGAGCCTCGCCCACCCCATCGGCGAGAAAGACGGAACTCAGCGGCCGCCGGCGGATGGTCGTGCGGCCGCTCCACTCGCCGTAAGACTCCACCATATGCACGGCGATGCAGTCAGGGTCCCGCCCACCGAACTGCCGGTCGGCAGTCCGCAGCAGGTTGGTCAGCATGGCCCGGTTGCGGGACAGGGCCCGCAAGGTGATCGTCTCGACAGGCTGGCGTCCAGATGAGGACATCCCAGCATTGCCGACTCCGACCGAACGTTCGACCCACAGCAGCATCCCGCCCTCGTACAGGAAATGGCTGCCTTGCCCGGGAGACAGGCGCAGAGCCTCCGCCTCTCCTTGCGGCACCCGAGCCGCGGTCAGTCGGCGACAGCGGGCAGTGTAGGGATGGGCGGCGAACCAGGCGACCAGCGATTCGAACAGGGGCGAACGGCTATCGACGGTGAGGGTGGTGATGAACCAAGCCTCGACGATGAAGCGCAGCAGGGAGGGCAACAGTCGCAGGGCCGCCGCACCGGCGACGCCAAAGGCGCCAAGAGCCAAGCCACCGGTGAAGACTTGGTTGTCCAGCTGCGCCGCAACGGCCTGTGAGAGAGCCTCAAGCATGATCCGTCACCCTGGGGGACAGGATGTACCGGATACAGGCATGCAACAACGCCGCGGGAAAGCAGTGGCCCCACGGAGCGGAAAGCACGACAAGTCGCGTATGTGTGTATGAAGTACGGCGCAGTCTCCCTATCAGAAGCGAAAAGAGCCGTCAATCCATCAGAAGCATCTCCCTCAAACGCCGTGGCTTCGATCACGCCCATCGCTCCCTGAACCGTTGGCATCGCGATCCTCAGGGGCCAGAACCATGACCGGTCGGCCAGGATGGCTGCGATGCCAACAGCAGCCATAAAGCAGAGGTGACGCGTGGCGAGATGTTGGGCGCGATCCCGGCCTGCTCGATCTTCCGGCAGACGACGGTACTATCCTATCCCTTGCTGCCGTGCAGGAGACCGGTGGCGGGCATCCGGTCGAGCCAACGGTCGACGGCGGTGCAGTCGGCGACCTGACCGCCGGTCGGCGGAAGGTGAGCGACCGGCCGCGCGGATCGCTCAGGGCATGGATTTTGGTGCTTCGGCCGCCATGGGACAGCCCGATGACCTGGGCATGCTCCCCCCTTTGCCGCCGCTTGCCGACCGATGGACGCGCACTGCCGTGGAGGCGATCATCACCTGGGCCGGCGAGCCACCCGCCGCGGCCAAAGCATGGAAGAGGTCTTCCCAGGCGCCCTTGGCCACCCAGCGGACGAAGCGGTTGTGATGCGACTTGCGGGAGCCATGGACCGACGGAGCATCCACGCGCGGCTTGCCACGGGTATCGCGCGGAAGGTGCAGCTCAAGCCGCCCAGGCTGCTCCACCGTCAACCAGAACTGACCGCTGCTCATCGAAAGTCCCTTTCCAGGGCGCCCAGTCATAACGAGTCCATCTGGAAAAAGCCCTTTCATGCATCCGGACCATGAACATTCAGGCGGCGGATCGGTGCCACGCCTACACACTCCGACTGATGCCCTGCGGGAGGCCTGAGGCTGCCTGACCGCCGAAATCCAAGCGACTCCGCTGCACCGGGAACGCAGAAGGACCAAACGTCATTGCGGTTTTACACCTTGACCGGGATCAAGCCAGTGCCTCTGCTTTCGGAACCGCCGCGAACCCGGCCAGCGGGTGTTCCGGGCTTCCGAAACAATGCTGCCTCGGTTCCGTTTAACTCTCTTGCGGTGTGCATCGCCTCGCCGAGGTGGGCATTGCTGACGGGAGGCAGTCAGCGTGGGCTGGAAGATCCCCAGAAGCCACGTAAAGATCGCACTCGGTGCGGCTGTGATGGCCGCTCCGCTGCTCGGCTACGAGGTTCTTTCCCTGACCACGCTGCGCCAGGAGCGTGAACAGGAACTGGAGGCGGAGGCCGGCCGTCTCCTTGTGCTGGTGGACACCGAACAGCGAAAAACCGTGGAGGATATCCGCCACATTTTCGCGACCCTGCAGGCGACCGGGGTCCCCCACCTGCCGCCTGCCGATTGCCTGGGCATCATGGAAAAGCTCAGGCCGTCATACCCAAGCCACCTCGAAATTCAGCTTGCCGATAAGACTGGCCGGGTGTGGTGCGCAACACAGCCTGGATCGGTTGGGACCGACATCGGCGATCTGCCGAGTTTCCGGGAGGCGCTGCTGAACGACCGGGTTGTCGTCGGCGAACCTGGCCCGATCCGGGCGACACCGACCGCCCAAGGGCGCACGATCCTGCCGTACAGGCAACGCTATAAAGGGGCGAACGGACAACCCGACGGCACGATGACCGCTTTGATCGACTTGGACTGGCTGAAGGACTATGTCGTCAAGCTGCCCTGGCCGCCATACGCCGTGGTTACGATCGTGCATCCGGACGGACAGATCCTCGCACGGGCGCCGATGGACAAGGGGCTTGTCCTCGGCACCAGGCTTCCGGACCGGCTGCGCTACACCTTGGCGGGGTCTGCATCCGGCTCCGGGCAATCTCCCGGTCTCGACGGGGTGGAACGGCGCTTCGTCTTCCTGCCGCCGAAGGCAACCGATGCCGGGCTGATGCTGGCGGTGGCCATCGCCCCCGGTGAAGCGCTGCAGCCCATCGACCGGTCGGCCGCCAGTTCCCTTGCAGCGTTCGTGCTGCTGCTTGCATTGGTGTTCGCCGTCGGCGCGTACGGGACGTCACGACTCGCCACCGCCAGGCGCCAGGAGGCCGCCGCGGCCGCCCGGATGTCGTCCGTTCTGGAGAGCACGTCGGACGCAGTGATGGAAATCGAAAGCGATTGGACGGTCTCCTACCTGAATCCCCAGGCATGGGACCTCCTGAGCCTGGAGCGTGACGTCACCGGAGATCATGCACAGGCCGCGTTCGACTGTCTCGCCGGCTCCGACCTCGAAGCCTGCCTCAAGACCGTCATGGATCGTCGCGTGGAGGTTGAGTTCGAGTTCCTCTACCAGCGGACCGGACGATGGTTCGCGCTGCGGGTGTTCCCATCGCGCAAAGGCGTAGCCATCTATTTCCGTGATGTCACGGAGCAAAGGGCGGCGGACGGTGAACGCCGTGCCTTGGCTGGAGAGCTGGAGCGGGAGAGGTTTCTGCTGCGGGCGATCAGCGACAGCCTGCCCATCGGGTTGCTGATCGTCGAGGCTCCGTCGGGGCGCCTCCTCATGCACAACCCTGCAGCCGAGCAGCTGATCGGACACCGCATCATGGCTACGTCCAGCGTTGCGGATTACAGCGCCTATGGCGGCGTCCGGGCCGACGGTACGCCGTTGCCCGCCGATGAGTATCCTCCCGCCCGAGTGCTGCGGGGAGAACTGGTGTCACAGGAGGAAATGCACTACCGCCGGGGTGACGGCTCGATAACCACTTTCCTTGTCGAGGCGGTGCCCGTGCATGGAGCCGACGGCAGGGTGGACCTCGTCGTGGTCGCCTTCCACGACATCTCGCGGCGGAAAGCCATGGAAGAGGCGTTGCGGGAGAGCGAACGGACCTTGAGCGCCGCCCTGGCCTCGGCCAGGGCGGGGACCTGGACATGGGACATCCGATCCGGGGAAATCAATTGGTCGCCGGGCAACTACCTGATCCATGGCATACAGCCCGGCGACGGACATGCCCGCTTTTCGGAGTGGGTGGCTGCGCTTCATCCGGAGGACCGGAGCGAAGCGAAAAGGAGGGTCAGGAGGACTTTGGCATCGCGGCAGACCGCCTACGATGTCGAGTATCGGGTCCTGCTGCCGGATGGCGGCATTCGGTGGGTCGCCGGCATCGGCAAGGCCGAGTATGACGAAACCGGCCGGCCGCTGCGAATGTCGGGCCTCACGGTGGATATCACCGATCGCAAAACTATGGAAGTCGCGCTGAGGACAGCGAAGGAGGAGTCCGATCGGGCGAACAGGGCGAAGGCTCGCTTTCTGGCGGCGGCCAGCCACGACCTGCGCCAGCCGCTCCAGTCGATGGCTTTGTTCGGCGGCGCGTTGCACACACATGTGAAGGATGGCCGCGGAACGGAGATGCTGCTCATGTTGGAGCGCGGAACCGAGACGATGAAGGCACTCCTCGACAGCCTGCTCGATGTCTCCCGTCTCGACGTCGACGTTGTGAAGCCGCAGGTGTCCAGCTTTGATCTGGACGCGCTCATCCAGGAAATCACCGACTCCTACCGGCCGCTCGCCGCCACCAAGGGGCTGACCGTTTCTTCCGGCGGCTCATGCTGCGGCGTGACCGTCCGCAGCGACCGCACCATGCTTGGGCGGATCATCCGCAACCTCGTCGAGAACGCGGTTCGTTACACCGAGCAGGGAGGGATCACGGTTTCCTGCCGGATCGAGCGGGAAAGCGCATGGATCGACGTCGCAGACACCGGCATCGGCATCCCTCACGACCAGATCACCATGATTTTCGACGAGTTCCACCAAATTGGCAATCCCGAGCGGGACCGCAGCCGCGGTCTCGGCCTGGGATTGTCGATCGTGCAGCGCCTGTCCCGGATCCTTGCCCATGAGGTCCGCGTGCACTCAAGGCTTGGAGAAGGATCGGTTTTCTCCGTCGAGGCCCCGATCGACCTCAATGCGGATGTGCGGGAGGCTGTGACCGCGCACAACGAGACCGCCCGTCCGATCGGCCGCGGGCGACTTGCGCTTCTGATCGATGACGACACCATCGTCCTGATGTCGCTGCGGACACTGCTGGAGGAATGGGGGTATGACACGCTGATTTCCGGCTCCCCCGAGCAAGCCATGGCCATTGTCGCCGAGGCTGGCCGCCGGCCGGACGTGGTTGTCGCCGACTATCGTCTTCGGGCTGGCCGGAATGGGTGCGAGGCGATCAGGGATGTCCGCAACCAACTGGGATTGGAGATTCCGGGTGTTATCCTGACCGGCGAGACCGGAGCGGAGTGTGCGCGCGACGTTGGCCAGTATGGGCTGGGAATAATCCACAAGCCGGTCATGCCGGGCCAATTGTGGGCGGCCCTGGAACGGCTGCTCGGCTCCACGCGCCAGGACACCAGGCTGTGAGGGTGCGCCGATCGGCTTGGACGTGGCGTTCATCCACGCCTCCAGTGCTGCGGCGGACGGTTCATCACCGTTGGCGCACAGGGGTTTTGCCAGGAGTTCGGATTGTCCAGGAAGGTCGCGAGGGCGGTGATCCGGACGGAAGCCACGGAGTTCCGCGACACGCGCACGAACCAGCCTTTGCCGAAGATCGGCCCCTGGCGTGAAGAGCTCGACGCTCTGTTGCTGGCCAATGAGGGCAAGGCGCCATGGGAGCGCCTGACGCCGGTTCGGCTGTTCGAGATGCTACGATCCGGTGGATATGAGGGCGGCTACGACGCGGTCCGCCGCTACGCCCGGGTTTGCCGGCAGGAGCAGGAGCCCTCCATCGCCCAAGCCTACATGCCGTTGAGCTTTGCCCCGGGCGAGGTCACCCAGCTCGACCGGAGCCATGAGGTCGTCCCGATCAACGGAACGACGGTCACGGTGAAGGTGGCCCATGTCCGTCTGTGCCATAGCCGGATGCTGTTCGTACGGGCCTGCCCGCGCGAAAGTCAGGGGCTGGTGTTCGACACCCACGACCGCGCCTTCGCCTTGCCACAGGGAGCCTGTACGCGGGGCATCTGCGACACCATGAAAACGGCCGTCGTTACGAGGATCGCCGGCAAGGAGCGCGTCCACAACCGGCGCTTCCCGCAGATGTGCAGCCACCATCCGGTCGTTCCGGTCGCCTGCACCCCGGCTTGGGGCTGGGAGCAGGGAAAGGTCGAGACCCAGGTCGGCTTGGTCTGCGAGCGCGTCTTCGCGCCGGCTGCGGGTGAAGAACTACGATGAACTCAACGGCTTGCCTTGGTTTTGGTAAAATGCTTGAACAGAGTGTTCCTGCCGCATCCATCCTGGGAGACCTGAGCGGACCACAGCTGTTAATTTGCAACGATGACTGTCGAGTTCAAACGACACAGACATCCATTGTTTTGGATCTCTGATATGTGCGCCAATAATGTCTCCGGAGACCATGCACGCTTCTCATATTATAACGCTTTCTTTGCGCTTTCCCCTCTAAAACGGAGAGAGAGGATTTGGAATTCCTTTTGTAAATTCGCCACGACAGACTCGGGATTTTATTACTCTCACGTCAGGGAAATCATGATCCATGCGTTCGTTCGTTCATTGCACCTGCACCAAGGATGGATTTTCTCTGTATCAGGTGGGGCAAAACTACCCGGTTGAGGCGGATTTTGACGCTCATCGCCAAGTGGGATGCTTGGTCGTCCTGCTCCCCGACGGTCCGATTTGGCTCGGAGACACCGCTGGGATGACGGCGAACGACATCGAGGCCACCGCCGCCGCCGGGGCGATGGTGATGGAGGTCAGCCCGCCCAACAAACTCGTCCTCGCCTGTCAGATGCCCTTTCCGGCCGTATAAGGATCATGACGGGGATGAGGACAGGCCTCATCCCTGGCAGATGTCCTCACTCCGCCGCCCAGGCAAGCGGAGCAAAGCCCGCACGGTGAGCCATTTGCTCGAGGAGCACGGGCAAGCTTTCCTCTTGTCTGTTGAAGCGGACATGCACCGCTCCGTCGCTCAACGCTTGCACCGTAACGGTGACCGTCGCGGACATGCCGTCCGGTGCCAATCGAGCGGTATCTCCGGGTGTCAATGCGTGCTGCCGGGGCGTCAGCAGTCTGGCTCCGTCCATCGACAGGTCGGCAATGCGGACAGTCAACTGTCCTCGGGCCGCCGCGAGTTGGGCCGGGTGGTCGATGGCATGACGGGGGCTGCGCCGGCGATCCGCTTCGGTTGTCGATGTCCGGACGACGCGCACCAGCGTTCTGCGCAGGGCCTCGATGCTGTGCGCGACCTCCTCCGAGCCGATGCGGACCTGGGCGGCCTGGGAGCCGGTCTGGGCCGCCTCCTGCGACACCGTGGCGATGCTGGTGGACACCGCCTGGGCGGCGCGGGAGGTTTCGACGACGTTGCGGCTGATCTCCTGGGTGGCCGCGGCCTGCTCCTCCATGGCGGCGGCGATCGCTCCGGTGACCTGATCGATCTCGCCGATCGTGCTGCCGATCTGCTCCACCGCAGTCACCGCCGCGCCGGTCACGGCCTGCACTTCGGCGATGAGGCGCGTGATCTCCTCGGTCGAGCGGGCGGTCTGGTTGGCGAGGGTCTTGACCTCCTGGGCCACGACAGCAAAGCCCTTGCCCGCCTCCCCCGCCCGCGCCGCCTCGATGGTGGCGTTCAGCGCCAGGAGATTGGTCTGGCTGGCGATGTCGTCGATGAGCTTGACGACGTCGCCGATCCGGTTGACGGCGCTGGAGAGCGAGACGATCGTTTCCTGTGTGTGGGTGCCCCCTGCGACGGCACGGCGGGTGACGGTGCTCGAGTGGGCGATCTGAGCGGAGATCTCCCGGATCGAGGCCGCCAGTTCTTCGGTCGCCGACGCCACCGTCTGCGCGTTCATCAGCGCCTGTTCGGCAGCGGTGGAAACGGTGCGGGCGTTCTCGCTGACCCGGTCGGCCGCCGCGGCCATGCGGTCGGCATCCTCGGCCATGCCGCCGGTATGCCTGGCGACCTCCTCCACCGCCTGTCCCGCCTCGCGTTCAACCGTCGCCGCCATGGCGAGCATCGCGGCGGCACGCTCCTCATCCGCTTGCCGCTGTCGTTCGCCCCGCTCCTGACTGGCATAATCCAGCTTGGCCTTTACCGCATTGAGCGTCGACCGGATGCGGCTGAATTCGGCGATGCCTGCACTGGGGATATGGGCCCGCAGGTCGCCACGGGCGATCGCGTCGAGATGGGCTTCGACAAGGGACAGGGGGTGACGAACCGTCTTCAGGATGACATGGCCGGCAACGACGGCGAACAGCCCTCCGAACAGAAGCAAGCTTAGGGTCACCGCGTCGGTGAGCTCGGCATGGAAAAGCGGCGGCAGACCCAGACCAGCCATCACGAGCATGAAAAGGACGAAGGTGGCGGTCAGACGGCCGGTGACGCTCCTGGCCCATCGGATCATCGTCGGCCCGATCCCGCGGCTGACGATGTCGCCGTCCAGCAGGGCATACGCGTGCGGCGTGCCGGACCTGAACAGGGCGTAAACCCGCTCCGCCTCCTCAACGGATGCCCGGTCGGGTTTGGAGCGGATGGAAATGAAGCCGGTGATCCGGCCGTCCTCGGTGACCGGCGTGACGTTGGCCTTGACCCAATAATGATCGCCGCTCTTGGTCCGGTTCTTCACCAAACCTTCCCAGGGGCGCCCCTCTTTGATCGTCGCCCACAGATTTGCGAACGCGTCCTTCGGCATGTGCGGGTGACGCACGATGTTGTGGGGAGCGCCGGTCAATTCGGCTTCGGTGAAGCCGCTGATGTCCGTGAATGCTTTATTGACGAAGACAATCCGGCCCGTGATGTCTGTTCGTGAGACCAGAAGCTGGTCGTCGCTTAGGAGAACTTCCCTGCCGGTCACCGGTCCATTGTCGCGCATCCCTTGCCCCCGATTTGAACGAGTGGGTCGATCACCCACTCAAAGCGGTGCAAATTTCGCGCCGGACTTGATGATCCGATCCGTGTATTTTCTCGAGGCACGCTCGGCAACGCTCCCTGAATTGCCCCGTTCTCGGCACTCTCGTGACATCGCCACCGCTCAAAATGCGATATTTTTGTAAAATGTGATGCAAAATGCGAGCATGATCACCCGGCCCCTCCGCGCCGCAAGCGGGGGCGTTCCCTCCAGCGAAGCCAATTGCCGGACGCTGACTGCACTCAGCGCTGGAGTTGCTTGGCCAGGTGTCGTGTGAGGACCGCAACCGCAGTCGGCTTGGTATAGACCGCGACCTGCGGGAACCGGTCCGACAGGCCGGACGACTGCGGGGTCGCGGTGTGGAGGACGATCGGAACTCCTGTTTTTTCCAGCGCTTCAAGGACCGGACCGACCGTCCCGTCGGACAGCGTCACGTCCAGGATGGCGGCGTCGATTTTATGGGAGCCGATCAGATCGAGTGCCTCCAGCACCGTTGCCGCAGGACCGACGGGCAACCCGTGGGCATCCTCGACGGCAAGGATGAGGTCATAGGCGATGAACGGCTCATCCTCGACGACGAGAACATGCGCGCTGCCGAGATCGGGCTGGGTTCTGGACGAGACTGTGTGGACCATGATGTCACGGATCGTGCGGGGGATTGCCTGTTGTACGACTGCCGGCTCTGAGTTCACTGGCTCAATTTTCCAAAAGGAATGATCAGGGTGACGCGCAGGCCGGCTTGGCACCACTCCTGGCTGATGCGGCCACCGAGTTGACTGCCGATGCTCATTTGTATCAGCTGCGAGCCGAAACCACGCCGTGCGGGAGGCGTCCGAACCACCGGTCCTCCGCTCTCGCGCCACAGCAGGATGAGCGTATCGCCCTCGGTTTGCCAGGACACCGTCAGCGTTCCTTGCGTGGACGACAGAGCTCCGTACTTGGCGGCGTTCGTCGCCAGCTCGTGAAGCGTCAAGGCCAGGCTGGTCGCCGCCGTCGGGCCGGCATGAACCTGCGGGCCCTCGAGGTGGAGACTGTCAGTCCCCGGCGCGAGGTGGGGAACGATCACCGCCTGCATCAGCTCCACCAGGGTGGTACCGTCCGTGGCGGCGGCTTCCCCGGTCACCGCCGGGCGGATCAAGTCATGAGCCCGCGCCAACGCCAGAAGGCGACCGGTGAGGGCATCGGCCATGTCCCGCACCCCGGCGGAGGTGCGCGCCGTCATGGCGACCATCCCGACGGCGACGGCGAACAGGTTCTTGACCCGGTGGTTGAGCTCACGCACCAGCAGCTGGCGATCTTCCTCTGCCCGCTTCCGGCTGGTGAGGTCGACCGACGTGCCGACAAGGCCAACCACCTGTCCGGTCCCGTCGCGGAACGCCGTCTTGTGGGAAAGCCAAATCCGCGGCCCCCGTTCGTCCTGCCCGACGACCTCTTCCAATTCCTCGGTCGTGCCGCTTTCCATGATCCGCCGGTCGGTTTCCATGATCCGCCGGCCTTGCTCCTTGTCGTCGAGGAATTCCAGATCGGTACGCCCCTCGACCTCGCTCCAGGGCTTGCCGATCAGCTCCATCACCGGACCGTTGGCAATGCGCATGCGGCCATCGATGTCTTTCACATAAATCAGGGCGGGAACCGATTCGATGACGGTTCTGAGGATGCGGGTGGCTTCGGTGGCCTCCGCCTCCTTCCGCCGCAACTCCTCTTCAACCTGCTTGCGCCTGTCGATGTCGATCAGCACGCCCGGAAAGCGGAGCGGCTTTCCCGCGGCATCGAGACTGCAATGCCCATTCGCCTCGACCCAGCGGTAGGTGCCGTCGAATTGGCGCACACGGTACTCGGCGCTGTAAGGTCCTCCTGTCTCCATCACGGACGCAACCGCCTGCCTGACGTGCGACCAGTCCTCCGGATGAATGGATGCCATCAGAAGCCCCAGGGACAAACCTTGCTGGCATTGCTGCGGCGACAGAGCAAAGGAGCGGGCAAAGCGCTCATCGACGGTAAAACGGTCGGCAGGGATGTCCCAGACCCAGGTTCCGACGATGGCTCCGCTGTTCAAGGCAAGGTCGATGCGCTCGACCGCGATGCGCAGGGCTTCTTCGGTCGACTTGCGGTCGGTGATGTCGATCACGACACCCGGAAACCTCGCCGGGAGGCCCTGGGCGTTCCGGGCGCAACGGCCCCGCGCCAGGACCCAACGAGTCTTGCCGTCCAACCCGGTCACCCGGTACTCCGCCAGATAATCGTCTCCTCCGTCCACAGCGCGCGCGATTTCTGCAGCAACCGCACCGCGGTCATCCGGATGGATGGCCGCCACATAGGTTGCGATCGGCAGGCCGTCCGCCGCCCGTTCCGGCTCGACACCGAACAGGGTGGCAAAGGTGGCGTCGACGGTCACGATGTCCGTCCGGACATCCCAACTCCAAGTCCCAATGCCTCCAGCGGCATCGAGCGCAAAGCGGAAGCGCTCCTCGCTGGCGCGGAGCGCCTCCTGGGCCACCTTCAGATCGTGCACGTCGGTGCAGGTGCCGTACCAACGGACAATCCGCCCCGCCGCATCGCGAACCGGCTGGGCCCGACCGATAACCCAACGGTACCGACCGCTGCGATGACGGAGCCGGTATTCGATGTGGTAGGGTTCACCGGTGGCGAGCGACCGACGCCACACACTCCAGGCGCGGTCACGATCATCGGGGTGGAACATGTCGTTCCACGCCTCGCCTTCGGTTGCCCCGTCCGGCGCGCCGGTGAACCCGTACCAACGCTGGTTGAAATAGTCGTGGTGCCCGTCAGGCCGTGTCGACCAGATCATTTGGTCGATGGAGTCGACGATGGCCTGGAACTTGGCCTCGCTGGCCTGCAGTTGCGCCCGGATCGCCGTCCGGTCGGTGATGTCGCGCATGAAGGCAACCACCCCCAGCACACGGCCGTTGGCAGCAATCATGCGGTTGGCGGTGATGGCCACGTCGACAAGCCGGCCATCCTTGTGCCGCCGTACGGTATCGATCTGTACCTCTTCGCCGGACAGGGCGCGGTCGAACACACCGGTCGGACCTTCCGGACAAGGCTCCGGCAGCAACAAAGTGACCGGAGCGCCGATCGCTTCCTGCATGCTATAGCCGAACATCCGGGTGGCAGCCGGGTTCCATGCGATGATCCGGCCCTCTCCCACCGCAAAGACAATGATGGCGTCAGGAGCAGTGTTTATGATCGCCGCATAGCGGGCGTCCTCCTCACCAAGGCCCTCATCCCGTTCAATGGCAGCGTCTCCAAAACCGGAACCGTCGGCACAAGAAAAGTCAGACATTTTCTTCTATCTTTGATTGGACCTCTTGCCGCCACACATGCCGGCTGACATGCGTTACAAGTTCACAAGAGCGGAGTCATTACACTAGGTTAAAACGAACATACCCGACAGAGATTTTTCTCTGAGAGTACGCCGTAAGCCTTATAGCCATTGACTTTCTCATCCGAAAGCATGCGGTTCGTTGCTTGGCTTGGACACACCTCAATCGGAACAGAAGTGCCGCTGGAGCATGACGAAAAACCTGTCATGCTGAATCAACTCACCATCAGAACAACTCAAGGCAATAAATTATATATTATATTCTAATCCTATCAGAAAACATCAGCCTTCACATTTCCGGGATCGATGCGGCGAAACAGCCGTTCCCCTCGCAGGATATCACGCACCCCCACGACAGAACCGACACCTGCAGCTTTCAACATTGCTTCCAATGCCTCTGCTGCTTCAACCAAGGGCCATGAAAGCCATCTTCATCAATCGGGACAATCACAAGTGCTTGTGACCCATCGGGCATGGCGCTTCTTCCATTACATCTCCAGCACAAAAGAAAGCCGCCCACTTGATGGTGGGGCGGCTTTCAGTCGATCAGAACGCATGGGCTAGGAGACTGTTCTGAAGATAGACAACCACGAAAGCGCGATGCTCTAATGTGGTCTTCAACATCGGATGCCGCGTGTTTGTTCCGCACAGCCCCGAAAAAATGCCGTTGCCGGGATTGAGGCACACCGGATGCGGATCTGCAATGTTCGGGGCTTGCAGCCAGGGGTGGGGAGGGACGAACCAAGCGCGACCAGCCGCGCCTGCTCGTGAAGACCCCGAATGTTGGTCTTCCCCGGACCAGCAGCCTCCGCGCATCCTGTTCATCCTTTTGGCCAAGGCCGATAACGGGCTTTGGCAGCCTGCCTTCAGTCCCCTCCCCATCAAGGACGGCATAGCGTTGAGTTGGCCGATTTGCGTCCACCCCAGGGGACCTTGCGAGGGACATCGATTTGGCTGATCACGCCTTGGTAGAGTTACTGACAGTCGCTATCCCGAGCGGGAGTGCCCGCGAAATCACTGTTCGTGAAGACCGATGAACAGCTTTCGGACTTCAGTCTCTGAACGACGCCGGCTTTGAACCTGATGGAGAATTTCTTCCGATTCGACTCTCAATTCCGCTGCAAGCGATTGCTGAATGTAAGAGAGGGCATGAACTTTCCGGGCAAATCTTTGCGTGCTGAGTGCCCATTGCCGGAGCTCATCAATAAACCCGTCGATGTCTTCGTCAGGGCTGTCGTTCATAGCCGGATATTATCATAACGATATTGCAGCATGCATCTGCTCTAAGACCGACTTGACCAAAGTCATAGAATAGGCAGGTGGAATGAGAACCAGTCATCGTTGCTTGGGCATTGCCGCCCGTCTTCCAAGTCCATCGGATTTCTGCAGGGAGCATGAAACGGGTGGTATCTGCTCGATTTCGAGGTTCATGCCCTGCCTCTCCATTTCAACATGTACTGTACAACCATCAACAAGAAAGCCGCCCCTGCATATGAGGAGCGGCTTCCAGTGGAACAGAAACGCATCGCAAGGAGACTGCACGGAACACTTGCCACCACAAAGCGCGTTGCTCTGACACCCTCTCCAACGTCAGGAGTCGCCGATTGTTCCACAGCCTCATCACATATTTTCGCAGGTCATCCACGAGAAGTCTGGCCTCAAGCCGTGAGCAGATCAACTGTGAGGGCTTCAGGACCGTATGAAGCTTGTCGTCGGACGACAAGTCCCCGGCCGAAGGCACTGGCCGAAAGCCACATCGACGCAAGTTTCGCGCCACCCCATACTGGCCGCCGAACGAGCGGCATGCCAGGGTACAAGACTGCCGCTGCAGTACGCTGGTCCTGCTGAGGAGGAATGATGACTGCGCGCGACGCCACCAACCGGACTGAGGGTGTTGCATCAGCGTTGTCATCAGACCAGGAAACCTGGCTTCGTTCAGCACTCGACTGTGCGGGTATGGGCGCTTGGCGCGCGTGGCCTGAAACCGGGGACTTCGAGGCGACCGTTGGGGCAAAACGGCTCCATGGCCTGCCGGACGATGCGCCGCTGGACGAGACCTCCGCCATGGATGTGATCCATCCGGATGACCGCGACCGGGTCAGGAGTGCCTTGCAGAGTGCGATGGAGCGGGGCGCGGACTATTGTGCGGAGTTCCGAACCGTGCTTCCGGACGGCACCGTCCGATGGCTTCTTTCACGTGGGCGCTGGATGCCGTCCGTTGACGGGCAACCGCCGCATATGATTGGCGTCGTGCAGGACATCAGCGAGCGCAAGCAGGCGGAAGACGCGCTCGCCCATAGCGAGGCGCGGCTTCGTGAAGCCCAGGACATCGCCGGCTTGGCGTTCTGGGAATTCATCTTTGCAGATGGCACGGTCATTTGGAGCGATGCCATGTTCCGGCTGCTTGGCCGGGATGCACGCCAAGGTCCGCCGACGCTTGAGGAGGTTCGCAGCCTCCTGCATCCCGACGACCAACCGTTGCTCGACACCTTCCTGGAGAACGCTGCTGCAGCCTGCCAAGACTATGAGGCGGACTGGCGTCTGCGTCATGCCGACGGGACATACCGCTGGGTGCGCACGCGCGCGCGCGCGTTTGCGGATGCAAACGGGCGATGTGTGCGCTTGTTCGGCACGGATTTGGACATCACCGAACGAAAACGGGTGGACGAGGATCTGCGACGTCTGGTCGAGCAGCGCGAGATGCTGGTCCGAGAGGCTCACCATCGCATCAAGAACAATGTCGCGTCCATTGCTGCGCTCCTGGCGATGCAGGCCCGCTCCCAGACATCGGATACGGTTCGTGAAGCGTTGCTCGATGCCCAACAACGTGTCCACACGGTCGGGCGAATCCACGAGGCGCTCTACCGCTCGGAGAGCTTCACGTCGGTCGATGTGGGAGCACACCTGCAAGCGTTGATGAAAGACGTCGCACAGTCGTCCGTGACGCGACAGGGGCGACCGCCCACACTGCGCCTGCAATGTCCTGTCGGGGTGGAACTGTCGGCCGACACCGTCACACCTCTGTCGATGATCGCGGTCGAACTCGTCACCAACGCCCTGAAATATGCGAGCGGAGACAAGGATGAGGTGGAGATCGACATCGCGCTCTGTGGTCGAACGACGATGCGCCTGGTCGTCGCTGACAACGGCCCGGGATTGCCTGCCGGTGCTCGAAGCGCAGGAGGCTTGGGCATGCGCCTCGTTGATCTCTTGGCACAACAACTCCGGGGAACCGTGTCGTACAAAAGCAGTCCAGCGGGCCTGCGGGTGACTGTGGCGTTTTCGCCTTCGCCAGCTCTATGAGGTCAGGTTGACAAGAGTTTGACTGAGAAGCCTCAAAGGTCGTGAGCATCCAAGAGATGAGGGGGACGCCCTGGTTTCTCGTTACAATAACCGGAACAGTCGCTGTCCATTCCGCGCAGCTTGAGGAAAGCCGTTGCCGTGAGACCAACGGCAAGGATTGCCTTCAGCGGCATCTCAAGAACCTTGGGTTCAGCGCGCAGGCTGCTCATGACGAGCTCTCCGAGCTTCGGGGTTGGGTCACCCCGTCACGTACTGGAGCCATTGGAGCAAAGTTCAGGCCATCTTCGACGGGGTGGCGAGGCGCAGACATGGTTGTCTTTTGGTCGGTGGCCGCAGGCTTCACCACACACTTCTTTTCACACTGCTTCACAATTTCACTGATATTTAATGCATATTTGATATAAGATGATGGTTGTGCCCTGGGCTTGCAGATCGATCACCCTGTGGGGCAGCGTGTCGGACTGGGCAGGAGATTGTTTTCGCTTGTTGAGCAAAACACGAAGGCGGAATAGCCTGTTTTTATCGGTTTCCAAGGCTGATGTGCGACTAATATTATGCGGAGCCAATCGTTGTGTGTCGCAGCATCAGCTGGAGCGCAGCTTTGAACGCCGCCATTCAGACGCTTGTTTACATTTATCCGCGAGATATTTCACTGTTGGTTCGCTCTTCAATCCTATAATGAGCTTCGAAAAGATGAACGGCTCCCCCCATGTGCTTGTTGCGGAGGATGAAGACCTCGTCGCGTTGGTGGTGGCGGAAATGCTGGAAGCCGCGGGGTTCCGGGTGACTGTGGTCCAGAATGGTCAAAAGGCCATCGAGGCCGATGCCGCTGATGCCGCCGATCTCCTGGTGACCGACATGCGGATGCCCGTCCTGGGGGGCGAGGCTTTGATCCGATGCCTTCGGCAGCGACGGACTGACCTGCCTATCATCGTCATGACCGGATACAGCGAAGATCTTCCAGACGAAGAGCCAGGATGCCTGATCATCCTACGCAAGCCATTCCCGCTGGAGGCACTGGTCCATCATGTCGGTAGCTTGCTGAACAGGCGAAGCACATGATGAGGTGAGCCGACGTGTGGAGTGCCT
>JBKHVJ010000222.1:0-38786 GCA_046570145.1 Alphaproteobacteria bacterium
GGCGGTCGGGGGATGGGGCTGCGTCAGAGGCGCCCTTCGACTGGGCGCGCAGGGCGTCGCGGATTTCCTCCAGCAGCTGTTCCTGCCGCGGCGGGGTCTTCGGCACTTCCTTGTGCAGGATGTGCAACCGGTTGACCTGCCGCACGATCATGAACAGGGCGCCCGACACGATCAGGAAATTGATGCAGGCGTTGATGAAGCGGCCGTAGTTGATGGTGGCGACGCCTGCCGCCTCGGCGGCCTGCAGCGAGTCGTAGCGTCCGCCCGACAGGCTGAAGAAATAGTTGGAGAAGTCGATGCCGCCCATGACCCAGCCGATCGGCGGCATCAGGATGTCCTTGACCAGGGAATTGACGATTCCCGTAAAGGCGGCACCGATGATGATGCCGACGGCCAGCTCCACGACATTGCCGCGGCTGATGAATTTCTTGAACTCTTCGAGCATGGCGTCCCGTCTCTCCGTGGTCACCGAGGGGAAACGGGGTGGAGAGGGGTTGGTTTCATATAATCCCCTCTCCCCGCTTTCGGCAAATCTTCGATCCGCCTGTCGCGTCAGCGCAAACGAAGTTTACGCGTGAGCGGGGGGAGAGGGGATAACTCTCACCCCTTACGCCATCCGCCCGTGGCAGTGCTTGAACTTCTTGCCGGAGCCGCAGGGGCAGGCGGCGTTGCGCGGGGTGTTTTCCATCACGTCCGCCGGCAGGGGCTGATCCTCCGGCGTGCCGGCGAGCGACGAGGCGCGGACCATGCCGTCCGGCAGGGCTTCGCCTTCGCCGGCACCCATGCCCGCCATCGCCAGCGCCGGATCCATGCGGCCCTCGTGCATCTCCTGCATCTGGCGGGCGAACAGCTCCTCCTGCGACGGCGCCATGCGGATTTCGACATGCATCAGGATGGTGGTGACCTGTTCGCGCAGCGCCATCAGCATGGTGTCGAACAGCTCGAAGGCCTCGCGCTTGTATTCGTTCAGCGGATCCTTCTGGGCATAGGCGCGCAGGTTGATGCCCTGGCGCAGATGGTCGAGCTGGAGGAGGTGGTCCTTCCACTCCTGGTCCAGGATCTGGAGCAGGATGCTCTTCTCGACATGCCGCATCGTCTCGGCGCCGTAGGCCTCCTCCTTCTCCGCATATTTGCGGTCGGCGGCCTCGCGCACGCGCTCCTCGATCTCCGGCTCGGCGATGCCCTCTTCCTTGGCCCAGTCGTGGACCGGGAGATCCATGCCCAGCACGCGGTTGACCGCCTCGTGCAGGCCGTCGATGTCCCACTGTTCGGAGTAGCTGTTGGCCGGAATGGCGGTCGACACCATGTTGGCGATGATCTGGTGGCGCATCTCGCGGATTTCCTCCGCGATGTCGGCGCTCTCCATCACCTCGTGGCGCTGCTCGTAGACGACCTTGCGCTGGTCGTTCATGACGTTGTCGAACTTCAGCAGGTTCTTGCGGACCTCGAAGTGGTGCGCCTCGACCTTCTGCTGCGCCTTTTCCAGCGCCTTGTTGATCCAGGGATGGATGATCGCCTCGCCTTCCTTCAGGCCGAGGCGCTGGAGCATGCTGTCCATCCGCTCCGACCCGAAGATGCGCATCAGGTCGTCTTCCAGCGACAGGAAGAACTTCGAGGTGCCGGGGTCGCCCTGACGGCCGGAGCGGCCGCGCAGCTGGTTGTCGATGCGGCGGCTCTCGTGCCGCTCGGTGCCGATGACGTAGAGGCCGCCGGCCTGCTTGACCTTCTCGCGCGCCTCGGCGATCTCGGCCTCGATTTGGGCAATGCGGGCGTCGCGCTCCGGGCCTTCCGGAATGTCGGCCAGCTCGACCTCGATCCGCATCTGGAGATTGCCGCCCAACTGGATGTCGGTGCCGCGGCCGGCCATGTTGGTGGCGACCGTCACCGCACCGGCGCGGCCGGCCTGGGCCACGATGTAGGCTTCCTGCTCGTGGTGGCGGGCGTTCAGGACGTTGTGCGGGATGCCGCGCTTGGTCAGCAGCTCCGACAGCAGTTCCGACTTCTCGATCGAGGTGGTGCCGACCAGCACCGGCTGGCCGCGCTTGCGCGCGTCCTCGATCAGGTCGGTCATCGCGTGGTACTTCTCGGTGGCGGTGCGATAGACCTCGTCGTCATGGTCGATGCGCTTGACCGGCACGTTGGTCGGCATGTCGACCACTTCCAGCCCGTAGATCTCGCCGAACTCCGCCGCCTCGGTCAGCGCGGTGCCCGTCATGCCGGCCAGCTTCGGATAGATGCGGAAGTAGTTCTGGAAGGTGATGGAGGCCAGCGTCTGGTTCTCGCGCTGGATCGTCACCTTCTCCTTGGCTTCCAGCGCCTGGTGCAGGCCTTCGGAGAAGCGGCGGCCTTCCATCATGCGGCCGGTGAACTCGTCGATGATGACGACCTTGTCGTCCTTGACGATGTAGTCCTTGTCGCGCTGGAACAGCATGTGGGCGCGCAGCGCCTGCTGCGAATGATGGACCAGCGCCACGTTCTGGATGTCGTAGAGCCCGCCGGTCTTCAGCAGCCCGGCCTGGCCCAGCAGCTGCTCCATATGCTCCTGGCCGGCCTCGGTGAAGCTGACGGTGCGGTGCTTCTCGTCCTTCTCGAAATCCTCGGCCACCAGCATCGGGATCAGCCGGTCGACCTGGACGTACATCTCGGACGAATCGGTCGAGGGGCCGGAGATGATCAGCGCGTGCGCGCCTCGTCGATCAGGATCGAGTCGACCTCGTCGACGATGGCGAAGTTGAAGGGCCGCTGGACCAGTTCCTCCAGCCGGAACTTCATGTTGTCGCGCAGATAGTCGAAGCCGAACTCGTTGTTCGTGCCGTAGGTGATGTCGGCGGCGTAGGCGGCGCGGCGCTCGTCGTCGTCCAGCCCATGGACGATGCAGCCGGTGGTCAGGCCGAGGAAGCCATAGACCCGCGCCATCCATCCGCTGTCGCGCGAGGCGAGGTAATCGTTCACGGTGACGACGTGGACGCCCTTGCCTTCCAGCGCGTTCAGGTAGACGGCCAGGGTGGCGACCAGCGTCTTGCCTTCGCCGGTGCGCATCTCGGCGATCTTGCCGCTGTGCAGCACCATGCCGCCCATCAGCTGCACGTCGAAATGGCGCTGGCCCAGCACGCGCTTGGCCGCCTCGCGCACGGTGGCGAAGGCGTCGGGCAGGATGTCGTCCAGCGTCTCGCCCTTGGCCAGCCGGTCGCGCAGCCAGTCGGTGCGTCCCTTCAGCTGGTCGTCCGACAGCGCGGCGACCGACGGCTCCAGCGCGTTGATCTGAGCCACGGTCTTGTGCAGCGCCTTGACCGCGCGCGTGTTGGCGGTGCCGAAAATCTTGCGGGCGAGAGCGCCGAACATGAAAACCTCGGGAGTAAAGCGGAATGCGGGCCAGTCTATCGACGGGTCTCACATAGGACTATGGCAAGGCCCTGTCAACGAGACCGGGCAGGTGGAGCCCCCATGCGGCACCATACAATGGCGCCGTCCGGCCCGTTCGGGCATGACGGAACGATGAAATCGCGTCCAGAAAGCGGGATGGCGGCTGACGGAAGGGTTCGGGGCTGGTATTGCCGGGTGCGGGGCACAGGTCGTTGGGGAGGCTCATGGCCGCCGGATCCCGGCGGGGATCCCAAGCGCACCCCTTGCCCCGCGCGGGCTAGCCATGCTTAATCCCCTGCGGAATCGGGCGCGGAGCGGCGGATGGCTCCGATGCCGCAGGCCATGCGAACCGGGCTCCGACCCAATCGGCCGCCCTCTTGTTGCGAAGCATCCGCCGGAAGGAAACAGACACGCCATGGTTCAACGAGTGTTCCGCACCGCGCTCCTGTCGGTTGCCGCCTGTGGCATCGCGCTGGCCGCCAATGCCCAGACGCCGGCTCCCGCCACCCCCGCGCCGGCTGCCCCGGCCGCCTCCGCTCCGGCCACCCCGGCTGCTTCGGCCGATCCGGTTGTCGCCCGCGTCAACGGCGAGGAGCTGCGCAAGTCGGACGTCTCCCGCATGGTCTCGCAGCTGCCGCCCCAGGTGCAGCAGATGCCGATCGAGATGATCTATCCGGCGGTGATCGACCAGCTGGTCAGCGGCAAGCTGGTCTCTTCGGCCGGCTACAAGGCCGGTCTGGCCGATTCGGCCGAGGTCAAGGACGAGATCAAGCGCGCCGAGGAGCGCGCGGTGCAGCGCGCCTACATCCAGAAGGAGATCAAGGCCCGCATCACCCCCGATGCGATGCAGAAGGCCTATCAGGATTTCCTGAAGGAGAACCCGGCGCAGGAGGAGGTCAAGGCCGCCCACATCCTGGTCGAGAAGGAGGACGAGGCCAAGGCCATCATCGCCCAGCTGAAGAAGGGCGGCGATTTCGCCAAGCTGGCCAAGGAGAAGTCCAAGGACGCCGCCGCCGCGGCCCAGGGCGGCGACCTCGGCTACTTCACCAAGGACGCGATGGTCGAGCCCTTCGCCAACGCCGCTTTCGCCATGAAGCCGGGCGAAATCAGCAAGGAGCCGGTCAAGACCCAGTTCGGCTACCACATCATCAAGGTCGAGGATAAGCGTACCCAACCGCAGCCGACCCTGGACGAGGTGAAGCCGCAGCTGGAGCAGACGCTGTCGAAGGACATCGTCACCGCTCTGGTCGAGGAACTGCGCGGCAAGGCGACGATCGAGACCTTCCAGCTCGACGGCTCGCCGATGCCGAAGGAAGAGCCGGCCGCCGCTCCGGCAGCCCCGGCCCCGGCCGCTCCCGCCGCTCCGGCGGAGCCGGCGAAGAAGTAAGGAGACGGGGGCGCATTGCCCCCACCCTATCCCTCCCCCGCTTCGCAGGGGAGGGGACTGCCGCCACTCTCCCGAACAAGCGCTCAACTCCCTCCCCCGCCCAGCGGGGAAGGGTCGGGGCGGGGGCAAGAGTCCGCGCTCCGATAGCTTCCCACCACCGCACCACCACTCCCCACCACGGGAATCCCCTCGATGGCCACGACCCTCTCCCCCTTGGCTCCCGCCAGCTTCCCGACGCTGCCGCCCATCGCGGGTGTGCGCATCGCCACGGCGAACAGCGGCATCCGATACAAGGGCCGCGACGATCTGCTGCTGGCCGTGCTGGATCCCGGCACCAGCGTGGCGGGCGTGCTGACCCGGTCGCTGACCTGCTCGGCCCCGGTGATCTGGTGCCGCGACAGCCTGCCCAAGGGTTCGGCCCGCGCCGTGGTGGTGAATGCCGGCAACGCCAACGCCTTCACCGGCAAGGCGGGCGACGCCACCGTGCAGGCGACCGTCACCGCCGCCGCCGATCTGGCCGGCTGCGCCCCGGACGAGGTCTATATCGCCTCGACCGGCGTGATCGGCATCCCGCTGGCCGCCGACGCCATCGGCAAGTGCCTGGCGCCGATGGCGCCGAACCTGGCTGCCGACTCCGCCGCGTGGGAGAAGGCCGCCCGCGCCATCATGACCACCGACACCTTCCCGAAGGGGTCGGTGCGCACCGCGACCATCGGCGGGACGACGGTGACCATCGCCGGCTTCGCCAAGGGCTCCGGCATGATCGCGCCGGACATGGCGACGATGCTGGGCTTCGTCTTCACCGACGCCGCCATCGCCGGCACCGCGCTGCAGGACATGCTGTCGGAATTCACCGAGCGCACCTTCAACGCCGTCACGGTCGACGGCGACACCTCGACCAGCGACACGCTGCTGCTGTTCGCGACGGGCAAGGCCGGCAACGCCCCGGTGTCGAGCGCCGATGCCGCCGAACTGGCGGAGTTCCGCGCCGCGCTGGAGGATCTGCTGCTCGATCTGGCGCTGCAGGTGGTGCGTGACGGCGAGGGGGCGACCAAGTTCATCGCCATCACCGTGCGCGGCGCCGACAGCGACGCCGCCGCCAAGCGGATCGGCATGACGGTGGCGAACTCGCCGCTGGTCAAGACCGCCGTCGCCGGCGAGGACGCCAACTGGGGCCGCATCGTCGCCGCCATCGGCCGCGCGGGCGAGCGCGCCGACCGGGATCTCATCAAGATCACCGTCGGCGGCACGCTGATCTGCGCCGACGGGATGGAGGTCCCCGGTTACGACGAGACGCCGGTCGCCGCCCACATGAAGGGCAAGGAGATCGACATCGACATCGACCTCGGCCTGGGCAAGGGGACGGCGAAGGTGTGGACCTGCGACCTGACGCACGGCTACATCGACATCAACGGCAGCTATCGGAGCTGACGGTTTGACGGATGGCGGAGCGGAGTCCTGGCCCGACAGCGTGACGACGCCGCGGCTCCTGCTCCGCGCCTTCCGGCATGAGGACGTTCCGGATTTCGTGCCGCTGATCGGTGCGTGGGAGGTTGCGCGCTGGCTCGCCCGGGTCCCCCATCCCTACACGGCTGCCGATGGTCATAATTGGGTGGAACTGGCGGCACGGAACCATGCCGATCATGCCGCTCTCGCCTTTCTGGCGGTGCGGACCGCCGACGGCGTTCCTATCGGCAGCGTCGGCTTGCAGGCGGACCATGACCGGCCGGATGGCGGCGAGATCGGCTATTGGGTCGGAATGCCGTACCATCGCGCCGGCTATGGGCTGGAGATGGTGACCGCGATGCTGGGGGTCGGTTTCGGCCCGCTCGGCCTGTCGCGGATCTGGGCCGCCACCGATCCTGACAACCTGCCGTCCCAGGCCTTACTCCGCAAAGCCGGTTTGCTGCAGCGGGGCGAACGCCGGCAAGAATTCCCCGCCCGCGGGCGAAGCATGTCGGCGCCCTGTTTCGAAATCACCGCCGCCGAGTGGCCGGCCCGCCGAGAGGGTTCCGCATGACCGCCTGTTTCGATCCCAGCTCCACCCCCGCACCCGGTTCGCTGCCGGTGCTGCTGGTCGTCGCGGTGGCGCTCGTCGATGCCGACGGGCGCGTGCTGCTGGCCCAGCGTCCGCCCGGCAAGTCGCTGGCCGGCCTGTGGGAATTCCCCGGCGGCAAGGTGCATGCCGACGAGACGCCGGAAGCGGCGCTGGTGCGCGAGCTGAAGGAGGAGCTGGGCATCGACACGGCGGCCAGTTGTCTCGCCCCCTTCACCTTCGCCTCGCACAGCTATGAGAACTTCCACCTGCTGATGCCGCTCTATGTCTGCCGGGTGTGGGAGGGCGACGTCGTGCCGCAGGAGGGGCAGAAACTCGCCTGGGTCTATCCGAACCGGATGGGCGATTACCCGATGCCGCCGGCCGACGTGCCGCTGGTGGCGATGCTGCGGGATCTGCTGTAGGGGCCGATACCGCGCGTTGAAAATCGGGCCGCGCGGCTGTATATTTTTTGGAGGTGGCCGACGGGTGTTCCCGCACCCGCCGGCGCGCTCCCGATGTTTAGCGGTGGATCAGGCGGATTTCGATCCGCCATCTCCGCCACCGGAGCACCAGGAAGAACGGCATTTTGCTCATGCCACCTTCCTCCTTTTGAAACGGCGGATGGACCACCCATCCGCCGTTTTCGGTTTACACGCGGACGATGAGCGGGCGCCACCTTTCCACACCAATGTGTGGTGGAGCCGGCGAGGGTCCGACCTTTGTTCCCGGGCGTGACCCTTTGCGGCTTTGCCCCGCGGGCGATCTGTGCCACATGATGGGGCGTTGAGACGACAAGCCGGATCTCCGGCACCACTTTCCTGAACCGCATCGGCGTGGATTCGTTGTTTTCCTACAGCAACCGGGATGCGTCCGACGATGCCCCCGGTCAAAGGCCGGCCACGGCGCTCGACGCGCTGCGGACGGTGTTCGGCTACGACTCCTTCCGTGGCCAGCAGGCCGACATCATCGACCATGTGGTGGGCGGCGGCGACGCGCTGGTGCTGATGCCGACCGGCGGCGGCAAGTCGCTGTGCTACCAGATCCCGGCGCTGGTGCGCGACGGCGTGACGGTCGTGGTCTCCCCCCTGATCGCCCTGATGCGCGACCAGGTGACGGCGTTGCGGGAGCTGGGCGTGCGCGCCGCCTTCCTCAACTCCTCCCTCGGGCCGGCGGAGGCGCGGGAGGTGGAACGGGCGATGGTGCAAGGCGAGATCGACCTCGTCTATGTGGCGCCGGAACGGCTGGTGACGCCGCGTTTCCTCGACCTGCTCGACCGCACCCGGCTGGCTTTGTTCGCGCTGGACGAGGCGCATTGCGTGTCGCAGTGGGGGCACGATTTCCGCCCCGAATATCTGCAGCTGTCGATCCTGCACGAGCGCCACCCGATGGTGCCGCGCATCGCGCTGACCGCCACCGCCGACGTGCAGACCCGCGCCGAGATCAAGGACAAGCTGGGCCTGACCGACGCCCGCGTCTTCCTATCCAGCTTCGACCGGCCCAACATCACCTACCGCGTGGTGCCGAAGAAGAGCGAGCGCCAGCAGATGCTGGCCTTCCTGCGCGAGAACCACCCGGAAGACGCCGGCATCGTCTATTGCATGTCGCGCAACAAGGTGGAGGACGTCGCGGCCTGGCTGAACCAACAGGGCCGCGAGGCTCTGCCCTATCATGCCGGGCTGCCGGCCGAGGTGCGGGAGGCCAACCAGGACCGCTTCATCAAGAGCGAGGGTCTGGTGATGGTGGCCACCGTCGCCTTCGGCATGGGCATCGACAAGCCCAACGTCCGCTTCGTCTGCCACCTCGACCCGCCCAAGAGCCTGGAGGCCTATTATCAGGAGACCGGCCGCGCCGGCCGCGACGGCCTGCCCGCCAATGCCTGGATGGCCTACGGCATGGCCGACGTGGTGATGCTGCGCCAGATGCTGGAGCAGTCGGAGGCCGGCGACAGCCACCGCCGGGTGGAGCGCGGCAAGCTGGAGGCGCTGCTGGGCTTCTGCGAGACGCCGGACTGCCGCCGCCAGGTGCTGCTGAACTATTTCAACGAGACCCTGCCGGAGCCCTGCGGCAACTGCGACACCTGCCTGGACCCGGTCGAGACCTGGGACGGCACCATCGCCGCGCAGAAGGCGCTGTCGGCGGTCTACCGCACCGGCCAGCGCTATGGCGCCGGCCACCTGATCGACGTGCTGGTCGGCAACGCCACCGAGAAGGTGGTGCAGCAGCAGCATGACCAGTTGAAGACCTTCGCCGTCGGCAAGGATTTGACCAAGGTCGAATGGCAATCGGTCTACCGCCAGCTGGTGGCGACCGGTCTGCTGACCGTCGATCTGGAAGGCTATGGCGGCTTCCGCCTGACCGATGCCGGTGTCGCGGTGATCAAAGGGCAGCGGGTGGTGAAGCTGCGCAAGGACCCGGTGCTGGAACGCCGCCGCGGCGTCCACGACGCGCTGCGCCGCCACACCGCACGGGGCGGCAGCGTCGGTGGGAACGGGGAGGGCGTGTCGCGCTCCGGCGCCCGCGGTGCGCTGTCGGCGGCGGACGACGCGCTGTGGCATGCGTTGAAGGACTGCCGCACCGCGCTGGCCAAGGCGCAGAGCGTGCCGCCCTATGTGATCTTCCACGACAGCACGCTGCTGGAGATGGTGGCCCAGCGCCCCCGCGACCACGCCGCCTTCGCCCATCTGCCGGGGGTCGGCGGGCGCAAGCTGGAACGCTACGCCGACGCCTTCCTGGAGGTGATCCGGCAGCACGGCTGAGGCATTCGGGCGCATGGCAGGGATGAGTGCGGGCGGTCGATTTTTCCGAAATTCACCGCTTGCATCCCGCGAAGCACCTCGCTATGTTCCGCGCCACAACGACGCCGCAGTAGCTCAGGGGTAGAGCAACTGATTCGTAATCAGTAGGTCCGGGGTTCAAATCCCTGTTGCGGCACCAGTTTCTTCAAGGGCTCGGCAAGCAATTGCCGGGCCCTTGATCGTTTTGGGGCAGTTGCGCCATCGCCCATTGCAGCGCTGGTCAATCGAGTGCTTGACCGTCGCCACAAACAACTCGGGCGCCGCATCCACCGACACGGCGCCCGCCACTCACTCCGCAATACCCCTCAGCCTCACTCCACCGCGTAAGGCGGCTTCGTGTACCCCGCCGGCGACAGGGTGAAGATCTCCGCGCCGTCCGCCGTCACGCCGATGGAATGTTCGAACTGGGCGGACAGCGACTTGTCCTTGGTCACGGCGGTCCAGCCGTCGCCGAGGATCTTCACGTCGGGACGGCCGGTGTTGATCATCGGCTCGATGGTGAAGATCATGCCTTCCTTCAGGACCAGGCCCTCGCCCGGCTTGCCGTAATGCAGGACCGACGGCGGTTCGTGGAAGACGCGGCCGACGCCGTGGCCGCAGAAATCGCGGACCACCGAGAAGCGGTGGGATTCGGCGAAGGTCTGGTTGGCGTGGCCGATGTCGCCCCGCGTGGCGCCGGGCTTCACCGCGGCGATGCCGATCATCAGCGCGTCATAGGTGACGTCGACCAGCTTGCGCGCCTTCACGCCGACGTCGCCGCACAGATACATGCGGCTGCTGTCGCCGTACCAGCCGTCGACAATGGGCGTGACGTCGATGTTCAGGATGTCGCCGTCGACCAGCCGCTTGTCGCCAGGGATGCCGTGGCAGACGACATGGTTGACCGAAATGCAGTTGGCGCGCGGGAAGCCGCGATAGCCCAGCGGGGCGGGGATGCCGCCGTGGTCGCGGATGAACTGTTCCAGCAGGCGGTCGAGCTCGCCCGTGGTGACGCCCGGCTGCACATAGGGGGCGATGTAATCCAGAGCCAGCGCAGCCAGACGGCCGGCCTTGCGCATGCCTTCGAATCCCTCCGGACCATGAAGACGGACGCGGTTGGAGTCGACGTGATCCTGTTCCAAGACGAAAGCCCCTATGCCAAGTAACCGAAAGCCCGATACCGAAGTCTGCCTGAGGCGCTAAAGCCGGATCGGCAGCGGCCGGTCCAATTCAATCGATTCGGGCGTGATCGCGCAAGACCAACACAGCGCCTCCACCCCCGAATCCAGCGCGCGGCGCAGACCGTCATGATAGGCGGGGTCGAGATCGGCCGCCGTGCGGAAATGGGAACAATCGCCGCGCTGGACAAGGTAGAGCATGACCGCCCTGCAGCCCTGGGCCACCATCGCCGCCATCTCCTCCAGATGCTTGGCGCCGCGGGTGGTGACGCAGTCCGGGAATTCGGCGGCGTCAGCATGGGGGCCGTCGGGGCGGCGGAGATGGACGTTCTTGACCTCGACATAGGCGGGCGGACGGGAGCCTGGCTTGGCCGCGTCGTCTTCCAGCAGCACGTCGATTCGGCTGTTGCGGCCGTATTTCACCTCGCGCCGCAGCCGGTCGTAGCCGGCCAGTTCCGGGATGGTGCCGGCGGAGATCGCGGCGGCGACCAGCGCGTTCGGATGGCCGGTGTTGACGCCGACCAGCCCCTCGCCCCAAGGGGCGACGGCCTCCACCAGCTCCAGCGTGTAGGCCAGCTTGCGGTTGGGATTGTCGGAGCGCGACAGCCAGACGGCGGAGCCGGGAACGGCCAGCCCGATCATGCTGCCTGAATTGGGGACATGCGCCGTCACCTCCACCCCGTCCAACAGGACATCGGCAAGGAACCGCTTGTAGCGGCGGATCAGGCGGCCTTGAAGAAGGGGGGTGGGAAAGCGCATCTTGGCGGCGACGCTACCCCTGGCCTTCCCGCTCGACAAGAGCGTTCCACGGAGTTCCCCGCCGCCATGACGTCCGAGACCGTTGCGAATCCGACCGCCGCGACCCCGACCGGAACCAACCCGACCGCCGCCGTCCTGGTGATCGGCAACGAGATCCTGTCGGGCCGCACCAAGGACGCCAACCTCGGTCACATCGCCGAGAAGCTGACGGAGATCGGCGTGCGGCTGCGCGAGGCCCGCGTGGTGCCGGACGTGGAGGAGGAGGTCGTCGCCGCGGTCAACGCGTTGCGCGCCCGCTACACCTATGTCTTCACCACCGGCGGCATCGGCCCGACCCACGACGACATCACGGCGGCCTGCGTCGCCAAGGCCTTCGGCGTGGCGCTGGAGCGCAACCCGGAGGCGGTCGCCCGGCTGGAGCGTCATTACGCCGCCGGCCAGTTGAACGAGGCGCGGCTGCGCATGGCCAATGTCCCCGCCGGCGGCATCCTGATCGACAACCCGATCAGCCAGGCGCCGGGGTTCCAGATCGGCAACGTCTTCGTCATGGCCGGCGTGCCCAACATCATGCGGGCGATGCTGGACGGCATCCTGCCGCGGCTGGCCGGCGGACCGGCGCTGCATGCCCGCACGGTGGCGTGCGAGTTGGGGGAGGGAGTGATAGCGGCCGATCTGTCGGACTTGCAGGACCGCCATCCGGCCCTGGAGATCGGCAGCTATCCTTACTTCCGCAATGGCTACTTCGGCGTCAGCCTGGTCCTGCGCGGCACCGACGAGGCGGAGGTGGTGGCGGCAGCCGATGAATTGGCGGGCATTATCGCCCGTCTGGGCGGCACGCCGACCGTCACGGTTGGTACGAAAGGGTAATGCGGCGCTATGACCGGAGCTATGTCGGCGGATCGATTGTCCCGGACCGATTCGGTCCTATATTAGCCTCCCATCATCCAAACCGCGTCTGACGGGAGGCTCCGCCATGAAGAGCTTTGAGAAAGCGGCGTTGCTGTTCCTTCTGCGCCATCTGGCCGCAGGTGTCGCCGGTGCGGTGGTGCTGGCGAGCGGTCTCCTGTGGTTCGATGTCGCCAAGCTGGCGACGCTGATCGGCAACAGCGAATACGGGATCACCGCGACCGTCATGCTCTATGCCGGCCTGATGCTGACCTTCGGCAGCGTGTCGATGGGGATCGGCATCATGACGATGAACGAGGACACACGCCCCTGAAGCGCTGAAGTGCACTGGCTCCTGAGGCACTCCGGGGCATCTTGCGGGCTGGGCGTTCGGAAAGGGGCCGTTCAGAAGTTGGCGCCGAACGGCCCGAAGCGGTCGTAAATCCACACGAGCGCCACGATCGCCGCCAGCCAGAGT
Source organism: Alphaproteobacteria bacterium (assembly GCA_046570145.1). Lineage (GTDB taxonomy): Bacteria > Pseudomonadota > Alphaproteobacteria > Azospirillales > Azospirillaceae > Azospirillum. The sequence goes on from JBKHVJ010000222.1 coordinate 12,863, forward strand.
GCTGCATTGCGCAGCACGACCCCGCGGTTCCGGCGAAGGGCTGCCGGCACGACCAGAACGGCCACCATCAGAAGCGCCACCAGCGACAGCCAGTTCGTCTCGCTCACGCTGTGTCCTCCCTTTTCCCGGCCCGGTTCGGGGCCTGTCCCATAGTTGCCCTTCTTTCGATATGGGAATGCCTGCGGTTTTGCGAAGGCCTCTTGACCCGCAGCCCCGCGATTGTCTAAGTCATGACCACGGAACGGTGCGTTGCATATCAAGGTATGCAATCTGCGCGGGCAGCGCGGGACCGTTCCGTCGACATGAGCTTTGCAGTCATGTTCAGGTCGCCTGACCGGTCTATGATGGCAGAGTCCGGGGCGCGGGCGTGGCGAAACCGGTAGACGCAAGGGACTTAAAATCCCTCACCTCTTGGTATGCGGGTTCGAGTCCCGCCGCCCGCACCATCTTTTATATGGCTTTTTCGCACTAACGAAGGTTCTGGATACCTTGCGCTGCGTAACGTCCCCTCCTATTCCACACTTCGCTGCCCGAGTCGGCATGAGAATGGGAGTGAGGGAGGAGAGCCTATGGCAGCGGCGGGATATACGCGGCTCCGCTGATCACCAGCCTTACGCTGATCTCCGTAGGATCAAGGTCAACGTTCAATAATCCTCACTTGCCTCACTTCGTGGGCGGAGATGTAAGTAATGCCTTACAAGGGCATTTTCTCAACACAAACCATCGGGCTTACTAAGACCATTATCTTCCTAGCTATGAGCGTTTCGTATGGATGTGAGATATCAACTCTGCCATAGGGGAAAGCGCTCAGGTAGTTTCTGCGGTTCTCTGGAGTGGCGTGGGCTTAGTATGTGATTTCCACTTCACATTCAGCAATGACTCGTCCACTCTTCCCGTCCGATGCGGGTAGGGGATGAACTGATCATCATGGTTGACGATGAGGGCAGGGGGGGAGATCAGGAAGACAGCGAGCTCGACGCATTGCTGGACCTCCTTACCTTGGGTATTGAGGCTGTCGTGCCGGCCCATGAGGATGGCCTTGGTGGTTTCATCCACCGATTGTCCTCAGTGGGGATCCTCAAGGGAGCGCCCCCTCACTCGCTGGCTGAACGCTCCTCTGTGAATGTCGACGTTCTATTCCGACGAGATGAGCCCGGTCATACTGGTTACATGAGCCTCGAAGGACGGCTCAGTCTTTCCATCGACAAGCAGAGCATCGTTGTCCGGCCCGCGAGCGAGGTTCGCGGCAACGCTCTGCGCGCGCTTCGTTCCCAGCTTGGGGAGGCGGCAGGGCCGTTTGGCCTGGATGGCAACGATAACGTGATAGGGGCAAGAGAGGGAGAGCGGGCAGAACTGCTCCGCAGGCAGTTGCAGATCATCGAACGTTCTGTCGATGGCTTCGTAGGAGCCTTACGTGAGGCTGTGGCGGTCGAGGGTGCGCCGTTGACTGTTACTCTCCGGCTGAGGGGATGTGAGGTCTGCCGGGACGTTGCTAAGGAGAATGCTTCGGCGTTTGTTGCGGCACTTTCACACTCATCGCCGGCCGATGCAGACGCTCAGCGCAATCGCTTCTACCTATCCCGCCCTCATGCTGACGTCCTTGGGCACCATGTCACGCTGTCGTGGGATGATGGTCGCCATGCAGGGCGCGTAGTCTCAAAGCTCTACGCCAAGCGGCCCGACCTTGTGCGGATGGAGGTCAAGGCGCTCGACCGTGGCGCCATTGCCCATCTCCTCGGTTTGGAACGAGTAGCGTCCAACGTACCCAGATCCAAAAGCGGGAAAGACGTATCCGATCTTCTTAAGAGAGTAGTTGGTGGGGCAGAAGTTGAGCTTCATAAAATCCAATCATTCTACCAAGCAGGAAAGGCTCCGCAGTATGCGCCTTTAGAGTTCCTCGGAGCTCTGGCGCCGCTTCTCCGCGTTCTAAATCCTCCAACGCGCGAGCGAGGCGGGCGCCCGACTAGCTCAGAAACCTCTGAGACTGCGTACGAAGCCCTCAGGGCACTTCTGCAAACTGGTCGTTATAGCGCCAAAGGAATCAGGGCGAACCATCTTGTCCGTATCGCGCTTGACGAAATGGTTGGCGATCCAAACGGCGCTGTAGAGCGCGGGGGGTCTCGCGGCACTCTGTATACCGTTAGGTCTATGTACACAAAAACTCGCGTTGCTCTTGCGCATTCGCTGGTTTCTGCGGAGATGGTTATTCAAAAGCAAATCGGAGATGACGTGTTCCTTGGTGAATAAGGAAGAACATTTTTGAGCTCGTTGATATTAGAAGAGTGGCGCCAGAAATGGCGCCACTCCACGTGTGCTATGAATCAGGCGTATCCTGATTGCTTTCTTCGCTAGCTCTCTGATTGTCAGTCACCATGCTCGCATATGGAGCCTTGAAGCGGACATTCCGGTAAAATGGCGCTCCATCCAGCACGTGTCTGGTTGCGCCATACAGCGTCCCCAGTGATCGGGCGACCTCCTTCATGTGGCTGCTGTTCTTCCAATCGCTGGTATCCAACCCGAGTCCGTTGGCAGCTACTCGAAGAGCGGCTTGCAGCTGTGCAGATGTGATGCGCTCCCCCATCGCAGGTTCCACCCATGCCCGTGCGACCTGCATGGCAGGGTTGGGGCCGTGTTGAATTTGAACAACCAAGCTCTGGTGATCATCGGGCAATGTGAAACGCCCCTCCTGGCTTAGCTTTTGCGCCTCGGCCGCCAGTAGGTTGATGATGCCCGGAGCCTCCTGCCAGATGTGCTCCAGGAAATCAGGAACCACCTCGTCCAACTCCAAGCTATGGCCGAATGAGATGACGAGGAAGCGGCGCTCCAGAGAGTCGTTCTTCTCCGATACTCTCGGCAGCTCATTGCAGCCGAACATGTGCAAAGCACGGGGGCGAAATGATACCGGCTGCTGGTAAACCTGTCGTGCTGTGACAGTTTCATGGGAGGCAACCTGTTTGAAGACAGCGCCGGCTATGCCGCGTCCATCAGCAGACAGTTCTGTCACAGCGTTAAGGCGGATACCCTTCAGCATTGCCAGATAGTTCTTATCCGACCATTTCTCCGGCGGCACGGACGTGCGTGCGTAGTTGGGAATGAAGCGCGAAATCATCTCGATCAGCGTCGACTTACCCGAACGTGGCGGGCCATAGAGAACCATAACAGTCCTCACCCGGTCATGTGGAGGCATGAAGCCGAACACTGTGCAGGCCATGAATTGCAGGACAGCACGAATCTTTTTCTTGTTGCCATTCAACAGCCGTTCCAGACCTGCCTGAAATACTGGGGCAGCGGCGGTTCGGTCATAGGTGACGTCCAACTGCATGCGCGCCTTATGATCCGGGCTGTGCGGCAGGAGCTCGACGTTTCCCGTTAAGGTGTTGTGCCGCAAGAAGCCGTTGCTCAGGTTCACACCAGCTGGCGCATCATCGAAAAAGTCATGCTGTGATCGTGCCGCGATGATGCGCTTGATCACCTCCTTCCGATCAGATGGCCGCTGCACAAGAGGAATGTTGGGAAAGTAGGTGATCAGTTCATTATCCAACTCTTCGAGCGAGGTTGGTTTGAAGAACCTTTCGGTAGCGGTGTCGCCCTCCGCAGTGTCATCGCGCGGGTACGCGTATAGGGCCCCTTCCGTCCAGACCGCAGAGGAGGTGAGTTCGGAGATCTGGCTATCTACAGCTGAAGCGACCGCGCTATGGGTATTCAGGTAGCCGTATTCGGGGTGCAAGCTGCATGCATCTTCGGCGATAGCCTTGATAACGTCCGCCGGCAGTTCAGTTGAACCGGCAATCCGCTTCTGCAGCAGCAAAACCTCTGTGTTGCCGAGGTTGGCCGTATTGGCCTCCTGCAGCAGGTGAATGGCCGCATCATAGTCGCCCTTTCCGAGGCTCTCTGCCCGGCCGCACAGAGAGATGAACGGTGATTGGCGGCCCGAGGAGACCGTTATCCTCCTCAAGGGCTCTACTGGGTACTGTTCGTGATTGCCGGACAGGTTGTTAGAGTTCATGGCAATAACCTGATAATTCTTGTAAGTGCGCAGTGCCGAAGCACTGCGCATCACAATGATTGTGATTCTAATGATCTACTTCGTCATTGATTCGGGGTTACGAAGTGCGAGCTCTCTTTCGATAAAGAAGTCGAGGTTCGGAACCTCTAGTGCAAGCGACATTGCCGCTAGAGAAGCGTTGGTCGAGGGTTCCCATGCTGTGCCAGTAGGCGAGCAGCTGGCGCGAACAAAAAGCCTGTTCATCACCTCGATTGGTATGTCAGAATGTTTGGATATTGCCTCGATGATGCTCAGAAGTTCTTCGGAGCTCATCTCAGTCGTTGCGGCTTCTACGAGAATTGCTGCCAAATCCTTTGCGTAGCGCTCCTTAGAACGTCTTGCCTTGTTGATAAGAGCAGAAGGGGTGGGCTGCTCCTCAACCAAAAACCAATCGTTGCACAAGTCGATTGTGTCCATGTGCATAACCTCCAGAAAGTCACTAGATTTGCAAATATTCCAGAGACTTACTTGCCAAGGATGAGGACTGTGCTACTTGAAGGATTTGATAGAACCCATCAGGTGGCGGCTCGGGTCCTTAAACGTCTGAGGGTGTGTGGCCTTAACTCACCACTTGACATGCCCACATCGGAATAAAGACGAAGCAAAACGAGCAGCACGATGTAAATTGCGCTATTCAGTTTGCCTCTCGAGAACGGATAAGCATCCTCATGCTTTCCGTGGCCCTCAGTTTTCAAGGGCTCATCCGGTCGGTCGCGGGTTCAGCGACATTCGCAGGAGCGCCCCCGCTCCCAAACGACCTTGAGGCGAGTAATGGGGCAATCATGGACTGTTTGCAAGAGGATTCTGCGCTCCGCATTTTCGGGTAAATGTGCTGATTATCTGGACTTAACGTACCTGCCTTTCTCTGAATCATATTTGAAAAGCGTGGTTTTGGGGCGAGATTGCTCTGTATGCGAGTGCGCTGTGCTCTGAACCAACCTTGATGTTAGGTAGTTCTCTAGATCAACGCGGCGATAACGGACCAAACGGCCCAGCTTAAGAAACTTGGGGCCCTCCCCGCGGCGCCTCCACCCTTCCAGCGTAGCCGGTGCAAGACCAAGCAGATTGGCGGCTTGTTCCGGTGTCAGCACAATCTGCTCATGTGTCGGCATTGCGGCGGGGGACGTTGCAACATCAGTCATCGACGGTTCTCCGGATGAAAAAAAGGGAAGGAAAGCGGCGGGCTCAAGGCCCGCCAGCCTCCACGGGATCGCCGGTAACCAACCGGCCCGCTGCCTCGGAAGCCCTGGCAAGCGTATTCCCGGCAAGGTGCGCATAGCGCTGGGTCATGACCGGGGTAGAGTGGTTGAGCAACTGCTGCACCACGAACAGCGACTCGCCTGAGTTGATGAGAAGGGATGCGTAAGTGTGACGCAGGTCATGGATGCGGACACCCGTGAGACCGGACTTCCTGCAGACCCGTTCCCAGAGGCGCTGCACAGTCTGTCGGTGACCTCCGAGCCGACCATTCGGAAAGACGTGGGGATTGCCCTCCTCCCTTGGCATAGAGGTTAGGAGGTTCACGGCTGCTCCACTCAGGTGCTTGAACGCCACACGGCCCCCCTTGGGGTCTGGCAGGCGCCATAGACGCTTCTCGAGGTCCATTTCGTCCCATCGTGCACGGGCGGCTTCACCGAAGCGGGCTCCGGTGAGAAGCAGGATCATAAGCAGGCGGGCACCAATGATGTCCTTGTCCTCCCCCAGGATACGGACGAGCCGCTGAATCTGTTCCTGGTCAAGGTAGACATGCCGCTGGTTGTTCTCCTTGAGCAGCTTGACGCCAAGTGCTGGGGAGCGTTCGATCTCTCCCCAGAGGACTGCCTTGTTGAACATCGTCTTCAACACTGCGAGATGCCGATTCGCGGTAGCAGGGGTCAACCCCTCCTTGATGATGCCGTCATGGATGCGGGTGATCTCGGCCGTTGTCACCTCGGCCAGCAGCTTGCGTCCGATCGCCGGCAGGATACGGTGATCCAGTAGCGCCTTGTCCTTGTCCCATCCCTTCTTCCGGGCGCGCTGGTGGTCAAGGAAGCGCTCGGCGAATTCGGCGACGGTCAGTGCTTGCCGGGCTTGATCGCGGTCCATCGCCGGATCTTCACCGGCAGCAATGCGGCCACGCAGTTCCAGGGTCTTCTTCCGGGCCTGATCGAGCGTAACGTCCTGCCCGAGTCGGCCGACCTTGATCATGCGGGTCTGCCCCGCCCGATTCTTGTATTTGCAGTAAAAGGTGACGATCCCTGTGCTGCGGATCTCGGCGACGAAGCCGGGAAGTTTGGCATCGTGGACAACCAGCTTGGCCTTGCCCGGTGGAACGGGCGGCGGGGTGGTCAGGACTTTATTGGTGAGTTGAAGCTTCACGGGACCTCCGCAGGGTAGAGCGGGGAGCCGCGGAAGACGCCGCGGCCCCGATGGATTGTTGGGGGGAGCGGCGGGCTTTAAGCGGGTAAAGCGGGGATCAGCGGGCCGTTATTGACCTCTTGACCTCGTAACGGATCGCCTCGGTGATGTGTGCCTGGATGCGGACAAGGGGACGGGCACGGTGCCGGGGTAGTCTGCGGCAGGCGTCGATGCAGAGTTGTTCGCAGACGATCAGCACCTGTTCGAGAGTCACCCCTTCGGCCTGCCCGGCAGGATCGCAGCAAAGGGGCAGGGCGTTGTCGCCCTGCCAAGCGCCGGTCATTCGGTAAGGAGCATCGGGGGGCAGTTCTTCTTCATCGAATCCAAACCCGTTGTCGGCGGCTTGCGGCCCGAGTCGGAGGGCTTCACGGGAACGTGCAATGTGGAGAGCGGACAGGACGCCGCTTGCCGGCGCGGTAGGCCGGCGTTGGACCTCCTCGGCTGCCCGCCGCGCCGCCACATCGAGCAGGTTGAGGAGAGTGAAGCCGTCCGACGTGGCATGCCCGTCCAGGCGGACCATGAAGGCGGCTCCGTCCCCCCAGATGTCAGCCATCACGGACGACCAGGGCAGGACAGAGTCGGGTGGCAGGTCAGTGGACGTGAAGAGCAGGAAGCGGCCGTCGCTGGTGCGGCGCTCGGCGACGATGGCCGATTCGTTGATGTCAATCATGCCGTGTCTCCGGAAAAGGAAAGGGCCGCCCCGCTGAAGCGGGACGGCCCTGGTTGACAGAATGGCTTTGGAGGTGCGTTAGGATGGCTAGCCGCTGATCTCCCGGAGTTCGTGGGAGTTTAAGAGTCTGAGACAGATGTCGGCGCAGTCTTCGACGTGACGGTTGCCGACGTACTTCATGGCGGCAAAGCCAACCGTGGCGGAAATGGCCGTCCCTATGAATGGGACGAACTTCGCTACTTGCTTGACGCCGATCCGGCCGGCGACCGACTTGAGGGACTGTGTGATCATGGCCCTCGTTATGGCCTTGCCGGCAAGGGAGGTGCCAACCCGCTTGATGATGCTGTAGACGATTGCTTGCTGGGCGGGCGTCAGGCTGCCGATCTGTTCAGGGGATAGCCCAAACCTCCGGTTGATCTCAGGGATCATTTCCAGAAGGATCGAGATGTCGGTGACGGCGTCTGCCATTGGTATGGGGACGGCGGAAGCGCTGCCGGAAAGCAACGCGCGCTTTGTCACCATGGACAGGCACTCGTCCTTGATGCGCTCTATTTCGCTTCTTGTCTTCAGCACGGCCAGCTCCTCCGGAGGTAGGGGGCGTTCCATCGGTTGTCAGTTGAAGGAATAGAGAAAGCGATCAGTGCGCGCAAGGGTTGTTCTGCAGGCGGTCGAGCCATGGACGGATCGCTGCTGCCTGTTCTGGCGTTGCTCGGCGCCCACTGGTCAAGGAAGTCATCTTTTCGGAATAGGGCTTTGCCGCAAGGTCGGCTTGGTTCTCTTTACGCTGGGCCTCAGCCAAACGGCCCTGAATGGTGGTCAGCTGTTCATAGCCACCTCGTCCCGTTTGACTGGCACGCTGCAGGTCATCCATTGCCTTGAATTTCTCTGCTTGCGCCTTCTTTTTCTCGCAAGCGTGGGGAATGATGCTCTTGATAAGGAAAACCATCTCGTCGCTTGTCCGGTCGGCAAAGGCGAGAGAAGGCATCGTGAATAGGGCCGTGATGAAGGCCAACAAGATTGTCTTTGACATGTTGTATCGTCTTCCGTTGAGGGAATTGAGGACTTGGACGGGAACTTCTTTGTAAGAAGTTTGCTTCCATCCACAGGGCTGCTTCCGTGGGATCGAGGGCTTGGCGTTGTTGGAGCCTCTCAACGTATCTGTAACCTCATATTGCGTATCGTTTCCGAAATACGCAAATGTAGTTCATGGTGAAGGAGTGCGCCCGCAACAAGGATGCGGGTCACGCCATGGACTTGAAGAATCACATAGGGGCAAAGGTTAAGGCCGGTCGGCAGCGTTGCGGCCTGACCCAGGAGCAGCTTGCCGACGCGGTAGGCAAGGCGGTGGAGACGATTTCCAACATCGAGCGTGGCGCGTTGTTGACTGGAATCGACACGCTCCAGAGGATCGCTGGGGTGTTGGATGTATCTATGGTGTACTTCTTCGAGGGGGTCAGTGATGATCCGTCCGTCAGTCGGGTACGATTAGAGAGAGAGCTGCGCCTCCAGTCTATTGCGCAGCGCTTGTCAGATAGGGATTTGTATTTAGCTATCTCTATTATTGAGGTCTTGCAGAATCATCGTGAAAGCGATTAGATTGGCAGTGAATTATATCTATCTAATCTCTCGAAACATAATATATCTTTATATGGCGGCTCGCTTACGCAGTAAGATTTCTCATAAATTTAATTGAAGAGAAAATTTCCGAAGACTTTTATCAGCATTATTCAGTGTATTTCCTAATCCGGTGACTTCAATCTTCCAGTCCTGGCGCCGCTGTGATCTGAGGTGGGTAATAATCTGCGCAGCAGCTACGGCCAAATTGACGACCATGCCGCTGTCCTTCCAGTAAACGCATGCTACATGACTTCGCTTTCGTGATCCTCGCCACCGTGGTCTGCGCTCATAAACACGCGGCTGGCACCCGGAAGGCCAGCGGCGAAAATGGGGATCGACGGTGAGGCGCTGAGTCGCTCGCACGGCGGCTTCTCGACTAAGATCCACATCCGCGCCGAGGGTCTCGGCAAGCCGGTAACCTTCACTTTGACCGGTGGCGAAGTCCATGACAGCAAGGTGTTCGCCACGCTGATGGGGAACGGTTGGATCAGGCGGTTGGGCCGCGGGCGACCGCGCCTCAAGCCCGACTGGCTGGCGGCCGACAAGGCCAACAGCAGCGGCGTCATCCGCTCCGCCCCGCGATGGCGGAGCATCGCGCCGTTGATCCCGACCAAGAGCAACGCACGGCCCCAACCCGGCTTTCGACCGCGATGCCTATCGGAAACGCAATCGCGTCGAGCACCTGATCAACCGGTTGAAACAGTTCCGACGGATCGCCACCCGGTATGAGAATCTGGCTGCCAACGATTTCGCCATGATCACCATCGCTGCGATCCTTCTATGGCTCTGAGCTTTGCCAATACGGCCTAGTTATCTCGGGGGCCTCTCAATGTTTGCTGCACAGAACTATGGCATCTTAGCTTAACGAACTCGATTGGCGGACTGCGGATGGGATCTTACAATGCGCCTCCATCGAAAGGGGTGAGACGGATGAAGCTGGCCGGGAATGACATACTACAGGAGATCTCAGCGGAGTTTACCCGCGCGAAGAACGGCTTTCCCCGCGGAGGGGCGCTCGACTATCCCACCGTTATCGCCGGGTGGATCGGACAGTTGGAAGCCAACCTGTTGCCCTATGTCACTTCGGGTGCGATCGCAGCTGATGGTGCCGGCCATCTCACGATGCATGACCGTGAGCATGTCGCTCGGGTTCGCCAAGTTGCCTCCGACCTAATTGTGCAGTCGGATAATCTCGACTTGACGCCCTTCGAGTTAACTTTGCTCTTAGTCGCCATCTACCTGCACGATATTGGGAACGTACTAGGTCGCTCCGGACATGAGCGCCAGATCCATCGAGCCCTCGTGGCCGCCGGCACTAAGCTGCCTATCGATCAGGTCGAATATGCGATCGCGAAACAAATTGCCGGCGTGCATGGTGGTAGCGTTGCTGGTTCCAAGGACACGATATCGACACTACCCGAAAAGCAGGCCGTGTCTGGTAAGCACGTCCGCCTGCGACTTCTCGCGGCCATCCTTCGCCTTGCCGACGAGCTGGCCGATGATCCCGCCCGGGCTAATCGGGTACAGTTGGCGGCAGGAACGCTCCCGGCCGGGGCTGAAATTTACCACGTCGTGGCACTGGGGCTGCATTCGCAGATGCACGAGATGAGCACCAGGGAGATCACGCTCAACTTCAGCTTCACCGATCCGACACTGTTTAAGCGCGAGTTGAGCAAGGGACAGGGACAGGTGCATCTACTCGACGAAATATATGCTCGTTCCATGAAGACGTTCAATGAGGCACGTTATTGTTCGCGCTTCATGCGCCCTTTCATAGAATTTGAGCGCGTGAAGGTCGATATCATGATCTTCGACGAGAACCTCGAACTACTGCATAACATCGTCTACACGATTGCGGAACACGGCTACGGTGGGCAGTCGTCGGACATCTACGAAATGGTACCTGAGCTTGCGACTTATAAGGGCAACGGAAAGTTGACTCCTGCCTATCTCGAAAAGCTGATTAATAAGGCTGAGGAGGAAAGGGCATGACCGACAATCCCTTTGCCGTGTTCACACCCGAGGGACTGACTGCTGATCGGGTTATTGCAATTTTTTCAACCGAGATGCCTGGGCTGGGCAACATCGAAAACGCTGGGCATGCCTTTGTTATCGGAACGCGTGGGTCAGGCAAGAGCATCCTTTTTCGCTATTTGGAGCCGGACTGCCAACGCATCATCACCAAGAAGGCACTCCACGAACTGCCCTTCCTCTCCCTATACGTCTCATTCCGCGAGACCCAAGCCCAGATCAGCGAACTGGCACGCTTTGAAGATCGGCATGGCGAAGTGTTCTTCAATGAGCACCTCCTCGTACTGGCAATCGGGGCTCAAGTCGTTCTGCGACTGCTGCGTAACAACGATGTTGCAGCCGACGAATTGAGCCCAGCAGCGCGCGAACTCCATGACGACCTAACCGTGCTGCTTGGCGGAGATGTGACTGGCACGGCATTGAATGTCGGTGAAGCGCTCAAGGCCATGGCATCCCGACTTCAATCTGCATACCGGAAAGCGATCCAATATGTAAGGAGGCATGGCTTCACGTCAGAAACCCTGACCTACACTGGAGAATTGTACGGCTTCGATGATCTTCTGCTCCCGCTGGTAGACTTCCTGCGTGAGGCGCTGAGGGTTGCGGAGACGTCGCCGATCCTCCTGCTCCTCGACGATGCGGATAGCCTAACTGAGACCCAGACGCGGATCGTGAACTCTTGGGTTGCACGTAGGCTTTCGAGCAGGTGCAGTCTGAAGATCGCGGCGCAGATCACAGCGTATAAGACGATGGTGACCGTCTATAATACCCGAATTGAAGCGCCTCATGATTATCAGGAAATCAATCTTTCTGATGCCACGAGCCGAGCAAGCGAAAAGGCATATAGAAGCCGCATTGCGGCAATCGTACAGCGTCGCCTTAATACGGTCGGGATTGTGAAATCAGCCGACAAGTACTTTCCGGAAGATAACCGTCAACGGATCGCCATTGAGCGTGAGGAGCGGCGATTAACTGCGGAATGGGAAGCTGGGAACGGCCGTGGCTATAGGGCTCGGGACGATGCTTATCGCTATGCGCGACCCAATTACATCGCGAAACTGGGTGGTGATCGCAAGAGCCGGAATACTTACAGCTACAGCGGTTTTGATCAGCTGGTACACATATCCTCAGGCGTCACGCGCTTCTTCTTAGAGGCTGCGGCGGACATGTACGCGCAATCGGTCGCACTTGCTCCCCTAGGGAATAAGGAGGTTCATGCCATCGAGCCACGTGTCCAGAACGAAGTCGTTCGTGAGCACGCCAACCGACAGATGATCGTAGATCTTAAGGATCTTGCTCGTGACGTCGAGCGGCTGAAGGGAGATCCGCAACAAGCTGTTCAATTGAGCAATCTCATCAAGGGGCTGGGCTCGCTTTTCGAGAGCGCCCTAATCGACACTGATGCGGCGGAACGGAAGCTCTTCAGCTTCGCACTGACTGAGGAGCCCACCAGGGAAATCGAAGAGGTTCTCCGCCTTGGCGTGCGGTACGGATATCTTTTCCAAGGTGTCATTGGTAGGAAGGAGGGTACAGGCCGCGCCCCGCTTTATATTTTGAGCCGCCGGCTCGCGCCGCTCTTCAATCTCGATCCCATGGGGTTCTCGGGATACAAGTTCCTCACCAACGACAGGATCGAACAGCTAATGAACGACCCTGATAGCGCGCGCTTGAGCCTACGTCGGCATCGTAGTCGTAAGGACGATAACCAGATAGTGATCGACTTCGAGAAGGGGGGCCATGATGCGTGAGTTCTCGAGGGCCGAACTAGGAGTTGAACTATCGCCTGGTCCAGTGGCGCTTATCAGCTGTCTTAGCTTTGAGGAGCGGAGTCTTGCCGTAGCGGAGGCTCTGACTGCCGTGGGCCTCCAGCGGTGGCTCTGCATCGTCAACGAGGACATTGAAACCGATATTTCGGAGATCCGAGAAAAAGCACTATCGATTGCCGAACAGGCCGGCGTGGCAATAGAGTTCTTGGATGCATCGAAGCGAGACCCGTTGCGGCTAACTGATGCACTAGTCCGACTGGCGGGCGAACCCGAACCGGGCGAGCCTGTGCGGTGGATTGCCGACATAACGACCATGACACACGAGATGCTACTCATCATCGTGGCAGCTGCCGATGAGATCGTAAGCCGATGGAAGAATGCCCTGTTTGTCTACAATGTGGCCGGCAAGTATTCTGGTGATGACGATCCTGCCGACAAATGGATCAGTCGCGGAATTCACCAAGTTAGGTCAGTAATTGGTTACCCTGGAACTTGGTCGCCTGGAGAGCATACGACGCTTGTTGCTTTGCCAGGGTTCGACTCGGAACGCATGCGGCGGATGGTCGAGGAGATTGAGCCGGATCGATTGATTGTCGGCATCGCCCGGCCAGCCGGGGAACGTCATGCTTGGAGTGCTGAGAAGAACCGCGGAATTGCGGAGCAACTACTCTCCACACGCAAAGGCACCACATTCGACTATCCTGCGTTGGATCCGTTTGGAGCAGTCGATGCCGTGGTCCGCGAACTTCAGGACGTCAAGGGCAACGTGTTGCTTGCGCCGCTGAATAGCAAAATCTCGACCGCGGCCCTTGGTGTCCTAGCGCGTAAGCGGCCTGAGTGGCAGGTCTGCTATGCCCCCGCATTCATATATAACTTGAGCTACGCAACTCCGTCTGATTGCTTCCTGACATGTTCTCTACAGGCGATTACCGAACATGTTGGAATGGCGCTCGCCAAGACGGATGGTGGGATCTAATCGGTCGTGATCGGAATAGACCTGTTCGCCGGGGCCGGCGGAATGTCGTTGGGTGCCGAAATGGCAGGCGTGGTGACAAAGATCGCCGTAGAGGTGCACCATGCTGCGTTCGAGACATACCGACACAATCATCCTGATTGCACTGTCCTCCAGATGGGTGTCGAACACCTGCAGAACTTGGCAATACCTTTCCCGACTAACGACCTCGTCGTGTTCGGGGGGCCGCCCTGCCAGGGTTTTTCAACTTCCAACCAGCGTACGCGGTCGGCAGGCAACAAGAAGAACTGGTTGTTCCAAGCCTTCGTCGCGTTTGTGAAGCGCACTAAGCCCGCTTGGGTCATCTTTGAGAACGTAAGGGGTATCCTCGAAACTGAGGGTGGTCTCTTCGCGAAACAAATCCGCAGTGACCTCGCGCACTTAGGCTATCGCTGCGAGCAGGGGCTTCTCAATGCTGCTGACTTCGGTGTACCGCAATCGCGAAGTCGGTTTTTCATTATCGGCAGGCTCGAAGCGGACCCCCCCTCACTTCCGTGCGGCGGTGAAGCCCCGAAGGTGTCTGTGGACGACGCGCTTCATGATCTTCCCGTATTGGGCAATGGCGCGGGGAAGGACGTGTTGCCGTATGCGAAGGCTGCGGCAACCGACTATGCTCGACGTATGCGTGGTGAGTTGGCGGAATGCTCCGGCCATCTCGTCTCGCGTAACGCCGAGCCGATCATCAATCGATACCCGTTTATCCCACAGGGAGGCAATTGGGCGGACATTCCTGAGGAATTGATGGCTAACTACAAGGACCGGACCCGTTGCCATACTGGTATCTACCATAGGCTGGACCCAAAGAAGCCCTCGGTGGTCATCGGAAACTTCCGAAAGAACATGCTAATTCATCCATACGAACACCGTGGTTTATCGGTGCGCGAGGCTGCTAGACTTCAATCGTTCCCTGATAACTTCATCTTCAAGGGCTCTATTGGGCTTCAGCAGCAGCAAGTAGGTAACGCTGTCCCACCATTGCTGGCCGAAGCCGTCTTCCGTGCAGTTGTGATGGCCCACAAATCCTAACACTGAGGACCAGTAAGCTACAGACCTTGGCATCGTGCATAAACTTGGGGCCCCAGAAAGATCCTCTCTTCTTCCTCCCTTCTTGCTGCGGGTTACTGCTGGGCTCTTCGGACTCTTGCCTTGATGGAGAGCAGCTGAAACCACTCGAAAGCTGGTATCAGCTGGCCTCTCCTGCTACGCTCCTAGATCGATCTAATGACTTAAAATCCCTCACCTCTTGGTATGCGGGTTCGAGTCCCGCCGCCCGCACCAACTTCATTCCAGTCCGGCCTTCCGCCATACCGACGATCAGCGTTCCACGGAACCGCCGGCATTGACCCAGGCGGCGAAGCCGCCGCGTAGACGGTTGATGGTTCCGGTGTGGCCGGCGGCCACCATGCGCTCGGCGGCGGGGCCGCAGCGCATGCCGCCCTGGCAATGGAAAACCAGATGCTTGGCCGGGTCGGTCGGTACCCGCGACGGGTCGAACGAGGACAGCGGGTTCAGGATGGCGCCGGGAATGTGGCTGGCGGCATGTTCATGGGCTTCGCGGACATCGACGATCACCGCTTCGCCATTGGCCTGCCACTCGATGACGGTCGCCGGGTCGATCTGGCGGATGGGGCCTGCGCCGCTCCGGGCGGCCGATGGGGCGGCGGGGATCAGGTGGCGGAGCAGCGTGCACAGGAACATGGTCGGGATGCCTTGAATTGGGTGCGGTCGGTCGGGCAGGGCGGACGTCGGGAAAGCTCTTGACCATAAAATTAGCAGTTCCTAATTTAGTGTCAATGAGTGCTTCCATCCTGACCCCAGGGCTGCGGCCCGCCGCCAAGCTGATGAAGGCGCTGTCCAACGAGGCGCGCCTGCTGATCCTGTGCGAACTTGGGCAGGGCGAACGCAGCGTCGGCCAGCTGGGCGCAATCGTCGGGCTCAGCCAGTCGGCCCTGTCGCAGCATCTGGCGCGCTTGCGCGCCGACGGGCTGGTCCGCACGCGACGACGGTCGCAGACGATCTTCTATTCGATCGCAAGCCGGGAGGTGACGGCTGTCATAGAGGTGCTGGCCGATTTGTTCTGCCGGGCGCCGGACCCGTCCGGCGAAAGCGGGCCGTCCTGCGGTGCCGCTGTGACCAATGACGTGACCGGTTCGGTACTGGACGATGGAACGGCACAGTGCTGGTCAGGACCGGGAGACCGGTCGGAATAAGGTGGTGCGGGCGGTCGGACTCGAACCGACACTCCTTGCGGAACCGGATTTTGAGTCCGGCGCGTCTACCAATTTCACCACGCCCGCAGCGACGCCTCTTCTAACGCAACAGTCCGGAAACGGAAAGTGCAAAAGAACGGTGTTTGTCGCCAGTCCGATCCCCGCCGCCCGGATTCGGGGGGGGACGCTGCCATGGCCACGCTTATTCCCCGGCGGCGGTGCCGTCCCTGCCATGCCGTCGCAGGGGCGTCGCGCGCGTCGCGGACGGCTGGTCGAACGGTCGCGCGCGCGCTACCTTGTCGGCCATGACGACCGAGCCCCTCATGTCCCGCATCTTCGACGATCCCCGCATTGCCGCGCTGCTGCTGGCGTTGGCCAGCGCAGGCGTGCTGCTGTCGGCCCTGTTCTTCCAGTTCGTGCTGGATTACCAACCCTGCGTCCTCTGCATCATGCAGCGCTGGCCCTATGTGGCGGTGATGCTGTTCGGGCTGGTGACCTGGCTGTTCCGCCGCTGGAAGGGGCTGGGCGACGCGCTGCTGGTGGCGAGCGGGCTGGCCCTGCTGGCCGGCGCCGGCATCGCCGCCTATCATGTCGGGGTGGAGCAGCATTGGTGGGCCGGCACCTCTTCCTGCGGCGGCTCGGCCCCGGCGAATTCGCTGGAGGCGCTGCGGGCGCAGGTGATGGCTGCGCCGGTCACCCGCTGCGACGAAGTGGCCTGGTCGCTGTTCGGCATTTCCATGGCGGGCTACAACGTGGCGATCTCGCTGACGCTGGCGGCCTACGCCTTCATCGCGGCACGCACCGCCTACATCCGCACCCCGGTGTCGAGGACTGCACTGTGAGCGAAACGACTTCTCCGACCGCCATCCCGCGCCATGGCGCGCTGCCCGGCGACCTGCCGCGGCGGCAGCGGCTGGCCCGAATCGTCCGCGTCGACCATGCCGGCGAGTATGGCGCCAAGCGCATCTACGAGGGCCAGATCGCCGTCATCGGCAAGGGCCGGCACGGCAAGACCCTGCGCCACATGGCGGAGCAGGAACTGGTCCATCTGAAGTATTTCGAGAAGCAGTTGAACCGGCGCCACGTGCGGCCGACCCTGCTGCAGCCGCTGTGGCACGTCACCGGTTTCCTGCTGGGGGCCGGCACCGCGATCCTCGGCGAGCGCGCGGCGATGGCCTGCACCGTCGCCGTCGAAGAGGTGATCGAGGAGCATTACGAGGCGCAGTTGAAGCAACTCGGCCCCGACGAGCAGGAGCTTGCCGACAGCATCCGCAAGTTCCAGGCGGAGGAGGTCGAGCATCGCGACATCGGCCTCGTCAACGAGGCGGAGCTTGCGGCCGGCTATCCGGTGCTGTCGGCGGCGATCAAGGCCGGCACGCGCGCGGTGATCTGGGTGGCGGAACGGGTCTGAGGAACAGGTTTGGGGAGGAGGGGGCTTCACGCCCCCGCCTTCGTATGAGCGTTACGCCCCTTCCGCCACCACGCGCTGGTAGGCCGGCAGGGTCAGGAACTCCGTGAAGTCCTCGCGCGCGACCAGATCGCGGAACAGGGCGGCGGCATCGGCGTGGCGGCCCCTGGCGTAGGCGTCGGTTCCGACGCGATCCTTCCAGGCGGACAGTTCCTCCGCGATGATGCGGTCGACGAGGCCGAGGGTGACGGCCTGCCCGTCATCCAGCGCCGTGCCGGTGTGGACCCACTGCCAGACCTGGGTGCGGCTGATCTCCGCGGTGGCGGCGTCCTCCATCAGGTTGAACAGCGGGACGCAGCCCTGGCCGCGCAGCCATGCCTCGATATAGCCGATGCCGACCGCCACATTGTTGCGCAGGCCGGCTTCGGTCTTCGGCCCGGCGGGGACCGCCAGAAGGTCGGCGGCGGTGACGGTCACGTCGGCGCGCTTGCGGGCGATCTGGTTGGGCGTGGTCATGTAGGCGTCGAACACCTCGCGCGCCACCGGCACCAGACCCGGGTGGGCGACCCAGGTGCCGTCATGGCCGTTGGACGCCTCGCGCTCCTTGTCGGCCCGCACGCGGGAGAAGGCGACCTCGTTCGCTTCCGGGTTGTCCTTGACCGGGATGAAGGCGGCCATGCCGCCGATGGCCGGGGCGCCGCGGCGGTGGCAGGTCCTGATCGCCAGCTGGCTGTAGGCCGACAGGAAGGGGGTGGCCATCGTCACCTCGGCCCGGTCGGGCATGACGGCGGCGGGGTCCTTCCGGAACTTCTTGATGAAGCTGAAGATGTAATCCCAGCGCCCGCAATTCAGGCCGGCGGAATGCTCGCGCAGCTCATACAGGATCTCGTCCATCTCGAAGGCGGCGAGGATGGTCTCGATCAGCACCGTCGCCTTGATCGAACCGTGAGGCAGGTGGAGATATTCCTCCGCCACCAGGAAGACCTCGCGCCACAGCCGTGCCTCGAAATGGCTTTCCAGCTTGGGCAGGTAGAAATAGGGACCGCTGCCGCGGGCCAGAAGCTCCTTGGCGTTGTGGAAGACATGCAGGCCGAAGTCGAACAGCGCCCCCGACATCGGCTCGCCTTCCATCACCACATGACTCTCGTCCAGATGCCAGCCGCGCGGGCGGATTTTCAGGACGGCGGTCTTGTCGCTGAGGCGGTATTTCTTTCCGCTGGCCGGGTCCTCGTGGGCGATGGTCCGGCGTACGGCGTCGCGGATGTTGATCTGCCCCTCGACCAGATTGGTCCAGGTCGGGCAGGTGGCATCCTCGTAATCGGCCATGAAGACCTTGGCGCCGCTGTTCAGCGCGTTGATGACCATCTTGCGGTCGACCGGCCCGGTGATCTCCACCCGGCGGTCGAGCAGGTCGACCGGCAGCGGACCGATGGTCCAGTCGGCCTCGCGGATGGCGCGGGTCTCCGGCAGGAAGTCCGGCTTGTGGCCCTTGTCGAGCAGCGCCTGGCGCTTGGTCCGCACGTCCAGCAGCCGCAGCCGCTCAGGCCCGAAGCGACCCTCCAGCTCCGCCAGGAAGGCCATCGCCTCCGGCGTCAGGATCTCCTCGAAACCGGGCTTCTTCGGACCGCGGATCTCAAGGCTGGGCATGCTGGTGGCCATCGTGCTGCTCCCCTTCCCGAATCGTGACGAACCGCTCTCTCGACGGTTGAGCGACCGGTATAGCACGGTACAGGCGCAACCCGGGGACGGCCTATGGTCGCAGAGGAGGGGGCGGGATCAGCCCGTGCTTCTTCAGCATGCCGCGGAGTTGGTGGTAGCCGAGCCCCAGCGCCTCGGCGGTCTGTCGCTGGTTGAAGCGGTTCCGCTCCAGCGCTTCGCGCAGCTTGGCGGCCTCGAAGGCGCGGACCTGATCGAGGATGCCGCCGTCGAAGGTCGGGATGGGGGATGATGCCTTGTCCGTGATGGGCGCAGGGGGATGAGCCGGATCGGGACGGGCGGTCGGCGCCGCGAATGGGCGCCAGGGCGAGTCGAAGGGGTCGAGGATGATGCGGTCCAGCGGCTCGTCGGTCTCGGCGGCGGCGACCGAGCGCTCGACCGCGTTGCGCAGCTCACGCACGTTGCCGGGCCAGTCATGGGCGCGCAACCGGTCGAGCGCGGCGCTGGTGAAGCCGGAAAACAGCGGGCGCTGCAACTCGCGCACCATGCCCAGGGCGAAATGCTCGGCCAGCGGCGGGATGTCCTCGGGCCGGGCGCGCAGCGGCGGCAGCGTCACCACGTCGAAGGCCAGCCGGTCGAGCAGGTCGGCGCGGAAGCGGCCCGCCGCGGCCAGCGCCGGCAGGTCGGCGTTGGTGGCGCCCACCACCCGCACGTCGACGGTGGCGGTGCGGCCGCCGACCCGCTCGATCTCGCCATACTCCACGGCGCGCAACAGCTTCTCCTGAACGGCGGGGGAGGCGGTGGCGATCTCGTCCAGGAACAGGGTGCCGCCGTCGGCCTGTTCGATCCGGCCGATCTGCCGGCGGGTGGCGCCGGTGAAGGCCCCGGCCTCATGCCCGAACAGCTCCGAATCGAGCAGCGATTCCGGCAATGCGGCGCAGTTCACCTTGACGAAGGGACGGTCCCACCGCTGCGACAGGTAGTGCAGGCGGGCGGCGATCAGCTCCTTGCCGGTCCCGCGCTCCCCGATCACCAGCACCGGCCGCTCCAGCGGCGCCACCCGCGAGACATGGGTCAGCGTCGCCAGAAAGGCCGGCGATTCGCCAAGCAGGGAGGGGGGAGCGGCTTGCATCGCGTAATTATTCACACATTCGCATATCTGGCGATGATATCGCCATTCAGGCCATGCGGCAAGCCGGACGCTGTTGCCTCGTTCGAGGCATAAAATTCAATTACCACAATGGCTTGAGAGGTTTTTGGCCGGATTGGCACGGTGGTTGCGATAGATGAGGCATGGCAAGGAGGTCAAGCATGAGCGACTTCAGCGATTTCCGCCGCCGCTACGGCGGCGACCGCTTCAACACCGCGCAGAGCCGTCCGACAATGCGGCGCGTGCGCAACTATCTCGCCACCCGGCCAGTCGAAAGCTGGCTGTTCTTCTTCGCCGGCATCGTCGCCGGCGCCATCCTCGGCTGATTCACGGGACATCCATCATGAGCATCTTTTCGCGCCTGACCGACATCGTGCAGTCGAACCTGAACTCCCTGCTCGACCGCGCCGAGGAGCCGGAGAAGCTGATCCGCCTGATCATCCAGGAAATGGAAGACACGCTGGTCGAGGTCCGCTCCTCCACCGTCAAGATCATCGCGGAGAAGAAGGAGATCGAACGCCGCGTCGCCGACCTCCACCGCGAGCGCGACGAGTGGGACCGCAAGGCCGAGGTGGCGCTGACCCGCGACCGCGAGGATCTGGCCAAGGGCGCCCTGATGGCCAAGTCGAAGGTCGCCGAGCAGGCCGACGCGCTGGCCGAACAGCTGGTGCAGGTCGAAGCCGCGCTGTCCAAGGCCAACGAGGACATCGGCCGCCTGCAGGCCAAGCTGACCGACGCCAAGACCCGCGAGAAGGCGCTGGTCGCCCGCACCCAGACCGCGGCCAACCGCGTGAAGGTGCGTGGCGCCCTGCATGACGAGCGCATCAACGACGCCCTGTCGCGCTTCGAGCAGGTCGAACGCAACCTGGACGAGATGGAGGGCCGGATCGAGGCCTACGACGTCGGCCGCACCAAGAGCCTGACCGAGGAGATCGCGGAACTCGAAGCCTCCCACAAGGTCGAGGAGGATCTGGCCGCGCTGAAGGCCCGCATCGCGGCGCGGCGCAACGGCTGATCCTTGCCTTGGTGCCGGGGTGGGGCGGTGACGCCCCGCCCACTCCCCTCACGACAATAAGAAGGCCCGACGACCATGGGGTTCCTGGGTTTCGTCCTCGCGGTGCTGTTCATGGTGGTGGTGGCGCCGGTCTGGATCGTCTTCCACTACATCACCAAATGGCGGGCGCAGCGCGGGCTCTCCGCGCAGGACGAACGGCTGCTGGCCGAATTGTGGGAGATCTCCAACCGGCTGGAGACCCGCGTCCATGCGCTGGAACGCGTGCTGGATGCCGAGGCGCCGAACTGGCGCAACAAGGTGTGATGGGGTTGGTGAGGTGTCGGCTGGCGATTGCCCCCTCCCCGATCCCCCAACCTGAAATTCAACGAAAGGAACGAGGCCGCCATGGACCGCACGTCCTTCTACGACTCGCCGAATCCGCATCGGCTGTATCGCGATCCGCAGCGCGGGGTGCTGGGCGGGGTGTGCACGGGCGTCGCCGATTATTTCGGCGTGCAGCCGATGGTCGTCCGGCTGGCGATGCTGTTCGCCCTGTTCTTCTTCTCGGTGCCGCTGGTGATCGCTTATGTGATCGCGCTGATCGTGCTGCCGGTGCGTCCGGCGCAGCTGTATCGCGATGCCGAGGAGGAGGCGTTCTGGCGGACGGTGTCGACCAAGCCCGACCGGACGCTCGCCGGCCTGACACAGCGCTTCCGCGACATGGAGAAGCGCATCGTCGGCATGGAGGCCTACGTCGCCTCCAAGGAGTTCGAACTGAACCGCGCGATCCGCGACCTGGACCGCTGAGTTGCAGCGCTGTCTTCCCGACGGGAAATACCCCATCGGGAAACGCCCTGTCGGAAGACGCTGCGAACCGGTGACGTCAGCGACGCTGACGGCGCCGGTCGCGGACGCGGATCGGAATCGGTTTGGGGGTGGGCATCGTGGCGATCAGGCCGGCCAACGCCGCAGCCGTCGCCACCGCACCACCGAGCAGAACGAGATCCATCATAGGCCCTCCACCATCGAGATCCCCGCGTTCACCCACATGGTGAAGCAGATGGTTAGAACATGGTAGCGAAAAGAGAGGCTGACAACATCTCTCCCATTGGGGCAGCCCCCAGTAGACATCGTCATCGAACACCTGCCGGCCTGCCCGGGCCTTGATCCAAATCACGGGCTGGGCCGTTATTGGTCGAAGGAACAGGGTGCGGTCTTTTCCAGACGGGCCAGACGGGCCAGATCGGAAGGACCGGCGCCTTTGCCCAATCCCCGGCCTTTGACGGAGCCCCGCCCCGATGTCCGACAGCAGCCTTCACCAAGGCGCCCCCCGCAGGCGCAAGTCCCTGATCCGCGGCGCCATGCTGCTGAACGGGGGGGCGATGGTGGTGACGGTTCTGCTGTTCGTCCTGCTGCTGTCGCTGGTGGCCCCGCCGATGGGCATCAACGCGCCGGGCGCGCGGATGGCGCTGTGGGCGCGGCTGGCGGTCTGGCCGGCGCTGGTGCTGTTCGGCATGGTCGTCGGCGTGATGGCGATGCGTGGGCGTACCCAGGCCTTCAACCCGATCGAGGATGCCGAATCGCGCGGTCAGCGCGTCTGCCAGCGGGTGCTGGCCAACAGCGTGGAGCAGTCCGCCATCTTCGTGCCGGCGCTGGCCGCCCTGGTCGCCACCCTGCCGCAGCCCTCGCTGGCGGCGGCGGTCGTGGCGACCGGGCTGTTCGTGCTGGGACGGCTGCTGTTCTGGGCGGGCTATCTGGTGCATCCCTTCGCGCGGGCGCCGGGCATGGCGATGACGCTGACCGTCAATCTGATCGTGCTGGGCTGGGCCGTTCTGCTGCAACTGGGCGGGATGCAGCCCGGCTGACGGCTTTCTCAGGCGGGGGGGCGCTGGCCGGCGCCGCGCTCTTCGCCAGATGCAGCCAGCGGCGGTAGGCCTCGACGCTCACCGGTTCGCGGTGCTTCAGCCCGATGCGGACGATCTCCGGCAGCGCCAGCAGCACCTTCAGGTCGGTCATCCGCGGGCCGTGGCGCAGGTTCTTCCAACTGTTGCCGGCCCAACTGCGCGCCAGCCGCCACGCCATCAGCGAGGACGGGCAGCGCGCCACCTCGCGGATCAGGTCGTTGCGGTGGTTGTAGAAGCGCTCCATCCCCGGCTTGCGGCCCTTCTCGCTCTTGTCGTGGTAGACCATGATGTCGGGCAGGGCCACGACGCGGTAGCCGGCGCCGACCAGCCGCAGGCAGCGGTCCTTCTCCTCCCCCTGGCGGTAGAGTTCCGGCATGTAGAGGCCGACCCGCTCGACCGCGCTGCGCCGAAGCAGATGGCCGCAGCCGACATACCAGGGCACATCGAAGGGCGCGGCCCCCTTGGGGAAATAGACCAGCCCGTCGCGTGTCTCGATGTTGCAGGCGACGGCGGCGACCTCGGGGTTCTCCTCGAGATAGGCGACGCAGCGGGCGAGACCGTCGGGATCCTCGAACCAGCTGTCGTCGTCGACCGACAGGATGCAGTCGCCGGTGGTGTTCACGAAGCCGAAGTTGCGGGCCAGGATCAGCCCGGCATTGTGCGGCTGGCGGACGTAGCGGACGGTGGGGAACTCCGCCCGCATCATGGCGCCGGTGCCGTCGGTGGAGCCGTCGTCGATGACGATGATCTCCATCGGCGGGGTGGTCTGGTTCATCAGCCGGGTCAGCGCGATGCGCAACTCCGGCCCGCGGTTGTAGGTGGCGATGACGGCGCTGACGGTCAGCGTCATGACGGCTCCCTTCGGACAAGATTGGGCGGCGCCACCACCGGACGCAGCGGGTCGTCCTCCAGGATCCCCCAGGCCCGCAGCACGCGGGTCAGCCCGATCCACAGCAGGATCGGCAGCAGCGAGAAGAAGCCGAACTTCACGATGGTGATGTTGCCGTCGCGGAACCATTGCAGGCACAGCGGCAGGAAGGCGCAGTAGAACAGCACGGCGTAGCGGTTGCGGAACCCGTCGGTCCAGAACCAGCGGTGCAGCCGCCCCAGGATCAGGCCGACCACCACCATGGTGACGATCATGCCGATCCAGCCGGCGCTCATCCAGCCGTCGCCCGGCAGCGAGGTGGTCAGGTTGTAGAAGACGCCGTAGTCGTTCAGGTCCACCCACTTCACCGGCGCGCCGACCGGCTTGCCCGGCCACAGCAGGCGCGGGATCGGTTCGGTGAACAGCTGGAGATACTGGGTGAACCAGGTGTAGGTGGCCGACTGTTTCGGCACCACCCACAGGATGTAGGCGAGGAAGTCGAAGTTGGCCAGATCCTGGCCGGCCAGCGCGTCGATCGCCCGGCCGCCGCCGCTGCCGCCGTTGAACCTCAGCAGGACCGAGGGCGGCGCGTCGCCGGCCAGCACGTCGCGGAAGGCGTCGCGGTTGTTGCCGAGCAGCGTGAACAGCCCCAGCACCGGAACCGCAGCCAGAGCATGCCACAGCCGGAACCATTTGGTGCGGGTGCGGTACAGCATCAGCAGCACCAGACCCAGGATGCCCATGATGATCGCCCAGCGGCCCCAACCCAGATAGGCGCGATAGGCGACGAAGGCGCCGAAGGGAAGGAAGGAGAGCGGGTGGAACCGGCAGATCCAGATCAGCCCCAGCGTCAGCGGCAGGCCCATCGAATGGGCTTCGGCAATGTAGCCGGTGGTGTTGGTGTAGATCGGCTGTCCGGTCAGGGGGTCGCGCTCCATCTGCACGTCGCCGGTGCCGTCGAAGCTGGCGCCGCCCTGGCGCTGGACCGCCGAATAGATGGCGAGCGGACCCAGCAGCGCAGCGGTGGTCAGGAAGGCCACCACATCGACGCGGTCGAAGCTGAAGGAGGGTGCCGGCTCGCCGTTCGGGGTCCAGTCTGGGCGGACCATCCCCGCCCAGGCGCAGGCGGCGGCGAAGGCGACCAGCCCGACCGAACTGACCACCAGCGTCATGACGAATTGCTGCTCGCTGGGCCAGAAGCCCATGAACAGCCAGACATCGTTGAAATTCTGCGTGTGGACCAGGATCGGCCGCATGACGAAGACCAGAGCATGGAAGATCAGGTACAGCGTCAGCGGATGGAACATCGACGCGCTGCCGGTGCTGAGGAACACCGCGGTCACCAGCACCAGCACCAGGACCTGCGCGATCAGCGCCATTTCGATCATCGGCAAACCGTCCCCGGTTGTAGGCTCCGCCTGAACGAGGGACGTTCCGCGGGCAAGCGGGTACGACCGGCCGGTCAGGCTAGGATGAAAAGCCAGCCTATACGTCCCGTCCCGGCCCGGCAGGGGTGCAGAGGGCGTGGCCCCTTCGCACCCGCACACCCCCTTCGCGCTTTTGCCGGTTGCCGTGGGCCTGGGTCAGTCTCCCCCTTCGGCGGAAGGTCCGTCGCAATGGAGGAGCTTTCTTCATGCCCCGTTCCCACCCCGATTCCTGGAGCCGCGCAGCCCGCATCCTGTCGATGTGCGCGCTTCTGCTGCCTGCCGGAGGGGCGATGGCCGCCGCGGCGGAGACGACCTTCTACGTGTCGCCAACCGGAAACGACCGCTGGTCGGGCCGGCTGCCCCAGCCCTCGGCGGACGGGCGCGACGGCCCCTTCGCCACCCCGGCCCGCGCGCTGGCCGCCGCCAAGAGGGACGGGCCGGCGACCGTGCGGCTGGGTGGCGGCACCTACCGGCTGACGGCGCCGTTGGTGGTGGACGGCTCGCTGGCGGGTCTGCGGCTGACGGCGGTGGAGGGCGAGCAGCCGGTTCTGTCGGGTGGCGAGGCGGTGGGCGGTGCGCAGTTGGCGAACGGCCTGCTGTCGGCGCCGCTGGCGCGCGATCCGGGGCTGGACGTCTCCATCGGCGGCCCTGGCGACGGACAGCGTCTGGATGCCGCGCGCAGCGGCGACTTCGACCCCGGCGATCCGCGTAGCGGCTGGTTCCCGGCCAAGGCGGTGCAGTCCAACGCCAAGAGCACCGGATCCAAAAG
>JBKHVJ010000223.1:0-19177 GCA_046570145.1 Alphaproteobacteria bacterium
GCCCGAGAGTGCCTTGTCGACTTCCGGCGACAGTTCGCCGCTGCGCACCCAGCCGAGATCGCCGCCCGACGCGGCACCGGCGGACTGCGAGAACTGGCGGGCCAGCGCCGCGAAATTGCCGCCGCGCTTGACCTCCTCCACCAGACGTTCGGCGTTGCGGCGCACCTCGTCGTCCTGGTCGGGGCTGTCCACCGCCAGAAAGATCTCCGCGACCAGATATTCGGGCTTGCCGATGTTGGCCTTCAGCCGCTCCATCGCCGCGTCGATCTCGTCCTCGCCGACGACGACCTCCTGGCGGATGCGGCGCTGCATAACCTTCTGCCAGGCCAGCAGCGAACGGATCTGGTCCTTCAGCGTGGAGACGGGGACGTTCTGCCGCTTCAGCATGTCCTGCAGCTGCTGGCCGTTCAGGCGGTTCTGTTCGGCAATGCGCTTGATCGCCTCGTCGATCTCGGCAGGGGAAACGGTGATGCCCAGGCGCTTGGCCTCCTGCATCTGCAGCCGCTCGTCGATCAGCAGGCGCATGACCTGCGGCGTCAATCGCTGGATCGTGTCCTGATTGCCGGCCGAGCCGGCATTCAGCAGGGCCATGCGGATGCGGGCATTGACGTCGGAGACGGAGACCACCTCGTCATTCACGACCGCGGCGATGCCCTCCGCCCCCGGCGCCCGTGCCGGGCGGGCGGATTCGTCGCCCGTCCTCGGCGCCGCGGCACCGGCGGCCGCCTTGCTGGACTGCGCCGCGGCGGGCAGGGCCAGAAGCGCGCAGGCGGTCGCCACGGCGACGGTGGTCCGGACGGCTCGCAAACTCGACATGGTGCTCAAGCTCCAAAAACGGGTCGCCCGTTATTACGGTGGGGCCGGTGCCCCATGCAAACGGAATCGGACCTCGCCCTTTCAGTGCAAAACCAACGGGGCGGAATTATGACCGACAGGGATAATTCCATGCTTTGCGACGAATGGACCCACCCGGCCCCGGCACGGGTTCCCTGGCACCGCGTCTCAGCCATCCTCCAGATGCAGCAGCGCAGCGGTGCCCAGCAGCAGGCTGATTCCGGCCGGACTCCAGGCGGCCATGACGATGGGGATCGTTTCCGACATGCCGAAGGTGCGCACCACGTCCGTCATCACGAACAGCACGAAGCCGGTCAGCACGCCGCCCGTGACCATCGCCATCGTCCCGCCCCGCCTGGGCAGCCGCAGCGAGAAGGCGGCGGCGAACAGCACCATCGCCAGGAACAGGAAGGGCTGGGCGAGCAGCGACTGGTAATGCAGCCGATGGCGCACGGCGGGGAAGCCGGTCGTCTCCAGCGTGTGGATGAAACGCGGCAGCTCCCAAAAGGAGATCGTCTCCGGCGGGGCGAAGCTCTCCTCGATGGTCGTCATGTCCAGTTCGGTCGGGAGGGTGTAGGTGTCCAACAGCTCCGGATCCTTCTTGGCCCGGTTCAGGATGGCGTCCTGCAATTCCCATTTGCGGTCCCTCAGGACGGCGCTGGGAGCGTCGATGCGGCCCATGTAGGTCTGGTCGGAATCGAACAGGAACACGATGACGTTCGACAGTTCGAAGGTCACCGGGTTCACCAGCTCCGAATGGATGAAGAACTGCTCCTTCTCGTTGGTCTGGCGCAGCCACAGGCCGGATCGGGAAATGTTCAGCGTGCTGGACTGAAGCTTCAGGTATCGGTCCTGCAGCTGTTCGTACTTGGCGACGAACACCGCGCCGACCGGGTTGATCAGGGTCACCTTCACCACGCCGATGGCAGCGGCGGCAAACATCACCGGCATCAGGAACTGCCAGGCCGACACGCCGACCGCGCGCGCCACCACCAGTTCGGCGCTGCGGGTCAGCCGCCAGAAGGTGAACATGCCCGCGAACAGGATGACGAAGGGGAAGATCTGCTGGCCGATCTCCGGCAGCTTCAGCAGAGCCATCTGGATCACCAGCCCGAAGGTGACGTTGGGCTTGCTGCCGGCGCGGCGCAGCAGTTCCACCGTGTCCAGCAGCAGCACGATGGCGAGCAGGATCACCATCAGCAGGCAGAACCAGACGATGAACTGCCGCCCGATGTAACGGGAAAGCGTAGGCGAGGAATACATGCGGTGTCCGGTCTCCGGAGCCCCGCCCGGCATGGCGCTTGGGGCGGACCGGCGGGCAACCGCGACCGATGGGGTCGGGCGCGGCACCCGCCGGAACAGGTTCCGGCTGTTTACCCCCGTTGCACAGCGATGACAACTGGGCGGGGGCGGCAACCACCGCAGGGCTGCATCGGCAGCGTCGAATTCCTGCCTCCTTTTCCGGCTGGACTTCCTGCATCGGCAATCCAAACTGTTGTCATAGAGGCTGTACGGGAGGGTCGGTCGATGACGGACACCACGGTCGCAATCCGCCAGGCACGCGCGACGGACGCCGACGGCATGGCCCGCGTCCATGTGCGCAGCTGGCAGTCCACCTATCCCGGCCTGATCCCGGCGCAATTCCTGGTCAACCTGTCCGAACCGGCCGCCGCGCAGCGCTGGGCAGCCATCGCCGAAATGCGCGGCCCCGGCCAGGGCGCCTTCGTCGCGGTCGATGTCGCCGGCCTGATCGCGGCGCCCGATACCGTCATCGGCATCGCCTCCTTCGGCACGCGGCGGGTCGCGGTGCAGGGCCATGCGGGGGAATTCCATGCGCTCTATCTGCTCGACGATGCAAAGGGTTACGGCATCGGGCGACGGCTGATGGCGGCGATGGCCGACCGCTTCCTGGCCGCCGGAATCCGCTCCGCCGCAGTGTGGTGCCTGCGCGACAACCCCTCGCGCTGGTTCTACGAGCGGCTGGGCGGGATCAAGGTGGCGGAACGGCCGATCCGCTTCGCCAACACCGATCTGGTGGAAATCGCCTATGGCTGGCGCGACCTGACGCCGCTTGCACGCTTGTCGGCGGGGCCGGAGGTGCGGTAGTGAGGGGCCCTGAGTCCCCACGCATCGTCCCCACGCATCAGGATTCGCCGATGTCCAGCGCCGCTTCCCTTTCCGCCGAACGCGTCCTCATTCTCGATTTCGGGTCGCAGGTCACCCAGCTCATCGCCCGCCGCGTGCGTGAGAGCGGGGTCTATTGCGAAATCCATCCCTTCGGCATGAGCGACGAGCGCATCCGCGAGTATGACCCGAAGGCGATCATCCTGTCCGGCAGCCCGGCTTCCGTCACCGAGGCGAACGGCCCGCGCGCGCCGCAGGCGGTGTTCGACCTGAAGGTGCCGGTGCTCGGCATCTGCTATGGCCAGCAGACCATGTGCCACCAGCTGGGCGGCACCGTTTCCGGTTCCGACCACCGCGAATTCGGCCGCGCCTTCATCGAGATCAAGGAGCCCTGCGCCCTGTTCGACGGCCTGTGGGAGATCGGGTCGAAGGAACAGGTGTGGATGAGCCACGGCGACCGCGTCACCGCGCTGCCAGACGGCTTCCGCGCCGTGGCGGTCAGCGACGGCGCCCCCTTCGCCGCCATCGCCGACGACAGCCGCCGCATGTACGGCGTGCAGTTCCACCCGGAGGTGGTCCACACCCCGCACGGTGCGCAGCTGCTGGCGAACTTCGTCCATCGCGTCGCCGGCATCAAGGGCGACTGGACCATGGCCGCCTTCAAGCAGCAGGCCATCGAGAAGATCCGCGCCCAGGTCGGCACGGGCAAGGTGATCTGCGGCCTGTCGGGCGGCGTCGATTCGTCGGTCGCGGCCGTGCTGATCCATGAGGCCATCGGCGACCAGTTGACCTGCATCTTCGTCGACACCGGCCTGATGCGCGCCGGCGAGTCGGAAGAGGTCGTGCGGCTGTTCCGCGACCATTACAACATCCCGCTGGTCCACCGCGAGGCGTCCGACCTGTTCCTGGGCAAGCTGGCCGGCGTCACCGACCCGGAGCAGAAGCGCAAGATCATCGGCGGCCTCTTCATCGACGTCTTCGACGAGGAGAGCGCCAAGGTCGGCGGTGCGGAGTTCCTGGCCCAGGGCACCCTCTACCCCGACGTTATCGAGAGCGTGTCCTTCACCGGCGGCCCATCGGTGACCATCAAGTCGCACCACAATGTCGGCGGCCTGCCGGAGCGGATGAAGCTGAAGCTGGTTGAGCCGCTGCGCGAGCTGTTCAAGGACGAGGTCCGCGCGCTCGGGCGCGAACTCGGCCTGCCGCCGGCCTTCATCGGCCGCCACCCCTTCCCCGGCCCTGGCCTCGCCATCCGCGTCCCGGGCGAGATCACCCCGGAAAAGCTGGAGATCCTGCGCAAGGCCGACACGGTCTATCTGGAGGAGATCCGCAACGCCGGCCTGTACGACGCGATCTGGCAGGCCTTCGCGGTTCTGCTGCCGGTCCGCACGGTCGGCGTGATGGGCGATGGCCGCACCTACGACCATGTCCTGGCCCTGCGCGCCGTGACCTCCACCGACGGCATGACCGCCGACTGGTATCCCTTCCCCCACGACTTCCTGGCGCGCGTGTCCAACCGCATCGTCAACGAGGTCCGCGGCGTCAACCGCGTGGTCTACGACATCACGTCGAAGCCGCCCGGCACCATCGAGTGGGAGTGAAACGGGTTAGGCACTGAAACCGGTCCGGCGGGTAGCCCCGCCGGGCCGTCATGCTGTCTGGACCATCAAGTTGTTCTGGCGGTGCCGCAGGTCGGCCGGCACCATCGTCGCCCGCCAAGCCGGCGCTTCGCTGCGCATGTCCAAGGAGCGCCAGATGGAAGAACCCGGTTCCCGCGGCGCCATCCTCAGGGAACTGATCGCCTGCCTGCATAGGCCGGCCGGAACCGGAGAGGCGCTGAGGGAGATCTCCCAAGCCTGCGAATCCGCGCGGGCCGCGGGCCTCGGCAGCGACGACGAGTCGACGGCGGCGCTGGACCTCGCGACGGCCGAACTTGACCCCATTCTTCGGGAATCGGCGCTGGCCTATGTTTCCGGCGATCTGCGCCGATACCTGCGCATTCTCGACATGCTGGACAATGTGCTCGATCTGGCTCCGCTGGACGGCATCAACCAGATCTATTGGAGCATGCAGCGCCAGCTGTTCCTGATGCGCATGAACATGGGGTCCGTCCCGGACTTCGTGACCGGGTGGGTGTTGCCGTTCTACGAGCGGTTCCTGACGCAGATTTCCCTGCGCTTGGGTTTGGCTCCTGCACCGAGACCGGCGGACAAGCCGGTGACCGGCCGGGTCGTCATGGTCACCAACCAGTTCCTGTCCGACCAGCACCAGCCGTCGCGCGACCTGCTGACCCAGGTGGTCCGCCTGCAGCGGGACCTTGGCCGGACAGTCCTGGCGCTCAACACCAACATGATGCCGGACCGCTATTACAGCCCCTTCATCCCGCCCTTCGCCGCCGCGGTGGAAGAGAGGCTGTCCGGCGAGCAGACGATCCAGTTCGGCAACGAAGCTGTCCGTCTCCTGTCCTCCACCGCGCCCGGCATCACCGCCGACAAGCTCAAGGGCTTTTTCGCGGCGGTGGAGGAATTCGACCCCGATCTGGTGATCGCCTTCGGCGGATCGGTGATCGTCGCCGACCTGCTGGCCTCCGCCCGGCCGCTGTTGTGCATCCCGACAACCACCGGCCAGACCATTTCACTCGCCGACATCGTCCTGGATTACGGCGGCCGGGCGGCGCCGCCGGGCGAAGGGCGGCTGGCCCGCTCCTGGCGGCCGTTCCGGCTGGGCATGGCACTGCGACAGGATGACGGTGCGGCCACGCGGGCGGAGTTCGGCGCGGCGGACGGTGCCTTCCTGTATGTCATCGTCGGCAACCGATTGGATGCGGAGGTGGATGCCGCGTTCCTGGCCCTGTTGGAACGGGTGCTGGATGCCGTCCCGCATGGCGAGGTTCTGTTCGCCGGAACCGTCGATGCGTTGCCGGGCCGTCTCGCCGCCTCCCGTCACGCGGCACGGCTCCGCTGCCTTGGCCATGTCGAGCGCATCGGCGCGCTCCTACAGTCCTGCGACGTCTTCCTGAATCCCCGCCGTACCGGCGGCGGTGGCAGTGCGGCCCATGCGCTGGCATCCGGCCTGCCGATCCTGGCCTTCGACAGTGGCGACGTGGCAAGCATCGCCGGACCGGGCTTCCTGGTCGGCGACGGCGGCGCTTTCGTCGAGAGGGCGATTGCACTGGCTGCCGACCCTGCCCTTCTGTCCCGGAGCCGCGAGGAGGCACGCAGCCGCTTCGCCGCCGTCAAGCAGGAGGAAGGCGACCCGACCCAACTCCCGGCTTATATGGACGAGGCCGTCGAGCTTTACCGGCTGCGGAGCTGAGCACCTTCGCCGCGAGGCGGAGTCTTGGCGTCGCGACGTTTCGCCTGCCCTAGAACAGCGGTTCGGCGGCCTGTGATTTGGTGCCGGGCTTCGTGCTACGCCGCCTGCCGCGGATGGGCTTGGGGCTGACAGGGAGCAGCCCCTCCCTCTGGGCGCAGAGGTCGTGCCAGACATGCCCCGGCCGCTCCGGCGTCCAGTACATGGGCTCGCCGAGCAGAACCTCTTCGCCGCAGCAGCTGCATGGCGGATATGGGCTGGATGTGTGTTCGGACCGGTCCATCACACCGTTATGCCAGTGACGAGGCGACCCGTAAGTGATGCGGATCAAGTCCGACGGCAAGGGAGCAAAAAAGTTCGGCTCAAGGTGAGGGGGGATCTGCATCCGCAACCCACCCTTCCCTGATCCGGGTACGCCATTGAACGTCCCGTTTGCCGTTACCGTGCGTCCGCCAGCGCGACGCAGGCGCGATCGCGTCCTGCAAGGCTGCCGCAGCCGTCGGCGCGCTGGGAAACGAAGCGCATCACAACGCGCTCCCCCTTGCCGACGGACTGCGGGGGCAGCAGGGCTTCGGCGACCTGGGCGGTGAATTGCGGGCTGACCCGGTGGTTCGACGAAGACGGCGGCAACTCGACGCTGGCGACCTGGACCGGCATGGCGGGGGCCGCGGCGGGCTGCGGCAGCGACGCGACGGTCATCGGAGCGGAGGCCGGCGCCGGTTCCGCGGCCTTCTGTTCGGCCGGTCGCGGTTCCATCCGGCGCGGCTCGACCGCACGGGACGGCGGAGCCTCGGCGGATGCGACCAGGACGGGAGACGGCTCGGACTGCTGCTGCGACGGAGCCGGGGCCGCCGGCTGGCCGCCGCGCGGCTTCGGTGCGTCGTCCGGCACCACCGCGATCTCGATGGCACCGGCACCGGCCGCCAGCGACGGCTCGCGGGGTGCGGAGCCGCGCAGCACCGGGGTCAGCGCGGCCAGATACAGCTTGGTCTCGCGCGGCAGGCGCTGCTTGCCGGCCAGATGCTGGGCATAGCAGCCCGGACCGCAATTGTAGGCGGCCAGGAAACCGGGCGCGCCGAACAGGTCGTACATCTCGCGCAGATAGGCGGTGCCGGCCAGGATGTTGTCGCGCGGATCGGACGGATCGGGACCGAGGCCGTACTGCGCCCGCATCAATTCATAGGTGCCGGGCATCACCTGCATCAGGCCGATGGCCCCGGCGGAGCTGGTCAGAACCTTGCCGTTGCGGTTGGTGGTGCGGCCGTTGCTCTCCCGCATCATCACCGCACGGATCCACTTTTCCGGCATGTCGTAACGCTTGGAGGCCTCGCGGATGAGCGGCACCCAGCGCGACAGCGGATCGTTCGGGTCGGGGACGTAGGCCGCCTCGACAGGGGGCGCCGTCTGCACCTGCGGCGCTTCGGTGGCACAGCCGGCCAGGCCGAGCGCGAGGCACAGCATAGCTCCGGCGGCGTGGATCGTCGCGAGGTTCCGTTTGACCACTAGGGAATTTCCGTGCTGTTGGCGCGGGCGGGGCAAGAGATGGATCGCTTTTCGATGTATAGCCCACGACTGTCAAGCGACAACGCGACCGTTTTCCGAATCCTGTCCCGAAGATGCCCCAAAAAAGCCCTATTGATCCCTTGTTCTGAAGTGGGCAATTAGGATTTTCGGCAAATGTCGATATGCCTATGTTGGCTGCCCTTTCGAGCGGGACAGTCCCGTCACAAGCCGCGACAATGGGAACCTTGACGGAACATCGGCGCCATCCTTAATGGAGGGTCACGGCCGCGCTCTCAACCGGCATCGACAAAGAAGTCTGCGCAGGCCCGGCCGAACTGGATCAAGCATGATGACCGCTCCGCAACGGACCGTTCCCCCGGTCCCTCAGCCGCTCAAGCCGCAACAGCCCTCACCTCAAGGCGACGCCTCTCCCCCACCCCGCCCGCGGCGCTTCCGCTGGCTCGGCTGGCTCGTCGTGCTGCTGCTGGCGGTCGGTGGGCTGACCCTGTGGCGGACCCAGGGCCCGGCCGCGCCCTCCGCCGCCCCGACTGTCCCCGTCGGCGAGCGCCCGGTGGAGCTGTCGGCGCTGGAGGTGACGGCTGTCGCCCCCCGCGCGCTGACCGAGACCGTCCGCCTCAGCGGGTCCGTCTCTCCCATGGAACAGTCGGCGATCAAGGCGGAGGTTGCGGCCCGGCTGGCCGAGGTGCCGGTGCGGGAGGGTCAGGCCGTGCGCCGGGGCGAGGTGCTGGCCCGCTTTGAGACGGTGGAGCTCGCCGCCCGCCTGAACGAGAAGCAGGCCAACCTGGAGGGCGCCCGCGCCCAGCTTGTCCTGGCCGAGAAGACGCTGGCCAAGAACCGCACGCTGAACCGCAACAACATCGTCTCCGACACCAGCCTGGATCAGGCTGAAAGCAGCTTCGGCTTCCAGCGGGCGCAGGTGGACGCGCTGGCCGCCCAGGTGGAACTGGCACGCAAGGCCCTGCGCGACGCGGTGGTGGTGAGTCCCATCGACGGGATGGTCGCCACCCGCTCGGTCAATCCGGGCGAAAATCTCGCGGTGAATGCGGCGATGTTCACCATCGTCGACCTGTCGCGGGTGGAGGTGGAGGCGACCGTCCCGGCGGAACAGGTGGCGAGGCTGGCCGTCGGCCAGAACGCCCGGCTTCGCGTAGAGGGCTTTGGCGAGCGCGAGTTCGCCGGCCGCGTCGCCCGCATCAATCCGATGGCGCGGGCGGGATCTCGCGCCATCCCGGTCTATGTGACGGTCGACAACAGGGACGGTGCTCTGCGCGGCGGTATGTTCGCCAGCGGTGAGGTTCTGGTGGCGGAGGCATCTGGCGCCATCGCGGTGCCGCCGGTCGCCATCCGTCATGACGACCAGGGAGATTTCGTTCTGGCGGTCGCCGACGGCCGCACCGTGCGCCGCCCGGTCACGCGGGTGGCACAATGGGCGCGTGGCGATCTGGTTCAGGTCGAAGGGGTGGCGCCGGGCGACCGGGTCGTCACCGGAAACCTGCCCGGCCTGACCGCCGGCCGCGCCGTCGCGGTCGCCGGCACGGCCAGCGGCTCCTGAGCCCCGGATAGCCCCATGCCGATCACCCGCATCAGCGTCGACAACCCGGTCTTCGCCACCATGATGATGGTGGCGCTGATGGTGCTCGGCCTGTTCTCCTACAACCGGCTGGGCGTCGACCTGTTTCCCGACGTGGATTTTCCGGTGGTGGTGGTCAGCACCAGCTATCCCGGCGCCAGCCCGGAGACGGTGGAGACCGACATCACCCGCCCGGTCGAGGATGCGATCAACACCATCGCCGGCATCAAGACACTGACCTCGCGCTCCTACGAGGGCCAGTCGGTGGTGATCGCCGAATTCGACCTGAAGACCTCGTCGGTCCAGGCGCTGCAGGACGTGCGCGAAAAGGTCTCGGCCATCCGCGCCACCTTCCGGGACGAGGTGAAGGACCCGCAGATCACCCGCTTCAACCCGGACGACCAGCCGATCCTGTCCATCGCCGTGACGTCGGACCTGCGGTCCTTGCGCGACCTGACCACCCTGACCGACCAGATCATCCTGAAGCGCCTGCAGAATGTCCGCGGCGTCGGCAAGGCCACCATCGCCGGCGGGGTGAAGCGCCAGATCCTGGTGCGCCTGAAACCGGAAAAGCTGGAGTCCCTGAACGTCGGCGTCGATGAGGTGATCGCCACCGTCACCGGCGAGAACCAGGACGTGCCCGCCGGCACCGTCACCGGCCAGGGACGGGAGCGCGTGATCCAGGTGGAAGGGCGTGTGCGCAACCCGCGCGACATGCTGGACCTGATCGTCGCACGCCGCGGCGACAGCCCGGTGCGGCTGGGTCAGGTCGCCGAGGTGATCGACGGGCAGGAGGAGCAGGACTCCGCGGCCATGCTGAACGGCGCCCCGGCGCTGGCGGTCGACGTGGTCAAGGTCCAGGGGGCCAACACGGTGGAGGTCGCCCGCGGCCTGCATGTGGCGATCCAGGATCTGCGGACCAACGGCTCTCTGCCGCCAGACGTGACGCTGGCGGTAGTGCGCGACAGCTCCCGCGGGATCACCAACTCGCTGAGCAACGTGCAGAAGACCCTGGTCGAGGGCGGCATCCTGACGATCCTGATCGTCATGGTCTTCCTGGGGTCCTGGCGCAGCACGGTCATCACCGCGCTGACCCTGCCGGTCGCGGTGCTGGGCACCTTCGGCATGCTGGCGGCCATGGGCTTCACGCTGAACATGATGACGCTGATGGCCCTGTCGCTCGCCATCGGCATCCTGATCGACGACGCCATCGTCGTGCGCGAGAACATCATGCGCCACCTTGCCCGTGGCCAGGGCCACCGGCAGGCCGCGCTCGACGGCACGGCGGAGATCGGGCTGGCGGTGCTGGCGACCACGCTGACCATCGTCGCGGTGTTCCTGCCGGTCGCCTTCATGGGCGGCATCATCGGCCGCTTCTTCCTGCAATTCGGCATCACCGTGTCGGCGGCGGTGCTGATCTCGCTGTTCGTGTCCTTCACGCTCGATCCCATGCTGTCCAGTGTGTGGTATGATCCGGCGGCACACGGACGCCATGGCCGCTCCATCTTCGGCCGCTTCGCGGAGTGGTTCGAGCGCGGGTTCACCGCCGTCTCGCACGGTTATGGCCGGCTGCTGCGCTGGGGCCTGCGCCGGCGTTGGCTGGTGGTGATCGTGGCGCTGGCGATCTTCTTCGGCAGCTTCCTGCTGGTGCCGCGCATCGGCGTGGAGTTCGTGCCGGCCGCCGATCTCGGCGAGCAGATCGTGGAGGTGGAGACCCCCGTCGGCTCGTCGCTCGCCACCACGACGGCCAAGACCAGACAGGTGGAGGCGGCGATCCGCGAGTTCCCGGAGATCGCCTACACCTACAGCACCGTCAACACCGGCGTGTCGATCGGCCACAACCGCGGCAGCATCTATCTGCGCTACACCCCCATCGATCAGCGCAAGCGGTCCCCGAACGACCTCGCTCCGCTGCTGCGCGAACGGCTGTCGGCGATCCCCGGCGTCACCACCGGCATCGCCATCCCCGGCGTGGGCGGCGTCCAGAAGCAGATCCAGGTGTCGGTGCAGGGCCGCGATATCGCAGAACTGGACCGGCTGTCGCAGAAGGTCATCGGCGCCATGCGTGCCATCCCCGGCTTCGTCGACGTCGACAGCACGCTGAAGGCGGCCAAGCCGACGCTGGCCGTGCGGCTGGAGCGCGATATCGCCAGCGACCTCGGCATCGGCACCGCCAAGGTGGCCGACACCCTGCGCCCGCTGTTTGCCGGTGACACGGTGTCGAGCTGGAAGGCGCCCGACGGCGAGAGCTACGACGTGCTGGTCCGCCTGCCCGAAGATGACCGCGCCGGCCGGTCCGACCTCGACCGCATCTATTTTGCCGGTGGGAATGACGCCAACGGCACGCCGCGCATGATTCCGCTGTCCCAGGTGGCGGAGGTGGTGACGACGCTCGGCGCCTCGCAGATCAACCGGCGCGACCTGCAGCGCGAGGTGAATGTCCAGGCCAATGTCCAGGGCCGCGCAGCCGGCGACGCCGGGCGGGAGCTGCAGGCGGCATTGGCGAAGATCGAGCTGCCGCCCGGCTACCGCATCGTCTTCGGCGGCTCCACCAAGGACATCGCAGAGACCAGCAGCTACGCGGCGCAGGCATTGGCGCTCGCCGTCATCCTGATCTACCTGATCCTGGCCTCGCAGTTCGGCAGCTTCCTGCAGCCGCTCGCCATCATGGCCTCGCTGCCGCTGTCGCTGGTCGGCGTGTTCCTCGGGCTTCTGGCGGCGGGATCGACGCTGAACATCTTCAGCGCCATCGGCTTCATCATGCTGATGGGTCTGGTGACCAAGAACGCCATCCTGCTGGTCGACTTCGCCAACCAGGCGCGCAAGCGCGGCGCCGACCTGCACGATGCGCTGGTGGAGGCCGGCATCATCCGCCTGCGCCCCATCGTGATGACCACCGCGGCGATGATCTTCGGCATGGTGCCGCTGGCGCTCGGCATCGGCGAGGGCGCGCAGCAGCGGGCACCGATGGCCCATGCGGTGATCGGCGGCCTGCTGTCCTCAACCATCCTGACTTTGCTGGTGGTGCCGGTGGCGCTGACCTATCTGGATGCCTTGTCGCGCCGGATGAAGCGCTGGTTCGCCCATACCGACCCCGACGCCGCACAACGGACGCCGGCGGAGTGAGGTGCCGTCAAGCCAGGGCCGGCGACCGTGCGGAGCTTTCCACACCGACGCGGGGCAGATTTTGGGCAACCCACCGCCCCGCCGCCTCCCGCCCGGCGTCGCGCAGCCAGTTCAGGAAGGTCCAGTCGGTCATCAGCTTGGAATAGACGCCCAGATCCTGCAGATGCTCGTCGGCATCGATCAGATGCAGGCGCGGGGTGTCGGCGCGCCCGGACAGGCAGCGCAGTTCCTGCAGCAGGGCGGCGTTGAAGGTGATCTGGTTCAGGCGGGCGGCGATGCCGGCCGGATCCTCCGGCGTGGTGGCGCAGGTGAAGGGGTTGATCGCCACCACAAGGAGGTCGGCGCCGGGACAGGCCTCCGCCAGCGGCGACAGGGGCGGATTGGCGAGATAGCCGCCATCCCAGTAATCCTGCCCATCGATCCGCACCGCGCGGAACAGGTGCGGCAGGCAGGCGGACGCCAGCAGATGGTCGACCTCCACCTCTGTCTCGTCGAACAGGCGCAAGCCCCCGCTGCGCACATTGGTGGCGCTGACGAACAGGCGCAGCCCACTTCGCCGGATCAGATCGGGCTCCACCAGCTCGGTCAGAAGGCTGCGCAGGGGATGGAAATCCGACGATTGCGTCTGGTAGGGAGTGATCCAGCGCTTCGCCCAATCCACCAGATGCGATCCCGGCGCATTGTCGACGTTCCAGCGGCCGAGCAGACGGTCGGTCACGCTCGGCCGGATCGGCCCCAGCCGGCCGGCGGCGCTCACGCGCTCCCAGAAATTCGCCAGTTCAGCCCGCGCACCAGAGCATCCGCCCCTCGCCCAGCCCTGAACCAGCATCGCGGCGTTCATCGCCCCGGCGCTGGCGCCGCTGACCCCGACCAGCCGGATATCCTCCTCCAGCAGCCGGTCGAGCACACCCCAGGTGAACGCCCCATGCGCTCCGCCGCCCTGCAACGCCAGCGCCAGCGTGGGCTTCGGCGGCGGTAGGGCGAGCATCGGCCCAGGCCCCGACAGTTCCAACGGTTCCGCCGGTTTGGTCGGCTGGATGGTCGCGGGCTTGCCGCACACGCGGTTCCACAGTCTGCGGATCATGGTCATGTCGGCACGTCCTCACTCAGCAATGCTGCACCGCAACATGAGCGGGGACTTTGGTTTCGGCAAGGGGGGTATGCAAACGGACGGAACGGATTGGCGCCGCTCTATCCGCCCCCGTATTGGAAAGCCGCCTCCATATGCACTAAGTAGGCGCATACCTCCGACGCCGAGCGCTCCATTGCCCACCCTGCCGTACCAAGTCATTCCCATCACCGACCCCGAGGATCCGCGCATCGAACCCTACCGCGACGTGCGGGAGCGCGATCTGGTCGGCCGTGATGGGCTGTTCATCGCCGAGGGGGCGGTGGTGGTCCGCAGCCTCGTTCAGTCCACCCGCTACCGCGCCCGCTCGCTGCTGATCGCCGACAAGCGGGTGGAGGCGCTGGCGCCGATGCTGGCCGCCCTGCCGGCCGACACACCGGTCTATACCGCCACGCAGCCCGTGCTCGACCGCATCGCCGGCTTTCCCCTGCACCGCGGCATCCTGGCGGTGGGCGAGAAGACCGAGGTGCCCACCGCGGCCGATCTGCTGGGCGCCTGCGGCCCGGTCGCTCGCCTGGTGATGCTGTTCGGCATCGGCAACCACGACAACATGGGCGGCATCTTCCGCAACGCCGCCGCCTTCGGCGCCGACGCGGTGATCCTCGATTCCGGCTGCTGCGATCCGCTCTACCGCAAGGCCATCCGCGTGTCGGTGGGGGCGACCCTGCTGGTGCCGACCGCAAGGCTTGCTGCCGGTGAGGACCCGCTCGCCCTGCTCGACCGGTTCGGGTTCGAGGCGGTGGCGCTGAGCCCCGCCGGTGCCGAGACGCTTGCCGCCCTGAACCCGCCCCGCCGCGCCGCCCTGCTGTTCGGATCTGAGGGACCGGGACTGCCGCAAGCATTGCTGGCCCGCGCCCGCAGCGTGCGCATCCCGATGGCCGGCGGCTTCGATTCCCTCAACGTGGCGACCACCAGCGGCATCGTGCTGCACCATGTCGCCTCTGGACAGGCCCTATGACCGACGACAGCAACACGCCTGCAGCCGACCCGCATCTGGTCCACGACCTCGCCTTGTCCCATCCGGAGGTGACGACGCTGGGGGCCGCCGGCCTGCTGCGGATGCCGGACGCCGAGGCGCGCGGACTGGTGCCGCTCGGCCTGCCGCTGCCCAAGGGCAAGCGCGACCTGCTGGTCCCGGCGGAGCGGCGGGAGGCCATCCTGCTGGAGATCGCCGGCCGCATCGACCGCGCCCACCGCCGCGACGCGCTGCTGGCCCAGGGACGGCAGGCGCTTGCCGGCAGCCATACGGCCCTGCTGTCCTGCGAGGACCGCACCCGCGTCCGCGCCGTGCGCAGCGACGAACTGCCCTGGCCCGGCCTGTCGCCCGCGATCCGGCTGCAGGTGTCGCGGACCTTCGACGCGCTGGAACTGTCGGACCTGTCCGATGCCGAACTGTCGGCTCGGCTCGACCATGATCCCGCACTGCACGCCGCCCTGGACGACGCGCTGTCCCGTGTGGCGACCCGCCTGCGCGATCTGGCGGAGCGGGCTGGCGACGATCCCGACTGGGGCTTTGCCAGCCTAACCGAGCGTCTGAACAAGGCCGCCCGCAACCGTACCGACGCCGACGAACTGCTCGACCGCTGGGACCGCGAATACGACCAGTGGCGCCGCGACCGGGCGGAGGCGCGCGGCCGGCTTTACGTCGACCGCCATTTCGACTTCTCCCGTTTCGAGCGGCTTTTCCCGGTTGCGCGCGGCATGGACCGCCGGCTGGTTCTGGTGATCGGCCCGACCAATTCCGGCAAGACCCACCGCGCCATCACAGCGCTCCGCGAGGCGCGCGACGGCGTGTATCTCGCTCCCCTGCGCCTGCTGGCGCTGGAAGTGATGGAGCGGCTGAACGCCGAAGGCACCCCCACCACCCTCATCACCGGCGAGGAGGAAATCCGCACCCCAGGCGCCCGCCACACCGCCTCCACCATCGAGGTGATGGACCCCGACCGCCCGGTGGAAGTGGCGGTGATCGACGAGATCCAGATGCTGGCCGACCCGGCGCGCGGCTGGGCTTGGACCGCCGCCCTGATGGGCGTCCCGGCGGAGACCGTCTATATCCTCGGCGCGCCCGAGGTCCGCCCGCTGGTGGAGCGTGCCGCCACCCATCTCGGCGAAGCGCTGGAGGTGGTGGAACTCGACCGCAAGACCCCGCTGTCGATGCTCGACCGCCGGCTGGAATGGGCGGAGGTGGAGCGCGGCGACGCCCTGATCGCCTTCTCCCGCCGCGAGGTGCACAGCGTCCGCGACACGCTGCTGGCCCAGGGATTGTCGGTCGCAGCCATCTATGGCGCGCTGGCCCCGGCGGTCCGGCGGCGCGAGGCGGCGCGCTTCCTGTCGGGCGAGGCCGACGTGGTGGTGGCGACGGACGCCATCGGCATGGGTCTGAACCTGCCCTGCCGCCGCGTGCTGTTCACCGCGCTGGAGAAGTTCGACGGCAGCAGCGTCCGCCCGCTGACCGCGACGGAGGTGAAGCAGATCGCCGGCCGCGCCGGCCGTTTCGGCCAGTTCGAGGAGGGGCATTTCGGTGTCATCGCCCGCGGCACGCCCGCCGTTCTGAAACGCCTGCTTGAGGCGCCCGACCGCCGGCTTCGTGCCGACGCGCCGCTGCCGGTCCGCCCGACCCGCGCCATGCTGGCCCGCCTCGC
The DNA here is from genome assembly GCA_046570145.1 of Alphaproteobacteria bacterium. Classification (GTDB taxonomy): domain Bacteria; phylum Pseudomonadota; class Alphaproteobacteria; order Azospirillales; family Azospirillaceae; genus Azospirillum. The sequence continues at coordinate 16,262 of JBKHVJ010000223.1, forward strand.
GTCCCACATCGACAGCGACGAGACGCGCCTGCTGGTGGAGTGCTTCGGCACCGCGGCCACCGCCGGCTCCCCATTTAGGCTGGCCGATCTGTCCGCTCTGCGCCGGGCCGCGCCGATGCTGGACGCCCGGCGGCTGGCCCTGTCCGCCAAGCTCGACCTTCTGCTCGCCCCCGCCGACCTTGAGGAGCCGGAGGATGCCAAGGTCTTCGCCGCCATCCTCGACGCGGTGGAGGCGGGGGAGGTGCTGCCGCTCGCGCGCCTGATCCCCGCCCGGTTCGACGGGCTGACCGCCGAGGTGCTGGAGGCGGCATCGCGGGCCTGCGACCTCTATTTCTGGGCGTCGCGCAAGTTCCCCGACGCCCTGCCCGACCGCGACCGGATGCGCAGCGCCCGCGACGCCATCGGCCAGCGCCTGTCGGAAGCGCTCGCCTCCCGCGCCCGCCGCCGCGAACCGCCGCCGGCCGCAGGCTTCCGCGGGGCGCCGCGCAAGCGCTTCGGACCCCGGCGGCGCTGAGGGTCGCGATTGGTTCCCGACGAAATTCGTCCGCATGGCACTGCTGCACTGCGAACGAAGTGACTCTCCTGCTGTTCTGAACTGGACCTGCTCCGGCTGAGCCCCCATATCGATAGACGTGTCCTATTGAGATATTTAGAAACATCGATTGGACACTATCGAAGCGGTCGGCCATCCTTGCATCGGCGGCCAAGTCTCCGGCCGCCAGGGACCGTTCAGGAGCAACCGGCGTGAAGACCGCATCCCCCACCATCGACACCGACATTCCCGCCCGCAACCCCGCACCGGGGCGCCGGTTCTGGACCATGCTCGGCCCGGGCTTCGTGGTGGCGGTCGGCTATATGGATCCGGGCAACTGGGCGACGGACATAGCGGCGGGGTCCAGCTTCGGCTTCGCGCTGTTGTCGGCGGTGCTGATCGCCAGCCTGGCAGGCATCTTCCTGCAGGGGCTGATCGTCCGGCTGACGCTGGCGACCGGAAAGGATCTGGCCCGGTTGATCCGCGACCGCTTCCCCCGTCCGGTGGCGATGGGGGTGTGGGCGGTATCGGAACTGGCGATGATCGCCACCGATCTGGCCGAACTGCTGGGCAGCGCCATCGCGCTGAAGCTGCTGTTCGGCATTCCGATCATGGCCGGCGTGGTGATCTCCGCCGTGCTGACCTTCGGCATCCTGGCCCTGCCGGGTGCGAGGGGCCGTGCGCCGGAGTTGGTCGTCGGCGCGCTGATGAGCGTGGTCGTGGTCTGCTTCGCCTGGGAGTTGGTGATCGCCCGCCCCGATCCCGGCGCCCTGCTGGCCGGGCTGGTGCCGAGCATCGAGTTGGCCCGCAATCCGGAGATGCTGTACCTGTCGCTGGGCATCATCGGCGCCACCGTCATGCCGCACAATCTGTTCCTGCACTCAGGTCTGGTCCGCTCGCGGCTGGCGGAGGTGAAGACGGAGGAGGAGCGCCGGCAGGCCGCCCGCTGGCTGACCATCGACCTGTCGACCGCGCTGGCGCTGGCCGGTCTGGTCAACGGCTCCATCCTGGCGGTTGCCGCGGTCGCCTTCCAGGGTGTCGCATCCGGATCGACGCCCGGCATCGAGGATGCCCATGCCCTGCTGGGCAGCAGCATCGGCGGGGCCGCCGCGCTGGTCTTCGCCATCGCCCTGCTGGCGGCCGGACAGAGCTCCACCACCACCGGCACCATGGCCGGCCAGATGGTGACGGAAGGCTTCCTGAACCTGCGCCTGCGCCCCGTCACCCGTGCCCTGATCACCCGCGGCGCCTCGCTGATCCCGGCGCTGGCGGTTCTGGCCAGCGCCGGCGACGGCGCGGTGGATGAACTGCTGGTCCTGAGCCAGGTGGTGTTGGCCCTGACCCTGCCCTTCATCCTGATCCCGATGCTGTTGTTGCTGCGCAATGCCAAGCTGATGGGCGGGCTGGCGATGGCGCCGCTGACCCTGCGGCTGGCGAGCCTGACCGTCCTGCTGCTGACCGGCCTGTCGGGCTGGCTGGCCGGCACCACGGCGATGGTGTGAGCGGTAAGGCACCCTCGACCCGGAGCGGGGAATGGTCCATCTTGCGGCCCCTCCCCGTTCCTTCCCGTCTGACCGGTGCCCCATGGATCCCGCCCTCGAACAGCGTCTCGCCGATCTCGAAAGCCGCCTCGCCCACCACGAACGCATGGCGGAGGAGATGTCGGAGGTCATCTTCGCCCAGGGCCAGACCATCGACCGCCTGACCGCACAGCTGAAGCGCATGCGCGACCGGGTCGAGGCTGCCGAATATGCGATAGCCTCGCCGCAGGACGACCGGCCGCCGCCGCATTATTGAGGGGAGGGGGCACAGGAGCCTAGCCTCCCTTACCCCACCCCCTCAACCACCACCTCCGTCATCATCCCCGTCGCCATGTGCAGCAGGTTGTGGCAGTGGAGCGGCCAGCGGCCGGGATTGTCGGCGTCGAAGGCCACCGTCACGCTGCCCATCGTCGGCACCAGCACGGTGTCGCGCACCGCACCGACCACCGGGTGGCCGTCGATCGCCACCACCTGAAAATGATGGCCGTGCAGGTGCATGGGGTGGGCCATCATCGACATGTTGTGAAACGACAGCACCACCCGCTCGCCCGACGTCGCAGCGATCGGCAGATGATCCCCCCAGACAGCGCCGTTGATCGTCCAGACATAGGGCTGCATGGTGCCACCCAGCATCAACATATGGCTGCGCTCGACAGGCCGGTTCGGTAGGGCGCTCAGCGCGACCAGGCGCGATTCCTGCGCAAGATCGGTGTCGAAGGCGGGCGCCTCGGTCTCAGCCACGCTGTCGATGCGCCGGACATCGGCGCCCTGCGTGGCGAGGATCAGGCCGGTCTGCTCCCTCGCGCCTTCCCGTAATGCAAGAATTGGCCAGGCGCCGCCCTC
>JBKHVJ010000224.1:0-10773 GCA_046570145.1 Alphaproteobacteria bacterium
TGGAGCAGCCCGGTAGCTCGTCAGGCTCATAACCTGAAGGCCGCAGGTTCAAATCCTGCCCCCGCAACCACCGACACTTGACGCCCCGGTTCGAAAGAGCCGGGGCTTTCGTGCGTCTGGGCCTTGCGCATCTCAGCGGCGCCCTCGCAGACCGCCAGCACGCCGGCCAACTCGCCGTGTAGATCGGCGTCCAACCCGGCCTCAGCGGGGGATCCGCTGGAGCGTCTGTTGTCGGTGGTGGACTTCGAGGTTTTCCGTCCGAAGCTGGACGCGGTGATGATGTTCAAGATCCTGATGCTCATGCTCGGCAACCTGCCACGCCGGAGCGGCCCACGCCAGATAACACCGAGCGATGGCTATCTCGCGGCCCTGATCAAATTCCGCTGGCTTACCAGTGCCCTGTGGAGCACCGACAAGACGGTCGAGCGGCTGGGCGTATCCGGCGCCGTCCATGACGGCGGCCAGCGGGGCTGAAGTTCAATCGGTTCCGCCGCACGGACTCCGCCGAGCTGATGGACCATCCTGCGGCTGCTGGCGGCGCCGTCGCAACGGGCGGAGGCGCCACCATCTCAGGTCACAGCCCCATTCAAGGGCGAGACGGGGTGAGGCGCGGCACCAGCAGCCGGCGGAGCCCCGCCACCCCGGCATAGAGCACGAGCCCCAGCAAACAAAGCTGCAGGACGATGGCAAACATCTGTGCCGTCTCAAAGGAATTGATCCGGCTGACCAAGAGGTATCCCAGCCCGTAGCTTCCGGATATGAATTCCGCCACGACGGTGCCGACGAGGGCCAGGACGATGCCCACCTCCAGGCCGGTGACGATGAAGGGCAGGGCATAGGGAAGCTCCAGGCGACGGAGCATCTGGAAGCGGCTGGCGTCGAAGGACGTCATCACGTCGCGCAATCCTTCCGGCACCGACCGGATGCCGAGCAGCGTGTTCATCATGATCGGGTAGAAGGGCAGGATGGCGGAGGTGAGAATCTTCGGGCCCAGGCCGAACCCCATCCAGACCACGAACAGCGGAATCAGCGCCACCTTCGGAAGAACTTGGAAGGCGACGATGAAGGGCTTCGCCAAGCGCTCCAGCGTCGGCGACAGCGAGAGCAGGATGCCCGCGGCCACGCCCAGGACGGTCGCCAGGAGGAAGCCGGCCACGGAGCCGGCGAAGGTCATGGCCGTGTGGCTCCAAGCCCGCCTGCTGAATAGCAGTGCCACCCACTCCTCCAGCACCGGCCGGGGCGCGGGCAGGATGAAGGGGGAGACGCCCCAGGCAGTGACCAAGCCGTGCCAGGCCAGCAGCCCGACCGCCAGCAGGCACGGCGTCACCAGCCACGGCAGCCAGACCGCGTCGCGCAACCGGACCTTTTTCATGGTTGCCCCATCAGTCCGGCCAATCGTTCGTGCAGGTCGCGCACCATCCGCTGGAATTCCGGCGTATAAGTGAGATCCCGGCTGCGCGCCCTTTGAAATGGCACGTCGATCACACTGTCGATGCGCCCCGGTCCCGGTGAGAACAGGACGATCCGGTCGGCCAGGAAGGCCGCCTCCACCATTGAATGCGTTACCAGGACGATGGTCTTGCGGGTCGCGAGCCAGAGCGACTGAAGCTCCATGTTCAAGGCCTCGCGGGAAATCGCGTCGAGTGCCGCGAAGGGCTCGTCCATCAGCAGCACATCGGGATCGTAGGACAGCGCCCGCGCAATGGCCACCCGCTGGCGCATGCCGCCGGAAATCTCGTGAGGCATGCGGGTGCCGATGTCGGCGGCACCGACCAGCGCCAGCATCGCCCGCGCGCTGGACAGCCGCTCCGCGCGCGGCAGCCGCCCACGCAAATCCAGCGGCAGCCGTACATTCTCCTCCACCGTCAGCCAGGGGAGCAGTGACGATTCCTGGAAAACCAGCCCCAGTCGGGACCGGAGTTCCTTCCGGCAGCGGCCCTTGTCCCACAGGGGGGTTCCGGCAATGGCGATGGTTCCGAAGGTCGGCTCCAACAGCCCGCTGATCATGCGCAGCAGGGTGGTCTTGCCGCAGCCCGACGGCCCGAGAAACACGACGAACTCGCCGTCGGCGATCGACAGGCTGCTGGGCTGGAGCGCCGTCGCCGTTCCGTCGCCGACATCGAAGGTCTTGCCGATCTCCGTCAAGGCGATCAGGGCCGGCCGCCCGCTGCTGCCGCCGATCCCGGTCACAGCGCGTCGATGAACCGGTTGGTGTAAAGTTCCTCCTGCTTCAGGTTGGGCGGTGCGAACCCGCAGGAAACCATGAGGTCGTAGGCGCTCTGCCAGCGCACCGGCACGTTGCGCAGAAGGTTCTCCCGGCCGTCCGCCAGCAGGAAGGCGATGTTCTCCTTGTAAATGGCAGCGGCCAGCGCCTGGTTACGAGCTTCGGCCATGTCGTAGCGCTCCATGGCCTTCAGTGCATCGGCGATGGCGACCTTGCCGTCGATCAGGTCGAGCAGCGCGGTGCGGACGGCGCGAAGATAGCGCTGGATCAACGGCTGATGCCGCTCGATCACGTCGCGTTTGCCGGAGTAGCAGAAGCCGGGTGTCGGGGCGACCGTGTCCGTGTTCCATAGGTGAACGGGCTGGCCGCTCTTCTGCAGCGCGACCGCAATGCTGGCAGTCACGAGATAGGCGTCGATCCGGCCCTGGCGGATCAGATCGACCCCAGCCGGCGAATTGCCCACGACCACCCGCTGGACGCCGGCGCGATCCACGCCGCGGGCGGCCAGCATGATGTCGAGCAGCGTTTCCGTGGTGCCGCCGACCGATTGGATGCCGACGGTCCGGTTCGCCATATCCTGCGGCCCGGTCACCGGCTTGTCCTGCAAGCTCACCACGAACCAGGGAGAGGCCTGCTGTACCGTGCCGATGGCGACGAGATCACGGCCTGCCGGCTGGCCGCTCGCCCGGATGTGATCGACGGCCCCGATGCGGGCGATCGTTGCGTTTCCGCCCATGACCTGCTGCAACGCCATGGAGGAGCCGCGGCCTTCCTCGATGCCGACCCGCAGCCCTTCCCGTTCAAAATATCCGGCGGCCTGCGTGAACAGGATATCGATGAAGGCCAGGATGAACTGGTTGGGCAGCACGATGGACAGGGTATCCTGGGCCTGCGCACCCAGCGGCCTTACCGAGGCCAGGAACATGCCCGCCGCAGAGGCAGCCAGCACAGTCCGTCGATTCACCGTCATGGTCGATTCCATCAATCAAATCAAAGGCAATACGCCTGCCGTGTCCCCGTCGGGATCCCGTTGGCGCTTGCATACAAAGGAATATTGCGGAGCTTCGGCATGATTGCCAAGCTCCTTCGGAAGCATGGGGACCACGGCGCCGATGCGCGTAAAGGGGCAGCGGCCTTTACATCGCTTTACTCGCTTACGGGCCGCCGCCCGGCCACACTCTCCTCAGAACAACTCAGACAGGAGCAGGGGCAATGGCTCACCTTTCCACCCATGACGCTGGTGCGCCGTCGATGTCGCCGCACCAGAATTGGTCCGAAGCCGAAGCCTTCACGATGCAGACACACGCATTCGGCGAGTTGGAGATCAACACCTACGTCTCCTACGTCAGGACCCTCGTCAACGCCGTCACCTCCATCCGGATGGCGTCGGACGCCCGGCGACGCTGGACGGAGCGCAATGGGGCTGCCTGCCCCGATGCGGAGAAGATGTCACGGCTGATCGAGGCAGAGATGGACCGCGCCGACGACATGGCTCACCGCATCGTCGAGCTGGTGGCGTCCGTGCGCGCGGCGTCCGCCCCGCCGTCGCTTCCCAAGCGCGCCAATGCCGCTCCGGTCTCCGCCTTCCGCTCGGCCCCGGGGTTGAGGACGGTGCAAAGTGACAGGCAGGTCCGGGTCCGGAATGGCTGAGATTGGCATGGCGGAAATCATTCGGCCTATGTTCGGCGTGATTGAAGCTCCAGCGTCAGACCGCGCTGCGATGCGGATTTGATCCGGTGGAAGGTACCGGAATGGAAAAGCTGTTTCTCCCAATCAACATCGGTGCGCTCGATCTCGCCCATCGCGTCGTCATTTCGGCGGCGAGCGATCACAGGCGGATCGGCGAGCGCCGCGCGGCGGCCGATTGCGGCGCCTGCGTCCGGCATGTCTCGCCCGGTGGGCTGGTCATAACGCCTCCTGTCGCGATTTCCGAAACGGCGGCGTCATCCTCCGTGCCGGATGGGTTCGACACGCCCGGGACAGCTGCGGCCTGGGCGGCGGCGATCAACCTGGCCCATGCCAGGAAAGCCAAGGTGGTGGCGCGGTTGTGCCACCCGGGAGATGCCCCTCTCCGGGCCGCCACCCTGCCAGGCACCGGCATCGACGAGGTCATCGCGGATTTCCGCCGCGCGGCAGAGCGGGCCAAGCACCTCGGGTTCGATGGCGTGGAACTCGACGCGGCCGACGGCTCGCTTCCCGACCAGTTCCTTCAGGACGGAGAGAACCGGCGGACGGACCGGTATGGCGGCTCCATCCAGAACCGGTTGAACTTCCTCTGCGAGCTTGTCGATGCGGTAACCGGCGTCTGGACGGCGGAGCGGGTCGGTGTCCGCCTGTCGCCGTTCGGCCAATTCCGCGGCATGTCGGATTCGGATCCCGTCACGCTGTTCACCATGCTTCTGACGACGTTGGCCGGGCAGGAGCTTCCCTTCGTACACCTTGTCCGCACCGCTGCGGATGGGGCTCCGCTCGGCCATCTGCCCTATGAGGATCGCAGCGCCGCCGCCCGGATTCGTGCGGCCTTTCCCTCCGCGATCATCGTATCCGGTGACTTCACCCGGCGGCGCGCGGTGGAACTGGTGAGAAGCCGCTGGGCCGACGCCATCGGGGTCGAAGCCGGCATGGTGGAGGATGGCGCCGATGGTCGTTGATGGCCGGTGCGCAAGCGTCCTGCTGCGCCGCCCCATGCCACGTTATGATGCGTTGACCTATGGTAAAGCATACGTATGATGATGAAGCCTTATGTATGCTTAGCGCTGGGAAATGACGCCTTCCTTTGCCTTCGATGACCTGATGAAGACGGAGCCGCGCCGGAGGTTGTGTCACCGCTTTGCTGCTGGCGGGGTGGCGGGCGCGACCTTTGGCTGACACGTCTTTTCCCACCGTTCCGTCGTCTCCCAGCCGCCGTCCGTGACAGGTCCCGCCATGGCGCAGAACGAGGTCGGCTTCGGACCCTTCCGCTTTTCCCCGATGCGCGGGCTGCTGAAGAACGGTGTTGCCGTCAAGGTGGGGAGCCGGCCCCTGGCCATCCTCGCCCTGCTCCTGGAACAGGCCGGAGCGGTCGTCAGCAACCGCGACATCATGGCCCGCGTCTGGCCGGGCTTGTTCGTCGAGGAAGCGAACATCCGCGTTCACATCGGCTCCCTGCGGAAGCTGCTGGGCAAGAACGACCTCGGCACGGACTACATCGAGAACATCCCGGCACAGGGTTATCGGTTCGTCGGGACCATCCGGACGCCCTTCCCGCAGGAGGCCGCGGAGGTGGCCGTCTTGCAGCCGTCCGCACCGCCTGCGGACCTTTCGACCCTCTTGCCCCGCAACATCGACCGGCTGATCGGGCGCGACGAGACGATCGACGACATCGTGCGGAAGTTGGCGGAGAAGAGCTTCGTCACCATCACCGGCGTGGGTGGAATCGGAAAGACGAGCGTCGCCATCGAAGTGGCGCAGGTTTCAGCGAGCAGCCACCGGGACGGCATCCATTTCGTGGATCTGAGCACGCTGTCGGACCCGACGCTGGTGTGCGCCACCATCGCCCAGGTGATGAAGCTGCCCGGTGGCGGCAAAGGTGCCCTGGACGGCTTCCTCGGGGCGGTCAAGGGGGTGGACGCCCTGCTGATCCTCGACAACTGCGAGCATCTGATCGAAGAGGTTGCCATCGTTGTCGAGGGCATCCTGGCGACGGCTCTCGACATCGACATCCTTGTGACCAGCCGCGAGATCCTGCGCGCTCAGGGCGAGTGGGTTTACCGCCTGCCGCCCTTGTCCGTTCCGCCGGGGCGGGAACACAGCTTGATCGCCGAGCAGGCGCTGGCCTACCCGGCGGTGGAGCTGTTCGTCGAACGGGTATCGTCCGGAGACAGTATGTTCCGCCTGTCGGACGCGGACGCGCCGGTCGCCGCGGAACTGTGTCGCCACCTCGATGGTGTTCCGCTCGCGCTGGAATTGGCAGCGGCCCGGGTGCCCCTGCTGGGTATCCATGGTCTGGCTGCGAGCCTGGATCGGGCCTTCGACGTTCTGCGCGGCGGCCGTCGTACCGCGCTGCCCCGTCACCAGACCCTTCGGGCCACGCTCGAGTGGAGCCACCGCCTGCTGGACGAGCGCGAACGCGTTGTCCTGCGCCGACTTTCGGTCATCCGCGGGTCTTTCACCGGCGACCTTGCCATCGGCGTGGCGGCCTTCGGAGCGATTTCGGAGGAGGACGTCGTCGAGGGCATATCGGAGCTGTCGAAGAAGTCGCTGCTGTCCGTCGAGCACCGGCAGCAGAGCGTACAATTCCGCCTGCTCGAAACCACCCGCCAATATGCGGCGGAGCGGCTTCAGGAAAGCGGCGAGGTTGACGTGGTCTGCCGCAATCTGGCGCGGCATCTGTGCCGGATGCTGGCCGGGTCGCAGTCGACGAACACGATGGCTTGGAACGTCGTGTACGGGACCCGGGTGGACGATGTCCGCAGCGCGCTGGAATGGTCCCTGTCGCCTGCCGGCGACTTGGCGACCGCCGTCGACCTGACTGTCGCGTCGGCCCCGATGTGGTTCCAGCTGTCGCTGACCGATGAATTCCGCAGGCACGCCGAGACGGTGCTGCAGTCCGTCCGGCGACAACCGGAACCGGACTTGCAGTCCGAAATGTCGATCACGGCGCATCTGGGCCCGGCGCTTTGGAATTCGCTCGGCCCGGCGCCGGAGGTCGAGGCCGTGCTCCTGCGCGGGCTTGAGCTTTCGCAGCAGTTCGGCAATGTCGGATACCAGCGCCGCGCCCTGTGGGGGCTGTGGCTCTACCATCTGGCCCTCGAGAAGGATCAGGAAGCGTTGGAGGCGGCGGAGCGCTTCGGGGAACTCCTGGGAACGCCCGCCGATCCCAGTGCGGAGTCCATGCATCAGCGCATGATGGCGCTCGGCCTCCTCACGGTGGGCGAGTTCGACCGTGCGCGCGGCTTCGCCGAACGGTGCCTGAGTGCCCCGGCTCCGACCACCGGATCGAGCCTGCGGGGTTACCAGTTCGAACAGCGGATCGTCTCCCACACCCATATGGCGCGCATATCCTGGATCCAGGGCCATCCTGACCGGGCGCGGGATGCCATGCTTGAGGCGGTGGAGCAGGCGCTGGCGTCGGGCCATGTGCTCTCCCTGTGCTTCGCCTTGTCGCTCGGTGCCTGCCCGGTGGCCTTCTGGTGCGGGGACTACGACCTTACGGCGCGTTACGCCAACCTGCTGGTCGAAAAGACCAACGAAGGCTCCTTGTTCGTCTGGCGCACCTATGGGCTGTGTTATCAGCTGGCGCTGGAGGCGCGGCAGGGGCAGGAAGACCAAATCGCAGCGCTGCGCCGGTCTGCGCAATTCGCCGAGGTGTACCGGAACAAGCGCATCCGGATGCTCGCCACCGTCGCTCCGCGTCTGATCCCGCCGGCCGTCCTGGAAGAAGCGAGCGACGGCGCGACCAACTGGGCAACGGCCGAACTGCTCCGTCTGAAATCGGAGAATGCCGGCGAAGCGGTGACGGCGGAGAGGCTGCTGCGGCAATCGATGGAGATCGCCCGCCAGCAAGGGGCCCGGTCCTGGAGCCTGCGGACGGCCATGAGCATGGCCAGGCGGTCCATGGGGACGGGACGTCACCAGGATGCCGCTTCGACCCTCTCGTCCATCTACGGCACCTTCGCCGAGGGGCACGATACCCCCGACCTGTTGGAAGCCGCGGCACTTCTGGACAGGCTGTAGACGCTCTTCCGTCCCGGGAAGCCATCCGGCCGGTCATCGATACCTGAGTATGGGTTCCCGCACACCCGGGCCTCCGGCACTGTCGCCGTCAAGGTGACCTGAGCAGGAGATCGACATGGATATGGCTGCTTCCGAGACATTGCGCCGTCTTCCGGCGTTGGCAGCCCCGGCGTCCGTCCGCCAGGCGGTGGATGACGGCGACAGGCTTACGGCTGCGGCCGATTGGCTGTTGCGGGTGGCGAACGACATGCTGGCGCCGGATCGGCAGTCGGTGGAGCATTGCCTGTCGCTGGCCCTCTCCCGGTTGCAGCGCGCCGGCGGCGAGCATCGTCGTGACCGTGACGTGCCGGACGATGCCGGCCAGAAGACCAGACTGGCGAAGGCCGGACTGGCGGCTTGGCAGATGCGGCGGGTTACCGCCCATATCGACGCCCATCTCGCCAGTTCCATCCGCAACCGGGATCTGGCGGCAGCGGCGAAGCTCAGCTGCGGCTATTTCTGTCAGGCCTTCAAGGACAGCTTCGGCTGCCCGCCGCATGCCTACATCGTGCGCCGGCGGGTGGAGCGGGCGAAGGAACTGTTGGAAGCCACGAGCACGCCCCTGTCGCAGATCGCGCTCGACTGCGGCTTCTCGGACCAGTCGCATTTCTCGCGCATCTTCCGCCGCGTCGCCGGTGAAGCGCCCCGGCTGTGGCGGCACAAGTATCGGATCGACGGGGCCGCTGAAGAACAGTGACGGAGTTCGGCGTCACGAGAAGCCCGGCGGAGGGAGGGCGGCGGCGGCCCGATGGCCCGTCTCCGCCGCCTTCGGATCAGCCGTGCGCGGCGTAGGCGTCCATCACGCGGGTGGAATAGACCAGCGCCGCCCCGGCGTTCAGCGCGACGGCGACGCCCAGCGCCTCTGCAATCTCCTCCTGGGTGGCGCCGTGCTTGATCGCCGCTTCGGTATGGACGGCGATACAGCCGTCGCAGCGGACGCTGACCGCAACCGCCAGCGCGATCAGTTCCCGCACCTTGGCGCCCAGGAGGTCCTTCTTCTGGCCGGCGGCGCTGAGCCCGGCATAACCCTTCACCGTGTCGGGGCTGAGCTTGGCGATCTCGCCGACGCCGGTGAGGACCTGCTGACGGTATTCGTTCCAGTTGAGCATCATGGTCGTGTCTCCTGAGAGTTCCGGTCCCGCTGCCGCAGGGGGCGGTCGGTAGGGCCACGCTACGTCCCGGTGCCGGCGCGATATAGAAGGATGCGCCCGTCTTTGGGACGCCGTTCCGGGCGCCTCACCCGACCCTTTCGATGGCGATGGCCGTGGCTTCTCCGCCGCCGATGCACAGCGACGCGACACCCCGGGTCAACCCGCGCGCGGCCAGCGCGTGCAGCAGGGACACGATCAGCCGCGCCCCGGTGGCACCGATCGGATGGCCGAGCGCACAGGCGCCGCCATTGACGTTCAGGCGGTCGGGCGCGATGCCCAGGTCACGCCGGGCCGCCATGGCGACGACGGCGAAGGCTTCGTTGATCTCGAACAGGTCGACATCGCCCACCGACCAGCCGACCTTGTCCAGCAGCTTGGAGATCGCCGGGATCGGGGCGGTGGTGAACCAGGCAGGGTCCTGGCTGTGGGTGGCATGGCCGCGGATTTCCGCCAGGATCGGCAGGCCGGCCGCTTCGGCAACCGACCGCCGGGTCAGCACCAGCGCGGCGGCGCCGTCGGCATTGGCGGACGAACTGGCGGCGGTGATCGTTCCATCGCGGCGGAAGGCTGGTTTCAGCGCCGGAATCTTGTCGGGGGAGACCTTCAGCGGGTTCTCGTCCTGCCCGACCACCCGCTCCCCGCCCTTGGCCGGGACGGCGACCTGCACGATCTCGGCAGCGAAGGCGCCGCTTTCCACCGCCTTGCGGGCGCGGGTCAGCGTTTCGGTCGCATAGGCGTCCTGTTCGGCGCGGGTGAATCCGTAAGCCTCGGCCGTCGCCTCGCCGAAATCACCCATGGCGCGACCGCCCTCATAGGCGTCCTCCAACCCATCCAGCATCATGTGGTCCAGCAGTCGGTCATGGCCGATGCGGTAGCCGCCGCGCGCCTTCGCCAGCAGATAGGGGGCGTTGGTCATCGACTCCATGCCGCCGGCCACCACGATGTCGGCCGATCCGGCACGGATCAGGTCATGGGCCAGCATGGTGGCCTTCATGCCGGACCCGCAGACCTTGTTGATCGTCGTGGCGCCCGTCGCATCGGGCAGTCCGGCGCCGCGGGCCGCTTGCCGGGCCGGTGCCTGCCCCTGTCCGGCGGGCAGCACGCAGCCCATCAGCACCTCGTCGATGCCGGCAGACGGTAGCCCTGCACGTTCCACCGCCGCGGCAATGGCGCGGGCGCCGAGTGCGGTTGCCGGTAGCGCCGCCAAGTCCCCCTGGAAGCGCCCGAGCGGCGTGCGAACGGCGGATACGATGACGACGGGGTCCTGGATGGAAAGGGCTCGGCTGAGGTCGTTCTGCATGGTCGCGGTCTCCGGATGGGTTGCGCCCCGTGGGCGCAGCATTTAAATGATGGACATCATGTTTGCATAATTGATGATGATCGTCATATAATTTGTCAATGGAGCCCGGAGGGATTTTCGTGGGAGACACCGGCCAGGCTCCGTCCACGGAAGGTGCATCATGCGGGTGAGCAAGGAACAGGCGGCGGAGAACCGGCGCCGGGTGGTGGAGGTGGCAAGCGCCCTGTTCCGCGAACGCGGCTTCAACGGGATCGGCGTCGCCGACCTGATGAAGGAGGCCGGGCTGACCCATGGCGGCTTCTACGGCCAGTTCGCGTCCAAGGAGGATTTGGCTGCGGAGGCCT
>JBKHVJ010000225.1:0-6389 GCA_046570145.1 Alphaproteobacteria bacterium
CCGAAGGTCCGGTCGCCCAGGCTCCAGACATAGGGGGCCATCGACCCGGTCAGCCGCACCCGCGCCGTCCGATCCGCCGCACGGGTGCCGAGAGGCCGCCCGGCGACGAGCCGCCTCTCCAGCGACAGGTCGAGCGCTTCCGTCGCGGCGTCTCCCTGTTCCGCCATCCGCTGCACGGCGGCGCCGGGCGTGGCGAGCACGATGCCGGTCCGCTGCGCCGCGCCCTCGCGCAGGGCAAGGATCGGAAAGGCGCCGCCTTCGGAGGGCAGCGTCAGCCGGATGTCGAGCCGCTGCCCCATGCTGATCCCGAAGCGGTTTCCGGCGATCGGATGCACCGGATTGCCGTCCGCAGCGACCAGTTCCCCAGTCAGGCCCCCGAGATCGAGATGGAAGGCGGTGGAGGTGGCACCGTTGATCACCCGCAGGCGCACCCGCCCGCCCCGCTCCACCCGCACCACCTCGGGGTCGGCAACCGTGCGGTCGTTGGCGAGATAGGCGTCATACTCGACATCGTTCAGGTCCATCGCCATGCCCCCGGACATGACATGCCCCGCTGAACCATGAGCCGTCCCGCCGTGGTTCATGGCGCCGTGCCCTATGGAGCCGTGGGAGCCATGTCCCGTCTGGCCGCCATGCTCCGTCCCGCCGGCCGACCCGGTCAGCGAGGCCAGAACCTCGGCCGGATCGCGGAAGGTGAAGTCATGCAGCAGGACGGTCACCTCCTGCTCGTCGGTCCGCAGGTCGTCGGCACTTCGGACCACAAGTGGAGCGGCCATCAGCAATTGTTCCTGCAGGCCGTGGTGGGAGTGCATCCAGTGCGTCCCCGTCCGCGGTGCGAAATCGTAGCTGGCAGAGCCGCCGTCGCGGATGGTCGGGCGGTTCATGTCGGCCACGCCGTCCTGGGCATAGGGCGGCGTCTGGCCGTGCCAGTGGATCACCGCCTCTTCCCCAGCCCGGTTGGCCAGATCGACCAGGAACCGGCGTCCGGGATCGAGGACGAGTCCATGCGTGCCGTCGGGCTGACGGATGCCGAATACGCTCGCCGCCCTGCCGTTCACCTCCAGCGTGCGGCGCTCGACGGTCAAGCCGATGGGGGTCAGGTGGACGGGCCGATCCGTGGCCGGCGCGGCGGCCAGGGCGGTGCGGGGAAAGGCGGGCAGCAGGGCGGCACAGCCGCCGGCCATGGCCGTCGACAGCAGACGGCGGCGCGAAAGCGCGAGAGTCATTGCGGACACCGGAAATTCGAATTGGGGGAACATGCGGAAGGCGCCGTCACGCCCCGAACGGGCGCGGACGGCGCGAACGCCTCATTCCAGCCGCGGTGGCGGCAGGTCGGGGCGCACCCCCTGACCCTCGCGCAGCGGGCCGGGGGGCCAGCCCCGCATCGACCTTGCCAACCCCACAGGAGCCTTCAACCCGTCCGCGGGTGCCGCCACGGCCATGGCGGCGCATGCCATGCCGCCGCAGCAGGGTTGCAGCACGCCATGCGGGCCCGATCCGTGTAGGCCTGCCCCTTGCGGGTGGGCGGGAACGGGGCACACATGGTCAGCCTTCGCAACGGACTGCACATGATGCTGCGCCATGGCCGCGTCCGAAGGGCTGCCGCCGTCATGCGGGCATGCGGCGACGGCGATGCCTTGCCACAGCAACAGGCCGAACATCGCCAGGGCAACCGCCCCCGCGATGACCGTCAACCTCCGCAGCCAGTCGGTGACGCAGATCGGCACCGCGACGCTCCCGTTCGTTACCTGGCCTTTTCAGATAGGCCGTCGGGTGGATGCGGTCAATTGCCGTCGACCGCGGGACAGCCCCACTACCCATTCAGTCCTAGGAGTTTTCCCGAGCATGGAACTGCAACACAGCTCCCCTATATTCGCGCTCACCCGAAACAACCCACCTCCGTCGTGACCATGTCCGCCTCCACCCGTCCGGCCAACACTCCGCACACCGCGACCCGTCAGCTGCATTGCGCCTGCTGTGGCCGTCCGTTCGTCCGTCCGTCGACGCGGGGGCCGGCACCGCTCTATTGTTCGGTGGATTGCCAGAAACAGATGCGGGTCCGGACGCGGGTGTGGAGCCAGCGCGACGACGCTCCGTTCGGCCTGCGCCGCGCATCCTAGCCATTTCGATTTTCAGCGGATCTCGACGGTCGCGCTGTCGCTGCGGCCGTCCGCGTCGAGAACGGTGACGCGAACCAGCCCCGGACCGTCCGGCCGCCACACCACCTCGCGCGCAATGGGCGACTGGGCGATTCGGCGCCCGTCGATCAGCCAGGACAGCGGCCTCCGCCCGCCGGTGGCGGTCAGGGTCATCGGCTCCCCCTTCCCATCCGGCCCCAGCGCCTCCAGCACCATCTCGCTGACGGGGAAGGTCAGGCGCAGCCGGTCGGTCTGGCGCGGACCGGCAATCTCGACATCGCCGGGCCGAAGGCGCCGCAGGAGTTCCGGCGGCGTCTCGTTGCGCACCGGCCCGGCGGACCGGCCACGGTCGGCCGGAAGCCGGTCGAACACCTCGAACAGCAGTGGAGCGGCGGTGTTGCGACCGTAATGGTCGGGACTGGGCGTGCCGTCCGGGCGGCCGACCCACACGCCGACCGTATAGCGCCCGGTGACGCCGAACGCCCAGGCGTCGCGGAAGCCATAGCTGGTGCCGGTCTTCAGCGCCACCGGCCCGCTGCCGCGCAACTCCTGCGCCTGCACCACGCCCGGCGGCGGTGGGGAGCCCTCCAGGATCGCCCGAACCTGCTGCGCCGCCGTCGCCGACAGCAGCCGATGTTCCTCTCCATTGCCCTCGTCCGTGGTCGCGCGCAGAGGCGCAACCAGCCCGTCGCGGCCAAGCGCGCTGTAGAGGGCCGTCATGTCCCACAGGCTGATCGACGCCCCGCCCAGGGCCACCGGCAGGCCCGGCAGCGCCGTACCATGGGGCAGCACGAGCCGCGCTCCGGCCCGCCGCAAGGCGTCGGCGAAGCGCAGCGGCCCCACCCGGTCGAGCACCAGAACCGCCGGAACATTCAGGGAGCGTTGCAGAGCCTCCATCACCGTCAGGTCGCCGGTGAAGCTGCGGTCGAAATTGCGCGGTGCCCAGTCGCCGAACCGGGTGGAGACATCGGCGATCTGGGTCAGCGGGTGGATGATGCCGTCATCGAAGCCCAGCCCATAGATGAAGGGCTTCAGCGCCGACCCCGGCGAGCGCACCGCCCGCACCATGTCGATGGGCCCCTGCCGCGTCTCGTCCAGCGCATTGGGGCTACCGAGATAGGCCAGGACCGACCGGTCGCGGTTGTCCACCACCAGGACCGCCAGCCCGGCCTGCGGATTCAGCGCCTCCGCGGCCCGGCGGCCAAGCGCCTCGACCGCCTGTTGCAGCGTGCCGTCGATGGTGGTGGCGATCACCGCCCGGCCGGGATCGGCGCTGCGCAGCCGGTCGGCCAGATGCGGGGCCGATGCCGGCAAGGGCAGGCGCGCCGACGGCACCGGCAGCGACTTCGCTTCCGCCACCGCCTTGGGCGACAGCGCTCTCGCCTCCGCCACCCGGTCCAGAACCTTATCGCGCGCCGCCTGGGCCCGCTTCGGATAGCGGTCGGGCCGCAGCCGGGACGGCGATTGCGGCAGCGAGACCAGCAACGACGCCTCCGCCGCATCCAACTCCACCGGCAACTTTCCCAGCAGCATCAGGGAGGCCGCGCGAATCCCCTCGATATTGCCGCCATAGGGTGCGAGCGTCAGGTACATGCCGAGGATGTCGCGCTTGCTGAACCGCCATTCCAGCTGCGCTGCCCGCGCGGCCTCGATCAGCTTGGCGGAGAGGGTGCGCGGTCGCGGCTCCAGCAGGCGGGCGACCTGCATGGTGATGGTGGAGGCGCCGGAGACCACCCGTCCCGCTCCCAGATTCTGCGCCGCCGCCCGCAGCACCGCCAACGGATCGACGCCGGCATGGCTTTCGAACCGTCGGTCCTCATAGGCCAGCAGCAGTTCGACGAACAGAGGCGAGACATCGTCCATCGTCGCCGGCAGACGCCACGCCCCTGCCCCGTTGGTGAAGACGCGCAACGGCTGGCCTTTACGGTCGGTGACGGTCACCGACAGGTCGGCCAGCCGGTCCAGCGGCGGCGGGAACAACCGGTCGAACAGCAGCGCCGTACCCATCAGGACGGCGACGCCCGCTGCCGTCACGCTCGCCCAGCGAACCCAACGCTGCCGGAACCACCTCCGCGCCAATCGTCACTCCGCCGGATGGACCGTGATCCGCCCGGTGTTCTGGCGGGCGAAGAAGCGCGGCTTGTACATGTCCTCCATGGTCGCTCCCGGCAACTCGTAGGTGCCGGGGGTGATGGCGCGGACGATGAAGGCCAGCTTGAAGGTCTGCTGGTCCTCCGTCAGGTCCACAGCGGCGACATAGCGGTCGTCGCGCGCCTCGGTCGTGCGGGTGTAGCTGAGGTCGCCCAGCCACTGCATCTCCTCGGGCGTGCCGCCGCCCAGCTTGGCGTTCTCGATCTCCCAGCCGGCGGGCAGCGCATGGGTCACCATGCCCTGGTGGAACAGCTTGGTGTTGGCCTCGCCCTCCAGCACGACGACGAAGACGTCGTTCTGCTTGATGCCGTCGAGGTTCAGCACCTCGCCCTTGCGGGTGAAGAAGTTGCGCTTGATGCGCAGCCCCTCTCGCGCGGCCGGCTGAGGCGCCACCGGCACACCGGACAACGACACCGCCTGCCACACCGCCGCCTTGCCCGAGTTGGCGACCGGAATGCCGGCCTTCAACTGGGCAAGCGTCGGGGTCAGGTCGACCCGCGCGCCGTCCTTCTTCGCACCGCCCAGCGTCACCTCGACCTTGGCCGGCGCACCGCGCAGCAGGGCGTCCGCGGCCAGGACCGACCAAGCCTTCTCCTGCGTGTTGGTGCGGTTGGCGGCGGTGGCCGACGCCGGAAGCCGGTCGATCAGCGCCGGGATGCGGTTGCCGGCCATGTTGACCTCGGCCATCAGCGCCACCAGCGCCGCAGCGTCGCGGACGGTGGAACCGTAATCGACATGCCATTCCTCGCGCGCCAGATGGCCGACAGCGCTGTCGAAGGCGCTGGCCGCCCGCTCCTGATCGCCCATGCGGGCCAGCGCCGCCCCCAACTGCCCCTTCGCGAGCGGCGTCGGCAGCTTCTCCAGCGCGGTGTCGTGCAGGTAGCGCGCCGGACCCGGCAGTGACACGCCGGCCAGCGCCAGGGTGTGCAGGGCATAGGCGCGCACCGCCAGATCCCCCGGTTCCGACGCACTGGCGATGGCGCGCTGGCGCAGCCAGGACAGCGCGTCGGTCAGCGGCTTGTCCGGCACCGCCTCGCCCTTCTGCTTGGCGCGGACCAGGAACTCGGTGGCATAGGCGGTCAGCCAGCCGTCGGCCTCGTCATGCGCGCCCCACAGGCCGAATGCGCCGTCGAAACGCTGCTTGTCCATCGTGCGGGAGATCGCCTGCTGGACCCGCGCCTCCAAGCCGTCGTCCGGCTTGCGGTCCTTGCCCAGCGCCAGTTCCACGTCGCGCACCACCAGAAGCGGAAGGGCGCGGCTGACCGTCTGCTCCAGGCAGCCGAAGGGATAGCGGTCGAGCGCCCGCAGGATGCCGGCGACGTCGAAGGGCGGCGCCGTGGTGAAACTGGCCGACCAGTTGGTCGTCCCCGGCAGATAGGTCGCCAGTTCCGCCCCGTCGAAGCGGAGGCTCTCGCCGGGCGCGATCTGGCGGGTGACGAACTGGGTCTCCACCGCACGCGCCGGGCGGACGGTGATGCCGTACTCGTGGCTCAGCGCCAGATTCTCCGGCCCCTTCACCGCGACGGCCACATGGCCGATGCCGGCGGCGACGCCCTTCAGCGGCACGACCAGGGTCTTGCGCTCACCCTTCGCCAGCGGGACGGACAGGTTGCCGCCCTCGACCGACACGGCGTCCTGCGCGGTGACGGCCACCTCATAGGTGCCGGCCGCCGCCTCCACATTGTGCAGCGACAGGGTCACGCGGCTGTCGTCGCCGGGGGCGAGGAAGCGCGGCAGGATGGCGTCCGCCACCAGCGGATCGCGCACCGTCACCGGCCCGGCGGCCGAACCGACCCGGCCGCGGCTGTAGACCACCGCCATGACGCGCAGCTCGCCGTTGAAGTCCGGCACGTCGAAACCGATGCGGGCGGTGCCGTCGGCCCCCACCTTGACCGGCCCCTGGAACAGCGAAACGACGGTGAAAGGCACCACCGGCAGACCGGCGCCGCTGGAATCGCCGCCCTGGCGCATGGCGCCATAGGGGCCGTCGAGCGGGTCGATCAGCCGGCCGTAATCGTCACGGATGTCCAGCCCCAGCCGGCGCTTGCCGAAATAATGCTTCTCTGGCTGCGGGCTGGCGAAGTCGGTCAGGCGCAGGAT
>JBKHVJ010000226.1:0-8183 GCA_046570145.1 Alphaproteobacteria bacterium
ACGGCGGCTCTGGGAGCCTCAGAGCGCGAAAAGGAACCCCATTCCAATAAAAACGGCTGTCGGAAACCCCATTTCTAAGCCTCAGCCGAGGTAAAAAGCCGGAATATGTTCGTTTTTCCGCAGCCTGTTAGCCCCGCCGCAAGGACAGGAAAGAGGTGAGCGCATCGAGAACAGCATCGGGCGCCTCGGTCATCACCATATGGCCGGTTTGGGGCAGAGCGACGACCTGCGAGGATTTGACGCAGGCGGCCAGAGCGCGCCCTGCCTTGGCCGGAGTCATCTTGTCCAGTGCGCCCAGCAGGAACAGCGCGGGACAGACGACCGACGCCGCGGCATCCGCTCCCTGCCCGTATTCGTTGCAGGCCGCCAGATCGACCCCCAGCACGCCCGGCCGGACCGATGCCATCAGCCGGCGACCGCCGGGGATCAGTGCGAGACCCGGAGTCGGGCAGCTGCCGCCCTGGGCGCCGCCATGGCCGCGCGGCCCATGGCCCCAGCCGACGACCATCTCGATGGCGGACTGTTCGCCGGCATGGGCGGCGGCCAGCAGGTCCGGATGCACCGGCATGCGCTCGGCCACGCCCAGCAGCGCCACCGCTTCCACCCGTGTGCCATGACGGGCGGCAGCGTCCAGGGCCACCAGCGCACCCATCGAATGGCCGATCAGCACCGCCCGTTCCAGTCCAGCGGCGTCCAGCAGGGCGATCACCCAGTCGGCGATGGCGGCGATGCTGCCCAGCGGCTCTCCGCCGGAACGGCCGTGGCCCGGCAGATCGACCGCCAGCACCGAGCGGCCATGGTGGGCGAGATAGCGGCTTTGCAGGCTCCACACGCTGTGGTCCATGCCGGCGCCATGGATCAGCACGACGGCAGGACGCGCGGGATCGACCTCCCGGCCGCCGGTGTGGACGAAGACGGGATTTCCGTTGACGGTCAGCTGCATGGTGCGGCCCTCAGCCCTTGGTGGCGACGCGCAGCGCCTGCTTGAGGTCGTCGATCAGGTCTTCGCAATCCTCCAACCCGATGGACAGGCGGATCATGTCCTCCCCCACCCCGGCGGCGGCGAGCGCCTCCGCATCCAGCTGGGCATGGGTGGTGCTGGCGGGATGGATCACCAGCGACTTGGCGTCGCCGACATTGGCGAGGTGCGAGAACAGGGTCAGCGACTCGATGAAGCGGCGACCGGCCTCGCGGCTGCCGCCCGCCCCGATTCCGCGGATGCCGAAGGAGATGATGGAGCCGGCGCCGTGCGGCAGCAGCCGGGAGGCCAGTGCATGGTCGGGATGATCCACCAGTTCCGGGTAGGAGACCCAGGCGACGGCGCCCTTCTCGGCATTCAGCTCCCCTTCCAGGAAGCAGACGACCTTGCGGGCGTTGTGGATGTGGCACTTCATCCGCAGCGGCAGCGTTTCCACCCCCTGCAGGATCTGGAAGGCGTTCATCGGGCTCATGCAGGCGCCGAAATCGCGCAGGCCCTCGGCCCGGGCGCGGGCGATGAAGGCGGCGGGGCCGTATTCCTCGGCGAAATCGATGCCATGATAGCCGGCATAGGGCTCGGTCAGGGTCGGGAACTTGCCCGAGGCCTCCCAATCGAACCGGCCGCCGTCGATCACCACGCCGCCGATGGCGGTGCCGTGGCCGCCCAGCCACTTGGTGCAGGAATGCATGACGATGTCGGCGCCATGCTCGAACGGACGGCAGAGATAGGGGGTGGTGAAGGTCGAATCGATCATCAGCGGGATGCCCGCCTCGTGCGCGATGGCCGCGACCTTCGGCACGTCCAGCACCTCCAGCCCCGGATTGCCCAGCACCTCGCCGAAGACCAGCCGGGTCTCCGGCCGGATCGCCGCGCGGATGCCGTCGAGGTCGCGCGGATGGACGAAGGTCGTGGTGATGCCGAATCGCGGCAGCGTGTAGGCCAGCAGGTTGCGGCTGCCGCCGTAGATGGAGGAGGAAGCGACGATGTGCCCGCCCGCCCCCATCAACGTCATGATCGCCAGCGTCATGGCGGCCTGCCCGCTGGCGGTGCAGACGGCACCCACCCCGCCCTCCAGCGTCGCCAGCCGTTCTTCCAGCACCGCGACGGTGGGGTTGGAGATGCGCGAATAGATGTGGCCCGGCCGTTCCAGGTTGAACAGGGCCGCCGCCTGGTCGACGTCGCTGAAGACGTAGGAGGAGGTCAGGTGAATCGGAACCGCCCGCGCCCCGGTCGCCGGATCGGGCCGCTGCCCCGCATGCAGAGTCTGCGTATCGAACTTCAGGAACTTGGCGCCCGCCATGCCCCTCCCTCCCTTCGGATTGGAAAGAGGGCCGCTTATGGTCGAGCGGCCCTCTTTGCTTTTCAGCTTTTTATTTGCCAGCCCTGTTCAACCCGCATTCCAGCGGCATCGACGGTGCGGAAGCGTATGGAGACATGACGCGCGCGTCAAGGTGGTTGGACAGACGGAGCGTCGGAGGAGGCTTCAAGCGGCCTGCCCTTCGGCCGCCACACCCACCATCGTCTCCTCCACCAGCCAGTCCACCACCCGTCGCAACGCCTCGTCCTCGCTGGCGCCGTCGGCGAGCGCCGCCTGGAAGATCGCGATCTGGCGGTGGGCGCTGGTGCCACGGGTCACGATCTCGCGCGCCCGTTCGACCTCGGCGGTGCAGCCGAAATGCAGCGCATCCTCGCGGGTCAGGTCGATGATCTCGTCCAGCAGGTCGGCATAGGGCACGATGCGGCCCTGGCCGAAATCGACCAGCCCGCTGTCAAGGCCATAGCGTTGCGCACGCCAGCGGTTCTCCTCGATCAGCAGGTTCTTGTAGGGCCTCCAGGTGACGTTGCGCAGCTTCAGCCGCCACAGCATGCGCAGCAGGCAGCGATAGAGCGCAGCCACCGTGACCGCATCGTCCAGCCGGGTGCAGATGTCGGTGATGCGCATCTCCAGCGTGGGAAAGCGCGAAGACGGGCGGATGTCCCACCACAGCTTGCTGGCATCCTCGATCACCCCGGCATTCACCAGGACCGCGACGTGGCTCTGGTACTCGCCATAACTCTGGAACCCGTCGGGCATGCCGGTGCGCGGCAGCTCGTGCCACACGCTCAGCCGGTACGACCGGCGTTCCATGTCGCGCCCGCGCCAGAAGGGCGAGGAGGTCGACAGCGCCAGCAGATGCGGCAGGAAGTAGCGGATCTGATTCATCAGGTCGATGCGCAGATCGTCGTCCTCGATCCCGATATGGACATGCATGCCGCAGATCATCAGCCGCCGGGCCGGCGCGCCCAAATCCCGCGCCAACATGTTGTAGCGGTCGCGGTTGGTGTGCTTTTGCGGCTCCCACGCGGCGAAGGGATGGGTGGAGGCGGCGATCGGCGCCAGACCGTAGCGGCCGGCGACCCCGGCCACCGTGGCGCGCAGGGCCGCCAGCTCGGCCCGCGCCTCGGCCAGGGTCTTGCAGACCGGGGTGCCGACCTCGATCTGGCAGCGCAGGAATTCCGGATGGATGCGGCCCGGCGCCTGCTCCTGACAGGCCTCCAGCATCTCGTCAGGCGGGCTCTGCACGATATCGCGCGTTCCGCGGTCCACCAGCAGATACTCTTCTTCCAGGCCCAGGGTGAAGGACGGTTCGGTCACGGCGGTTTCCATCTCGTGTTCAGGCCCGCGGATAATGTTGGATGGTGGCCAGCGACGGCAGGTCCAGCAGCGGCTCCAGCACGTCGCCGATCACCTGCGCCCACAGATCGGCGCCCTCCGGCGTCGCGATCAGATCCTGCCGCACCTCCAGCAGGACGTTGGGATAGCCGGCGGGCGTCGCATGGGTCTCCACCGTGCCGCCCAGCGTGCCGCGGCCGGAATAGGGTTGGTTGTCGCCGACGCACCAGCGTCCGTCCGCGCTCAGCGCCTCGATCAGCGGGACCGGCAGGCGCGGGTCACGGTCCCACAGCACGCCGATGTGCCAGGGCCGCGCCACCCCGCGCATGGCGGGGGTGAAGCTGTGGACCGACACCACCACCGGCACCTGCCCACGACCGCGGATGACCGATAGCGCCGCGGCCACCGCCGCATGGTAGGGATGGAACAGCGCCTCCACCCGTCGGGCCTGCTCGTCGGCATCCAGGGCGCGGTTGCCGGGAATCACCACATCGTCGCTGACCACCGGGATCGCGGTCGGATCCTCCAGCGCCCGATTCGGGTCGATCACCAGCCGGGAGAAGCCGGACAGCACCGCCGTTGCGCCGAACCTTGCGGCCAACCGCCGCGTCACCTCCGCCGCGCCGATGTCGTAGGCGATGTGGCGGCAGAGTTGCTCTTCCGCCAAACCGAGGTCGCCCAGCGCCTTGGGGATCGCACGGGACGCATGGTCGCACACCAGCAGCAGCGGCCCGCCCCCATCCGGGTTCACCGTGGTCGCCGGCGGCGGATCGTCGGGACCCAGCAGCGGAGCGGCGATTCGCGGGGCGGGCGCAGGCGCGGTGACCGGCTGCCGATGTTCGGGCGGGCCGTCCTGGGATTGGCCGGGGGCGTGCGGAGAGTTTTGAGGGGTGGGGGCAACCATACGCCACACTAACGCAACCGACGCGCCGGGCGGAAGCGCGGCCGATGGTGGTAGCCCGATCGGCAAACTGTTACGCTCCCCTTCCATTTCCGCGCGAACCCACCCGGAAGACGTCCCGCATGCTTCGCCTGCTCACCCTCTGCCTTGCCGTGATGGCGCTGCTCAGCGCTTGCGGTCCCGTCTATGAGACTCAGTACAGCCTGATCCCGCCCAGTTCGGCGGAGGGGCGGCTGTGCGTCAACCAATGCCAGCAGAACCGCAATTTCTGCCGCCAGAACTGCGGCATGAATCAGCAGGCCTGCGTGAACGAGGCGCGGTCGCGGGCGCTTTACGAGTATCAGGCCTATGTCAACCGCCAGCAGGCGGAAAAGAAGCCGATCAAGAAGTCGATCAGCGACTTCGACCGCTCCTACTCCTGCGGAAACAGCAGCTGTGAAGCGCGGTGCGAGGCCGATTATCGCGACTGCTTCGGCGGCAGTTGCGGCGGTCAGGTGGTCGCCCGGACCGTCTGCACCGCCTTCTGCGACCAGGAAAAGCCCGCGCCGGTCCCCGCAGCCGCGCCGAGGCTGAGCCCGATGCCGCCGGGCGCCGCCCAATCGCCGATCCAGTCCCCGGCCCCTTCCGCCAGCACCGGCGGCTACCCGGCCGGCGCCTCGCTGTGTCAGCCCGGCATGCGGGTGGAGGTGGAATGGAAGGGGGAGTGGTATGCCGCCACGGTGAAGGACAAGCCGCGTAAGGACGGCCGCTGCCCGATCCATTACGACGACTTCGGATCGGAAGACGACGAATCGGTGTCGCTCCGCCGCATCCGCCCGCGCTGACGCCTTGGGCCGCCCCACCGGGCCGGACACCGTAAAGGAGAAACCCGGACGCGCACGGCAGCCATGACGCGCGTCCCGCTGGCCTGACCAATCATCGGCGGATATAAGCGCTGCTATGCCAGACGCCAGTGCCATCCCCGTCGACCATGCATCCCGGACGCAACGCGTCGCCCTGATCGCCTTGCTGCTGGGCGCACTCGGCATTGCCTTCGCGCCGATCTTCGTCCGCCTGTCCGATGTCGGGCCGGTTGCCACCGGCTTCTGGCGCATGGCCCTGGCGACCCCGGTGCTGGTGCTGTGGATGGTGGGCGAGTCGCGGCAGACCACCGGGCGGGCCAGCCGGCGCCCCTCCTCACTCGCCGATTACGGCCGGCTGTCCCTCGCCGGTCTCTGCTTTGCCGGTGACCTCGCGGTCTGGCACACCTCCATCCGGTACACCTCCGTCGCCAACGCCACGCTGTTGGCGAACTTCGCTCCGCTGTTCGTTGCGCCGGCCGCCTGGTTCCTGTTCAAG
The DNA here is from genome assembly GCA_046570145.1 of Alphaproteobacteria bacterium. Taxonomy (GTDB): domain Bacteria; phylum Pseudomonadota; class Alphaproteobacteria; order Azospirillales; family Azospirillaceae; genus Azospirillum. The sequence continues at coordinate 5,872 of JBKHVJ010000226.1, forward strand.
GAGCGCATCACCGGCCGCTTCGTTCTCGGCATGCTGCTGGCGCTTGGCGGCGCTGTCGTGCTGATGGGGCAGAGCTTTCAACTGAGCGCCGACCATTTGTTCGGCGACGCACTGGGCCTGCTGACCGCCGTCTTCTATGCCGGCTACATCCTGTCGGTCGGTCATCTGCGCGCCGAGTTCTCCACCGCCACCATCATGACCTGGAGCGGCACGATCACCGCGGCCGTGCTTCTGCCGCTGGGTCTGTATGAGGACGAGGCGATGCTGCCGGCAAGCGCCGCCGGTTGGCTGGTGCTGGCCGGGCTGGCGCTGTTCAGCCATGCCGGCGGTCAGAGCCTGATCGCCTACGCTCTGGCCCATCTCCCGGCCTCCTTCTCGTCCGTCAGCCTGCTGCTGCAGCCGGCAGCCGCCGCGATCCTGGCCTGGCTTCTGCTGAACGAACCGCTGGGAACGCTGCAGGCCGTGGGTGCCGCCGTGATCCTGATGGGCATTCTCTTGGCCCGGCGCGGCAGCCGCTGACATTCCGCAAGCCGCAGCCCCCGGGCCCGCCATGTTTTTTCGTCTCGCGGGCAAGGCGCCGCAGCCGGCCTGTCGACCATTGACCCCGCCCGCCGGGACCGCTACCGGTATTACCAACCGCCAATGAACCGCTTTCCGACCGAAGGGGAACCACCCGTGCCCGGCACCGACGACAGCGCTCACGTCCCCTCCTCCTCGCAGCGCATTTCGGAGTGGGTGGCTCAACAGCTTCTCGACCGCATCGCGCGCGGCGAGCTGGTGCCGGGGGAGCGCCTGCCGGGCGAACGTCAGCTTGCGGAACAGCTGCATGTCAGCCGCGTCTCGGTTCGGGCCGCCCTGCAGAAGCTGAAGACCCAGGGCTTCCTGACCGCCGTCCAGGGCGGCGGCACCCGGGTGGTGTCGTCGGCCGGGGTGATGGACGGCGCGCTGACCGCCATGGTGCGCAGCACCCACCAGAACCTGTGCGACCTCGTCGAGATCCGCATGGCGCTGGAAAGCTGGGCGGCCCGCCGTGCCGCCGAACGGGCGACCCAGGAACAGATCGACACGATCAGCCGCATCCTGGCCGCGATGAGCGAGACCAACCGCGATGGCGGCCGCGCTGCGGACGACATGGACTTCCACGTCGCGGTTGCCCAGGCGTCGGGCAGCCCGGTCTATCTGCACCTGCTCTCCACCATCCGCGACATCCTCGGCAACATGGTCGAGATGAAGCACACCGAGCCTTTCATGGAGAACCATGAGGCGCTGATGATCGAGCATCACCGCGCCATCCATCAGGCCATCGCCCGCCGCGACCCCGATGCGGCCGCCAATGCCGTCACCGCCCATCTTGGCTGGATTCTTGCCCGCTACCGCACCATGACCGAGGAACCTGCCACCCGGGCCGACACCCAGCCCGCCCCCGGCACACCCACCGCCTGACGCTTCCAATCCGCCGGACGGGCTCAGGGCATGAAAAAGGCCGCGGCCTCCCACCGGAGACTGCGGCCTTTCCCATTGGAGCCGATGCGATCCTCAGCTTGCGAGGACCGCCTCGATCTCCTTCGTCACCTCATCGATGTCGGCCATGCCGTCCACCGCCTTCAACACGCCGCGTCCCTGGTAATAAGGAAGGATCGGCGCGGTCTGCTGGTGGTACTGGGCGAGGCGGGTGCTCACCGTCTCGGCATTGTCATCGGCGCGCCGCTTGAACTCGGTGCTGCCGCAGACGTCGCAGACGCCCTCGACCTTCGGCTTCTCGAAGCTGTCGTGATAGCCCTTGCCGCATTTGGCGCAAGTGTAGCGGCCGGTGATCCGCTCCACGAGGACATCGTCGACGACCCGCATCTCGATCACATGATCGAGCTTCAGGCCCTTCTCTTCCAGCATCTTGTCCAGCGCCTCGGCCTGGGCCACCGTGCGCGGGAACCCGTCGAGAATGAAGCCGTTCTTGACGTCGGGCTTGGAAATGCGTTCGGCGATCATGCTGACCATCAGATCGTCCGGCATCAGCTTGCCGGCGGCCATGATCTCCTTCGCCTGCTGCCCGAGCGGCCCACCTTCCGCCACCATGGCGCGGAGCATGTCGCCCGTGGACAACTGCACCAAGCCACGCGTGTCTTCCAGACGGCGCGCCTGGGTCCCCTTCCCGGCGCCCGGCGGACCGAGCAGTATGAGGTTCATTACTTTCTCCCCCGAAGCTTCGATTTCTTGATCAATCCCTCATACTGGTGAGCCAGCAGGTGGGAATGAATCTGCGCAACCGTGTCCATCGTGACGGTGACCACGATCAGCAGGCTGGTGCCGCCAAA
>JBKHVJ010000227.1:0-15614 GCA_046570145.1 Alphaproteobacteria bacterium
GGCTGGCCGGGATGACGCCGTTCGAGGCGGTGGTGCACGCGCTGACCAGCCTGTCGAGCGGTGGATTCTCCACCTCAGACAGTTCCATCGGGCATTTCGAAAGCCCGGTCCTGCATTGGCTGGTGACGCTGTTCATGCTGCTGGGCAGCCTGCCCTTCGTCCTGTATGTCCGCACCCTGACCGGCCAGCGCGACGCGCTGTGGAAGGACAGCCAGGTGCGGAGCTATCTGGGATTCCTGGTTGTGGTGATCCTGCCGCTCAGCATCTGGCTGGCGGCGACCCACGGCCACGACTTCCAAGACGCCCTGCGGCTGGTCGCCTTCAACGTCGTGTCGGTCGTCACCACCACCGGCTATGCCTATACCGATTACAGCCAATGGGGAAATCTGGCGGTCGGCGTGTTCTTCGGGCTGACCTTCATCGGCGGCTGCACCGGCTCCACCGCCGGCGGCATCAAGATCTTCCGCTTCGAAGTGATGGTGACGGTGCTGCGCACCCATTTCCTTCACCTGATCTATCCCCGCGGCGTCTTTCCGCGCCAGTACGGCAACCGGCGGCTGGACGACGACGTGCTGGGATCGGTGATCGTCTTCTTCGCCCTGTTCTTCACCGCCTACAGCGTGATCACCATCGCGCTGATGGCCCTGGGGCTGGATTTCATCACCAGCGCCAGCGCCGCGGTGACCGCGCTGGCGAATGTGGGGCCGGGACTGGGCGAGATCATCGGCCCGGCCGGCACCTTCTCCACCCTGCCGGATTCCGCCAAATGGCTGCTATCGCTGGCGATGCTGTTGGGCCGGCTGGAGCTGTTCACGGTGCTTGTGCTGTTCATGCCCCAGTTCTGGCGGGGCTGAGGGGCCGGAGGGGCCGGGCAAATCCGTCCCCTCCGGCAGGCATTCACTCGTCCGGATTGCGGTTGGCCGCGTGATCCTGCAACTGTTCGGTCTGGACCGCCTTGCTGTCCAGACCGCGGGCGTCGGAATGGCGCGACTTGTCGCGGTTCGACAGCACTTCGTTGTCGCCGATTGCGCCGGCCGGCAGGTCGGTGGTGGCGCCGGTGCCGGTGCCCTTGCCCTGACCGCCGGCGCTCATGTGCTTCTTGCTGGCGTTCGCCATCCTTGCTTTCTCCGTTGATTGGCCGGAGCCGCCGGGAAGTGGCTTCCCGGCGCCGCCCGGCTGGTGTCGGTTAAGATCCGCCGCAGGCCTTGCTACGGACCTTACTGCGGATTGCGCGGCTGGGTGCTGTCCGGGCTGTTGGCGTTGCCGCCCTTGCGCTGGCCCAGCGAGACGGTGTTGTCGTCGTACTCGAACTCCGCCATCTGCTTGACTTGATCCTCGGTCACCTGCCGGGCGACGATGCGGTCGCCGTCGGCGTTCAGCAGGGTATAATCCAGGGCCACCTGCTTGGCGCCGATGCCCAGCAGGCCGCCACGGTCCAGGACCACCTGGGTGGCCTGCCCCGACTTGGCGTCGAGGATGATGTCGGCGACGTCGCCCAGCTTGCCGCCGTCCTCGCCATAGACGGCCTTGCCCATCATGTTTTCGAAGCTGGTGCTCTGCTGGGCGGCGCCGCTGGTTGATGCGACGTTCGGGCGCAGGTCGCGGACCTGGCGCAGATGCTGCTCCAAGGTCGGCAGGGTCTGCTCGGCGAAGCGCTTCAGGTCGGCGTCCTGGCCCTTTTCGGCCTGGGTGCGGAACAGGGTGACGGCGGTCTGGTGGGCGTCGATCTGGCCCTGCAGATAGGCGGAATCGAACTTGTCACCCTGCTGGCCGCGCAGTTGGTCCAGCTTCTGCTGATGTTCGGAATCGAGCTTGGTCGGCAACGTCATCGACTTCTGCTGGGCCATCGCCTTCATGGCTTCTGACGTCTTGGTGTGGTCGGCCACCATGTGGTTGCCGAACTGCTTGACCCCATTGTCCTTGGCGTGGTCCTGCGCCAGCTTGCCGGCCTGGATTTCGAACATGTCGCTCATTGCGGCCTTCTCGGCGAAGGTCATGTCCTGCTGCGACAGTTGCCCCTTCTCGGTCACGGTCTTCTGCGGCGTCGGGGTCTGGGCCAGCGACAGCGCCGGAGCGGAAAACAGGATCAGGGCGGCGGTGGCGAGAAGATGATGGCGTTTCATGGCGGCGGTTCCTGCGATTGCATGGTTGCCGGTGAGCGTTCGTCCGGGACCTTCCAGCCGGGCCGAGGCACCGTTCTTCCCCATTTCAACCGCCGACTGCGGCCGTCGTTCCCACCAACTTTCCCGGCGGCCGGGACGATGCCGACAGGCTATCCAGATCGTCCGGGGTGCCGCGCTTGCGTTGAGTACCGGAGTAGTGCGGCGCGCCGGGGGTATAGCCGAATGCGCGCTCGGCCTAGGCCACGCGTCCGGGGCAAGAAGGGACGGCTTATGTCCCAGGTACGGAGGCCAGTTTGCTTCGTGACGCCCGCCATGTCCTGAACGGCACCCACATCGATTGCGACCTGTGCGTGATCGGTGGCGGCGCCGCCGGCCTGACCATCGCGCGCGAGCTGGCCGGCGGTTCCTGCAGCGTCGTCCTGCTCGAAGGCGGTGGATTGGAGGTCGAGGGCATCTCCCAGGCGCTCTATGCCGGCCGCAACGTCGGCCTGCCGTATGAACGGCTGACCACCGCGCGCAGCCGCTATCTGGGCGGCAGCACAAACTGCTGGGGCGGATTCTCCCGCCCGCTGGAACCCGGCGACTTTGCCGAACGACCCTGGATTCCCGACAGCGGATGGCCGATCCCGCGCGAAGCCATGATGCCCTATTACGAACGCTCGCAAAGCGTTCTGGGCCTGGGCCCGTTCGATTACGAGAATGATTTCTGGATGGAGCGGGTCGGCGGGCCGAAGGCGGCGCTGATCCCGGTGGAGGACCAGGACGAGGACGGCTTCGAGAACCGCCTCGCCCAGCTCAGCCCGCCGATCCGCATGGGCGAGGCTTACCGCGCCGAGATCGGGCGCGCCGCCAACATCACCGCTTTTCTCAACGCCAACGTGACCGGCCTGGACACCAACCCGACTGCGACCGCGGTGGAACGGGTGCAGGTCCGCACCCTGGACGGCCCCAGCTTCACCGTCGGCGCCCGGATGTTCGTGCTGTGCTGCGGCGGCATCGAGAATGCGCGCATCCTGCTGCTGTCCAACAAGGTGCAGGAGGCGGGGCTGGGCAACGGCAACGATCTCGTCGGCCGCTACTTCGCCGACCATCCGCGCTTCAAGACGCCGCCGATCCGCCTGACCCAGCAGGGGCGGCACCGCACGCTCTACGACGTCAGCCTGTGCCTGGCGCGGCGGCGGCTGCGGCGGCCGCACCCGTCGGTGGCACTGGCGCTGTCGCCGACCGCCGCCCTGCAGGAACGCCACGCGCTGCCCAATTCGCGGACCTATCTGGTGGCGTCCTACCATTCGGGCGCGCTGGACGCCTTCAAGGCGATGCGCGACCTGCGGCTCCTGCCCTCGCGCCACAGCTGCCGGCGCTTCGGCGTGTCGGAGGACGAGGCGGTGAGCCTGCTGCGCAATGCCGGTCCGCGCATCCTGCGCAGCATGCCGCAGCTCGTCCACGCCCTGTTCGACAGCATGGTCGATCCGGGCTGGCTGCCCCGGCGCTTCACCTTGGAGACGGTGCTGGAGCCGGTGCCCAATCCCGACAGCCGGGTGACGCTGGACCATGCCACCGACCCGTTCGGCTGCAACCTGCCGCGGGTGGACTGGCGGCTGTCCGACCAGGACCGCCGGGGCGCGGCCGAGACCCAGCGCCTGCTGCGCGAGGATCTGCTGCGCCGCGGCCTGATCGCCACCGACGGGCGGCAGGAGGAGTCCGCCGAAGCGACGATGGCGGATGTCGGCTGGTGCTGGCACCATATGGGTACGACGCGTATGCACGAATCGCCGCGTCGCGGCGTGGTCGATGCGGAAGGCCGCGTGCATGGCGTCGGGAACCTCTACATCGCCGGCAGTTCCGTCTTCCCCACCATGGGCGCCGACCACCCCACCATGACCATCGTGGCGCTGGCCTTGAGAATGACCGACCGCATCGTCGCCATGCTGCAGGACGAACGGAGCAGTCCGCCTGCCCCCGCGGTCGCCGCCTCGCTTTGAGCGGGGCGGCGGAGTCATATATTTCCTCTCCCTGCGGAGAGGAACCGACCGATGGACCTGTTCGACGATATTCCGGCCCCTTCCCCGGACGGGCTTCCGCCTGCGGCTGGACCGTTGCCCGACATCGTGGCGCCGGGGCTCGACTGCCTGTTCGTGGGCTTCAACCCCGGCCTGCGGTCGGGCGCGCTCGGCCACCACTATGCCGGGCGCGGCAACCAGTTCTGGCGCCTGCTGTTCGAGGCAGGGCTTACCCCGCGCCTCTACCGGCCGGAGGAGGACGTCACCCTGCCAGCCATCGGCCTGGGCTCCACCAACCTCGTCGCCCGCGCCACCGCCAGCGCCGCCGAGCTGTCGCGGGCTGAGTTGCGCGGCGGGGTGCCGCGACTGGCGCGGATCGTCGGTTTCGTTCGGCCGCGGGTGCTGGCCTATACCGGCAAGGGCGTCTATCTGGCGGCGACCGGCCTGCCGGACGCGCCCTGGGGCGTGCAGGAGCGCGGGCTGTTCGACGGCGTCGCCGACGTGGTGGTGCCGTCGCCGAGCGGCCTGGCCCGCTTGCCCTTCGAGGAAAAGCTGCGCTGGTTCCGCGTTGTACGGGCGGAGATCGGGCGGCGGCAAGGCACGAGATAATTTTCCAATCGCATCGATGGCGATTTTCCAACAATGATGCTATGCGGCAGCGTCGAGATGCGGCTGGCGCGTTATCGTGAAGCTGACCGAGCCGTCGGTTTCATAGCGCAGGATCCAGACCGTGTGGAAATCGTCACCCTCCCATTTCTTCGGAACCTGATCGGCCGGGGCGCCGAGTGCCAGCGCCAGTTCCGGCAGCTTGCCGTGATGCCAGCAGATCAGGACGGTGGCGCCGGTGTAGGGCGCACCGCTCAGAAGCGCCGGAACCCGGGCGACATCCTCGTCGGCAATCGTGTGGGCCAGCGGCAGGGCGCGGATCAGGCTGATCGGCGTCACCGTTTCGATCGGCCGGACACTGTGCGGCGAAGGCGCCGTCGCCACCACCGCCGAAATGGCCGGTGCTCCCGTCGGAACCAGATCGGGCAGCGTCCTGGTGATGGAACAGGCACGCTGCCAGCCCTTCGACGACAGGTTGGGGTCGGTGTCGTCATCCGGCTTTTCGCCATGGCGGATCAGCAGGACGGTGTTCGGCGCCGGCTGCGGTGCGGTCATCGCCAGATGCCTTTCAACGGGAAAAGTATCTTCATTATACGCTGAAAAAGAGATTATTCCGTCAGGATAATCTCATGAGGAGCAAATATGCAGGAATCTTGCCGGAAACGCGATCGTCGCAATTCCTGGCTAGTCGGTAGAGATAATTGTCCTGACGGGGTGTATCGGCCGGGAGCCGGGGGCTGCGGGGGGCAATCCGCCTGCCCCGGCAAATCTCCGGGAAAGGCGAGGATGCGGAAACGGCCTTGAGCCATGCTGTGCCCCGCATGACCGCCATCGACCGAGACAGCTTCCCTCACGACCCATTGCCCGCTCCGGAGACCGTTATGGTCGTCCGGCGGCTGCGGCGCCGCCTTTGGGCGGTGCTGGCGCTGGCCGTCCTGCTGCTGGCCGGGGTGCTGGGCGCCGCCTGCCGCCTCACGGTGCTGACGCCTACCATTATGGCGGCCACCGCGGCTGCGGACCCCTGGGGACCGCAACTGCCCCGGCCATCCCTTGCGGACATCCAGTCCCAGCGGCTCGCCCGGCTTCTGCGCATCGAACCGCCACGCAAAAAAGAACCGGCGGAGACGTCCGTCGCCGCCGGTCCGATGCGGGTCGATCCCGCGATAAGGCTGCTGGTGGATCAGGGCTGGCCCGTCCTCCGGCATGGGGACGGACAGCAATGGAAGGGCCAGCATCGCCCCGTCCCCGCAACCGATCTCGGCCCGAACGGTCAACGCCCAGCTGAAGGCGGAGTCCAAGCCGGCTCCGCCTTAGCTGTCCCTTCTCAGCTGACGATGCCGCCGCGGCTGAAGGGCAGCGTCTGCTGCGGCTGGCCGGTCACCGAGAAGACGGCGTTGGCAACCGCGGGGGCGGCGGTCGGGACGCCGGGCTCGCCGGCGCCGGTCGGCCGTTCGCCGGACGGCACGATGTGGACCTCCACCGCCGGCATGTCCGACATCCGCATCGGCAGATAGCTGTCGAAATTGGCCTGATCCACCACGCCGTCGGTCATGGTGATCTCGCCGCGCAGGGCGTGGCCGATGCCCCAGCCGGTGCCGCCCTCCATCTGCGCCTTGACGATGTCGGGGTTGATGACCTGACCGCAGTCGATGGCGACGACGACCCGGTCGACCTTGACCTGCCCCTTGGCATCGACCGTCACGTCGGCGACATGGGCGACGTAGGTGTTGAAGCTCTCGTGCACGGCGACGCCGCGGCCCTTGCCCTGCGGCATGGGCTGGCCCCAGCCGGCCTTCTCCGCCGCCAGCTTCAGCACGCCGGCCAGACGCGGATGGTCCTTCAGCATCTCCAGCCGGAAGGCCACCGGGTCCTTGCCGGCCGCCTTGGCGAGCCGGTCGATCATCACCTCCTTGGAATAGGCGGTGTGGGTGTGCCCGACCGAGCGCCACCACAGGGTGGTGACCGGAGAGGCGACGGTGTGGGCGTCCACCGCCAGATTCGGCACGGCATAGGCCATGTCCGAGGCGCCCTCGACCATCGTCGCGTCGACGCCGTTCTTGACCATCACCGCCTCGAACGGCGTGCCGGCCATGAAGCTCTGGCCGACGATGCGCTGCTTCCAGGCGACCACGGTACCCTTGGCATCCACTGCAGCCTTGATCCGGTGCAGGAACAGCGGGCGGTAGCGGCCGCCCTTGATGTCGTCCTCGCGCGTCCAGACCAGATGCACCGGGGCCTTGGGATAGGCCTTGGCGATCATCGCCGCCTCGGCGATGTAGTCGGCGTTGGTGGTGGCGCGCCGGCCGAAGCTGCCGCCGGCCCACTGGGTCTCGATCTTCACCTGTTCCGGCTTGCAGCCCAGGATGTGGGCGACGACCATCTGCTCGACGCCCTGGAACTGGGAGCCCGCCCAGATGGTGCAGCCCCCCTCCGGGTTCAGCGCCACCACGGCGTTCAGCGGCTCCATCGGCGCATGGGCGAGGTAGGGGAAGACGAAGTCGCCTTCCACCACATGCCCGCCCTTGGACGCGGCCTCGGTGAAGGCCTTGTCGGCATCGCCCTTGCCGGCGGCGACCGCCCCCGGCTGGTCGGCCAGCTTGCGGTAGTCGGCCAGCATGGCGTCGGTCCCGCGCATCTCGGACTTGGCATCGTCCCAGGTGACCGTCAGGGCCTCGCGGCCCTTCATGGCGGCCCAGGTGTTCCTGGCGATCACCGCGACGCCGACCGGCAGGCTCACCACCTCGATCACGCCGGGAACCTTGCGGGCCGCCGCGTCGTCGACGCTCTTCACCGTGCCGCCGAAGCGGGGGCTGCGGGCCAGCACCGCCGTCACCTGATCGGGGCGGCGGATGTCCATGGCGAAGATCGCGGTGCCGTTGGTCTTGCTGATGTGGTCCAGCCGGTGCAGGTCCGGCTTGCCGATCAGCACATAGTCCTTGGGGTCCTTCAGCTTGACCTGCTGCGGCACCGGCAGCTTCGCCGCCGCCTCCGCCAGTTCGCCGAAGGTGAGGCTGCGGTTGCTGGCGGCATGGCGGACGACGCCCTTCGACACCGTCACCTCGCCGGCCGGCACGTTCCAGCGGGCGGCGGCGGCGGCGACCAGCATGGCGCGGGCGGCGGCACCGGCCATCCGCAGCTCGTCCCAGCTGTTGGCGATGGCGGTGGAGCCGCCGGTGCCCTGGATGCCGAAGAAGTGGTTGGCGTACAGCTTGTTGTCGGCCGGGGCGAAGGCGCCGCGCACCTGGGCCCAGTCGGCGTCCAGTTCCTCGGCCACGATGGTGGCGAGGCCGGTGACGATGCCCTGGCCCTTGTCCAGATGCTTGGCCAGCACGGTGACGGTGTTGTCCGGCGCCACGATGACGAACAGCTGCGGACGCGGGTCGGCCGGGCCGACGGTCTTCGCCGCGGCTTCGGCGGCCAGCGCCGGCAGCGGCACATGCGCTCCGATGACCAGCGCGCCGGCCCCGGCGCCGATGGCCTTCAGGAAGCCGCGGCGCGACGGGGCGGGCAGGGTCCGCAGGGCGAGCGGTTCGCCGAACCCGTTTTGGGCGGCCTGACGGATCAGATGGTGCAGCATGGATCAGGCCCTCATCGTCTGGGCGGCATCCTTGATCGCCGCGCGGATGCGGACATAGGTGGCGCAGCGGCAGACATTGCCATCCATCGCCGCGTCGATGTCCTGGTCGGTCGGGTTCTGGTTGTCGGTCAGGAGCGCGACGGCGCTCATGATCTGGCCCGACTGGCAATAGCCGCACTGGACCACGTCCAGCTTCTGCCACGCCGCCTGGACTGCCTGCGCCGCCTTGCCCTTCACGCCCTCGATGGTGGTGACCTTGCTGTCCGGCCCCAGCATGCCGACCGGGGTCTGGCAGGCGCGGGTGGGCGTGCCGTCGACATGGACGGTGCAGGCGCCGCACTGGGCGACGCCGCAGCCGAACTTGGTGCCTGTCATGTTCAGTTCGTCCCGCAGAACCCACAGGAGGGGCATGTCCTCGGGCACGTCGACCTGACGGGTCTCGCCGTTGACGTTGATGCGAATCATGGCTCTTGCCTCTTTCTCCCTGAACGGAACCGCCGGAGTATGGTGACGACGGCATATCCGCTGCCCGGTTGCGGGCGTTGGCTACGATTTGAAACTACGGATTGGGATTTTTGATTGTTTGGCTGCTGGACCAGCTCTGTCTCGACAGAATACACCGTCTAGTGCACAATGAAGTAGGCGGCTTTGGTTCATATCGTCATGAAGGCAATTCATAATCCGGCGCTCGACCTGAACCTGATCAAGGTGTTCGACGCGCTGCTGGAAACCCGCAACGTCTCCCGCGCGGCCGAGGCGCTGGGCGTCAGCCAGTCAGCGGTCAGCCACGCCCTGGGCCGGCTGCGCACGCTGGTCGGCGATCCGCTGTTCGTGCGCACCGGCAACCGGATGGAGCCGACGCCGCGCGCCCAGCGGCTGGCGGAGCCTCTGCGCGACCTGCTGGTCGGCGCCGCCCGCGCCCTGTCGGCGGAGGAGAGTTTCGACCCGCAGCGGGAGGAGCGGAGCTTCAGCATCTCCACCTCCGATTCCATGCAGGCGGTTCTGCTGACCGGCATCCTGCGCGACGCGGCGGAGGGAGACCTGCGCGTGTCGGTGGCTCTGCGCAACCTCGATCCCGACGCCATGCTGGATGCGCTCGACGACGGTACGCTCGATCTGGCCATCGGCTATCTGCCGGAACTGCGGCGCTGGCACGACCGCCAAGTGCTGTACCGGGAGACCCATGTCTGCCTGTACAACCCGGCTCTCGTGCCGATCACCCCGCCCATCGGGCTGGAGGACTACACCCGCTATCCGCACCTGATGCCGTCCCTGCGCGGCGGCCTGACCAGCTTCATCGACGACGAGCTGGCGGCACTCGGCACCCGGCGGCGGGTTGCCGCCTCCACCACCCAGTTCCTGGCGATCCCGATGATCCTGACCCAGGCGCCGATGCTGACCTCCCTGCCCACCCGGCTGGCCCGGCTGTGCGCCGATGCGCTGGGGCTTACCACCAGCCCCCTGCCCTTCGATGCCGGTGATTTCGAGATGTCGATGATCTGGCATCGCCGCAACAGCGGCTCCCCCTCCCACAGCTGGCTGCGCCAGCGCATCGGCGAGGAGGCGGCGAAGCTCTGACATCAAAAGGAAAAGGGCGCCCTTGGCGGGGCGCCCCTTTCCGTTCGCTGAAGCCGCTCGCTCAGTCGGCGGTGACGGACCGGATCTCGTCCTGGCTGAAGCGCTGCTGCTCCTCCATCACCATCTGCGACAGCTCCCGCTTCAGCCGGTTGAACTCCGGGGCGGAGCCGTCGCGCGGCCGGGGCATGTCGACCGGAACGTCGCGCTTGATGGTGCCCGGCCGGTAGGTCATCACGATGATGCGGTCGGCCAGATAGATGCTCTCCTCGATGGAGTGGGTGACGAACAGGATGGTCTTGCCGACCTCCTCCCAGATGCGCAGCAACTCGTCCTGAAGCGTGCGGCGGGTCAGGGCGTCGAGCGCGCCGAACGGCTCGTCCATCAGCAGGATCGGGCTGTCGAGCGCCAGGACGCGGGCGATGGCGACGCGCTGGCGCATGCCGCCCGACAGATCCTTCGGAAAGCGGTTGCGGAAATCCTGCAGGTGCAGCTTCTGCAGCAGCCACTCCACCCGTTCCGCGATCTCGGCCTTGGACATCCCCTTGATCTCCAGGCCGAAGGCGACGTTCTGCGCCACCGTCATCCAGGGGAACAGGGCATATTCCTGGAACACCATGCCACGGTCGGGACCGGGTTCCGTGATGCTGCGGCCATCGACGGTGACGGTCCCCTTGGTCGGCGGCTGGAACCCGGCCACGGCGTTCAGCAGTGTGGACTTGCCGCAGCCTGAGGGGCCGAGCAGGCAGACGAACTCGCCCTTGCGGATGTCGAGGTCGATGTTCTGCAGGGCGACGATCTTCTGCGGACCGACGGAGAAGGCCTTCTCCACCCCCCGCACCTGGATCTGGACGGGGGCCACGTCTGCGGCGGGCGTGGTGTCGGCAACGGTCTTCAGCATGGGCGTCATCTCCATCCCCTCCCGGTCAATCTTCTGATGCTCAGTTCTCAAGCCCGCGGTGCCAGCGCAGCAGGTGGTTGTTCAGGCGGTTCATGCCGATGTCGATGGCGAGGCCCAGGAGGCCGATGGTGAACATCCCTGCGATGATCTTGTCCGACCACATGAACTCGCGCGCTTCGAGGATGCGGAAGCCGAGGCCGGAGTTGACGGCGATCATCTCCGACACGATCACGACGATGAAGGCGGTGCCGATGCCGATCCGCGCGCCGGCCAGGATGTAGGGGGTGGCGGCCGGCAGGATGACGCGCAGGAACATGGTCAGCTTGCCCGCACCCAGGTTGCGGGCGGCGCGCAGATAGATGCCGTCGACATGGCGCACGCCGGCGATGGTGTTCATCAGCACCGGGAAGAAGGCGCCGATGGCGATCAGGAACACCGCCGGCGCATTGCCCAGCCCGAACCACAGGATGGCCAGCGGGATGTAGGCGATGGGCGGGATCGGCCGCAGCACCTGCATCAGCGGGTCGAACAGCGCATAGATGCGCGGGTTGCCACCCATGGCGAGGCCCAGCGGAAGCGCCAGCCCGGCCCCGACGGCGAAGCCCAGCACGACGCGGTACAGGCTGGACCAGGCGTCGAACAGCATCTCGCCCGACAGCGCCCACAGGATCCAGCTGGATTGCGCCGGGTCGTAGGGATCGGTGGGCAGCAGATAGGCCCACCAGCGCTCCACCACCGCCACCGGCGAGGGCAGAACCACCGGGTTGATCAGGCCGGACGTCGACAGGACCTGCCACAGCACGATCACCAGGACGGGAACCAGGGAGCCGCGCAGCAGGGCGGCGGGCGAGAAACGGGTCTTGGCTTGGGACATGGGGCGTCCTCCTTCCGGATTGGAAGCGATTGGGTTCGGCTGTGCCGGATCGGGCAAGCCCTTCTCCCCTCGTGGGAGAAGGGCTTGCCCGCCGGACGCGGTGAGGCTCAGTTCGCCTTCACGGCACCGGCATCAGCGGCCTTGGTGGCCTTCGCCTTTTCCAGCAGGTCCAGCTTCACCCAGTCGGCGGCCTTCGGCGGGTTGTCCATTCGGCCGACGCCGAACTTCTGCATCATGTCGGTCGTGACCTGCACATGATGGACCGACAGGTCGTAGCTGTAGGGGGAGTTGCCGATCGCATCCCGGAAGTCCTGGCTGGTGATCTGGCCCTTGAACATCTGCTCGCGGACATACTTCTCCGCCAGATCGGGGTTGGCGATGAAGGTCGCCGTCGCCTCGACGAAACAGCGGACCAGCCGCTCGGCGACATCGCGCTTCTTGTTGTAGAAGTCCTCGGTGATGACGAGCGAGCGGACCGGCTCGCCCAGTTCGGTGTCGTAGGGCTTGATCACCTCGACGCCGAAGCCTTTGTTGATGGCCTGGCTCGACTGCGGTTCGGACTGCGACATGGCGTCGATGCTGCCGGCCAGCAGGGCCTGATTCATGTCGGCATAGGCCATGTAGACGATCTGCACGTCCTTGCCCGCGCGGTCGGACCAGCTCAGCCCATGCTTCGCCAGTTCGGCCAACAGGATCAGCTCCTGCGCGCCGCCGCGCGGGGTGGCGACCTTCTTGCCCTTGAGGTCGGCGATGGACTCGATGCCGGCATCCGGCTTGCCGACGATACGCGCCCCGCCCTTGGCGAAGCCCGCCACCGCATAGATCGGCACACCCGACGCACGGCCGGCGATGGCAGCGTCCACCGCGCTGGCGGCGACGTCGATCTCGCCGGCGACGATGGCCGGCAGGATGTCGATGCCCTTGGGGAAGACCCGCTCCTCGATCTTAAGGTCGTACTTGCCGGCGATCTCCTTCATGTAGGAGACGGCGCCGTAATGGGCGAATTTCAGGTTGCCGAGTCGGACCAGATCGGCGGCCGACGCTGCCTGGGTGGCGAGTGCGGCGGCGGCGAAGGCGGCGGCGGCAAGCAGGCTCTTCCGAAGCATCGATTCTCTCCCCTGCGGCTTGGTCCGCGGCCCGTCGCCGCGGTTGCCTCGGAGAAGAGCAAGGGGCATGCCATAGTCAGTTCGCCGCGCAAACAATTGAAAAGCCTGGACCCGCCTGTTCGGACCATGCCCCTGGTCGGCGGATTTCCGCCTGCACACCCGACGGTATCGGCGGATTTCCGCCGATCAGGGGCTGCGGCAGGACGACGCGCCGGCCGGAAGACCACCATGCCGCATACGACAAGTCATCGCAGCGCAACGAAAAACCGTGTAGAACTTGCTGCACCTGCGAACCAACGCAACCGCCAACCAATAGGGACAAGGAACAATGGCCGAGAGCATGGGAATCGAGACCATCGGCGTCATCGGCGCCGGACAGATGGGCAACGGCATCGCCCAGGTCTGCGCCGTCGCCGGCCTGACGGTGGTGATGACCGACATCTCCGAGGAAGCGGTGCAGCGCGGCCTGTCGACCGTCGGCGGCAGCCTGGACCGCCTGGTCAAGAAGGAGAAGATGACCGCTGCCGACCGCGAGGCGGCCCTGGCGCGCATCACGGCCACCACCGACAAGTCGAAGCTGGCTGCTTGCGATCTGGTGATCGAGGCCGCGACCGAGAACGAGGATCTCAAGGTCAAGATCCTGAAGGATCTCTGCGCGACCCTGAAGCCCGAGGCGCTGGTCGCAACCAACACCTCGTCGATCTCCATCACCAAGCTGGCGACGGCCACCGACCGTCCCGACCGCTTCATCGGCCTGCATTTCTTCAACCCGGTTCCGCTGATGGCGCTGCTGGAGATCATCCGCGGCATCCAGACCAGCGACGACACACACGCCAAGGCGATGGCCTTCGCCAAGCGCGTCGGCAAGTCGCCGATCACCGCGAAGAACAGCCCCGGCTTCGCCGTCAACCGCATCCTCTGCCCGATGATCAACGAGGCGATCTTCGCGCTGCAGGAAGGCATCGCCACGGCCGAGGATATCGATGCCGGCATGAAGGCCGGCTGCAACCACCCGATAGGCCCGCTCGCGCTCGCCGACCTGATCGGTCTGGACACCATGCTGTCGGTGATGGAGGTCTTCTATGAAGGCTTCAACGACCCGAAGTACCGCCCGGCCCCGCTGCTGAAGGAAATGGTCGACGCCGGCTATCTCGGCCGCAAGACCGGCCGCGGGTTCTACGACTACAGCAAGTGAGATGTGGGGGAGTTAGACCCCCACCTATCCTCCCCCGCTGGGCGGGGGAGGGTTGGAGTGGGGGTCTAACGACCCCTCACTGAAACTCCCGCACCGTGTGCAGGTGGTTCAGCGGCCCGTGCCCGTGGCCCAGCCCCGGCGCACTCAAAATCGCCGTCTCCACATAACGCCGCGCCCGCGCAACCGCGTCGCGTGTGCCGAGTCCCTGCGCCAAGCCCGCGGCAATCGCCGACGACAGGGTACAACCGGTGCCGTGGGTGTGCGGGGTGTGGACGCGTCGGCCTTCGAACACCGTCTCCCCCTCCTCCGTCAGAAGCAGGTCGTAGAGGCTGTCGTCCTCCAGATGGCCCCCCTTCAGCAGCACCGATTTCGGCCCGAAGCTCAGCATCAGCTCGGCGGCGCGGCGCATGTCGTCGAGGTCGCGGATCGGCAGGTCGGTCAGCGCCTCCGCCTCCGGCAGGTTGGGCGTCACCACCTCGGCCAGCGGCAGCAGGCGCTTGCGCAGCGTCACGACGGCGTCGGGATCGAGCAGGTGGTGGCCGCTCTTGGCGATCATGACGGGATCGAGCACCAGCGGCACGTTGACCGCGCGCGCCTCATATTCCGCCGCCACCGCCTCGATGACTGGGGCGTTGGCGAGCATGCCTATCTTCACGGCGTCGGCGCCGATGTCCTCCAGCACCACCTTCATCTGCAACGCGACGAAGGCCGGATCGACCGGCACCACGCCATAGACGCCGGTGGTGTTCTGCGCCGTCAGCGCGGCGATGGCGGTCGTGGCATAGGCGCCGAGCGCGCTGACCGCCTTGATGTCCGCCTGGATGCCGGCACCGCCGCCGGAATCCGACCCGGCGACGATCAGGACGCGGCCTTTCACCGTGCCAGTCTTTTCCGGGCCGCCGGTCATTGCGCGGCCTCCAGGCTGCGGGTGGCGCTGGCGCGGATGGCATCGGCGATGTCGCCGACCACGCCATGCACCAGCGCCTCGTCGTCGCCCTCCGCCATCACGCGGATCAGCGGCTCGGTGCCCGACTTGCGGATCAGGACGCGGCCGCTGGAGGCCAGACGCGCCTCGCCATCCTTGATCGCCTGCTGGACGGCGGCATCCTCAAGCGGCTTGCTTCCGGCGGCGAAGCGGATGTTGACCAGCTTCTGGGGCACCGGATCGAACACACGGCAGACCTCGCTGGCCGAACGGCCGTCGGCCTGGATCAGCACCGCCAGCACCTGAAGCGCGGCGATCAGCCCGTCGCCGGTGGTGGAATAGTCGGACAGCACGACATGGCCCGACTGCTCGCCGCCGACGTTGTAGCCGCGCTCGCGCATCATCTCGACGACATAGCGGTCGCCGACCGGCGTGCGGGCCAGATGCAGGCCGAGCCCGCCGAGATGACGCTCCATCCCCAGGTTGGACATGACGGTGGCGACGACTCCGCCGCCGCGCAGGGTCTGCGACCGCGCCCAGGAGGTGGCGATCAGGCTCATCAGCTGGTCGCCGTCGATGGGGCGCCCGGCCTCGTCCACCATGATCAGGCGGTCGGCGTCGCCGTCCAGCGCGATGCCCAAATGAGCGCCATGGGCCACCACCTGTTCCTGCAAGGTCTGGGTGGCGGTGGCGCCGCAGCCCTTGTTGATGTTGGTGCCGTCGGGGCTGACG
>JBKHVJ010000228.1:0-3366 GCA_046570145.1 Alphaproteobacteria bacterium
ATGATCCGGGAGTCGGTGCGCGGGGCCGGCGGCGTGGCCCAGGTCGCCGGCGGCGTGCCCGCCATGTGCGACGGCGTCACCCAGGGCTACGAGGGGATGGAACTGTCGCTGTTCAGCCGCGACGTCATCGCGCTGGCGACCGGCGTGGCGCTGTCCCACGCCACCTTCGACGGTGTGCTGTGCCTGGGCATCTGCGACAAGATCGTCCCCGGTCTGACCATCGGCGCGCTCGCCTTCGGCCATCTGCCGACCATCTTCGTGCCCGCCGGCCCGATGCCCTCCGGCCTGTCCAATGCGGACAAGGCGAAGGCGCGCCAGCTCTACGCCCAGGGCAAGGTCGGGCGGGAGGAACTGCTGGACGCCGAGTCCCAATCCTACCATGCGCCCGGCACCTGCACCTTCTACGGCACCGCCAACACCAACCAGATGCTGATGGAGATCATGGGCCTGCACCTGCCGGGCGCCAGCTTCGTCAACCCCAACACGCCCCTGCGCGACGCCCTGACCGACGCGGCCGCCCGCCGGGTGGTGGCGATGACCGCACCCGGCGCAGGCATCCCCATCGGCCGCATCGTCGACGAGCGCGCGCTGGTCAACGGCATCGTCGGGCTGCTGGCCACCGGCGGTTCGACCAACCACACCCTGCACATTCCGGCCATCGCCGCCGCCGCCGGCATCGAATTGAACTGGGAGGATTTCTCGGAGTTGTCGGCGGTCGTTCCGCTGCTCGCCCGTGTCTATCCCAACGGCAGCGCCGACGTGAACCGCTTCCATCAGGCCGGCGGCATGCCCTTCGTCATTGGTCAGCTGATCGATGCGGGGCTCGTCCACACCGACATCTCCACCATCCTGGGCGAGGGCGGGCTGGAGCCCTACCGCAGCATGCCGGACCTGGACGAGGGCGGCGCCCTGACCTGGACCCGTGCCGCCACCGGCCAGAGCGGCGATCCGACGGTCGTAGCCACAACCGCGGCGCCCTTCGCGGCCGAAGGCGGCCTGCGCGTGCTGACCGGCAATCTCGGCCGCGGGGTCATCAAGACCTCGGCGGTCAAGCCGGAGCATCGCATCGTCCAGGCGCCCGCCCGCGTCTTCGACAACCAGGAATCCGTCCAGTCCGCGTTCCGTGCCGGCGAACTCGACCGCGACGTGATCGTCGTCGTCCGTTACCAGGGCCCCGGCGCCAACGGCATGCCGGAACTGCACAAGCTGACCCCGCCGTTGGGCGTGCTGCAGGACAAGGGCTTCAAGGTCGCGCTGGTCACCGACGGCCGCATGTCGGGCGCGTCGGGCAAGGTTCCGGCGGCCATCCACGTCACGCCGGAGGTGAAGGGCGGCGGCCCGCTCGGCCGCGTGCGCGACGGCGACATCCTGCGGCTGGACGCCGAGGCCGGGACGCTCGACGCCCTGGTGGACGCTGCGGAGTGGGACAACCGCGGCGCTCCCCCGCCGGCGAGCGAGGACGCCTCCCACGGCTGCGGGCGCGAGCTGTTCTCCCTCTTCCGCAACAATGCCGGTCCGGCGGAAAGCGGCGCCTCTGTCCTCAACCTGCTTGGCCGATAGGGCAGCGGCATCTCTCGAAGAAGCGGGCTGGCGCCGGGCTACGCGGCCCGGATTGTGACCGGCCCATCCCTGTGGCACCATGACGCACGGGTTGCCTGAGGCACCGTGCCACCGACGCGAGAGGTCCGAAGATGCAATCCCGCTCCACCGTCGCCGCCCCCGCACTGCCTCCCTTCGACTACACCGTGTTCGGCGGTACCGGGGATCTGGCCCTGCGCAAACTGCTGCCGGCACTCTATCTGCGCGACAAGGCCGGGCAGGTGGCCGACGGCAGCCGCATCATCGGCGTTTCGCGCAGCCCGCTGAGCCCGTCCGATTACCGCGCCAAGGCGGAGCAGGCGATCCTCCAGCATGTCCCCGCCGACGAGCGTGACATCGCCCTGATCGCGCGCTTCCTGGAGCGGCTGGATTATGTTCCGGTCGACGCCACGTCCGATGACGGCTGGCGCGAACTGGCGGAGCGGCTGGAAAATCCGCCGGCCCAGCGCGACGGTGCGGTGCGCATCTTCTATCTCGCGACCTCGCCGGGCCTGTTCGGCCCGATCTGCGACCAACTGCGTGCCTTCGGTCTCGCAACCGCGGACTCCCGTGTCGTGCTGGAGAAGCCGATCGGTCGCGACCTCGCATCGGCGCAGGAAATCAACGATCAGGTCGGCGCCGTCTTCTCCGAACAGCAGATTTACCGCATCGACCATTACCTGGGTAAGGAGACGGTGCAGAACCTGCTGGCTCTGCGCTTCGGCAACTCCCTGTTCGAGCCGCTGTGGAACGCCAACCACATCGATCATGTGCAGATCACCGTCGCCGAGACCGTCGGCGTTGAGGAGCGCGGCGGCTATTATGACCAGTCGGGTGCGCTCCGCGACATGGTGCAGAACCACCTGCTGCAGCTCGTCTGTCTGGTCGGCATGGAGTGCCCGATCTCGCTGGCCCAGGAATCGGTGCGCGACGAGAAGCTGAAGGTGTTGCGCTCGCTCAAGCCCATCGGGCCGGACGAAATCGGCGGCTGCACCGTCCGGGGCCAGTATCGTGCCGGTGCGGTCGCCGGTGGTGCGGTGCCCGGCTATCTCGACGAACCCGGCATCCCGACCGGCAGCGGCACCGAGACCTTCGTCGCGCTGAAGCTGGAGATCGACAACTGGCGCTGGGCCGGCGTTCCCTTCTATCTGCGCAGCGGCAAGCGCCTGCCGGCCAAGATGTCGGAGATCGTCATACAGTTCCGGCCGATCCGCCATTCGATCTTTCCGCAGGCGGCGGGCGAACTGCAGGCCAACCGTCTGATCGTCCGCCTGCAGCCGGACGAAAGCATCCGCCTGCACCTGATGACCAAGGAGCCGGGACCGGGCGGCATGCGTCTGCGGCCGGCCGCCCTCAACCTCAGCTTCGCCCAGACCTTCGGCGGCCGTTTTCCCGATGCCTACGAGCGGCTGCTGATGGACGTCGTGCGCGGCAACTCCACCCTGTTCATGCGCCGCGACGAGGTCGAGGCCGCGTGGCAGTGGGCCGAGCCAATCATCGATGGCTGGGCGGCCCGGCATGAGATGCCGAAGCCCTATATCGCCGGCACCTGGGGTCCCTCGCAGTCCATCGCCCTGATCGAGCGCGACGGCCGTACCTGGCACGACGACGAAATCCCCTCTGCCGCCTTCTGAGCGGGCCGCTCAAAAAATCGTCATGGGGCTGAAAAAAGTTCTTGCGCGGTTCGGGGTAGCCCGCATATAAGACGCCTCCCGACGCGAACGACGCCGGCGCCGCCGAAACGGCAGCGACCGGTAGCGCGAAACGGGAAGCCCGACAAACCGGCGC
>JBKHVJ010000229.1:0-6196 GCA_046570145.1 Alphaproteobacteria bacterium
CGCCCTGCTCTCCCCCTTCGATTCGCTGATCTGGGAGCGGCAGCGCACCGAGCGCCTGTTCGGCGCCCGCATCCGGCTGGAGATCTACACCCCCGCCCACAAGCGGGAGCATGGCTATTACGTGCTGCCCTTCCTGATGGACGAACGCATCGCCGCCCGCGTCGACCTGAAATCCGACCGCAAGTCCCGCACCCTGCTGGTCCAGGCCGCCCACACCGAACCCCATGCCAGTCCCGAGGCCGTCGCCCGGCCCCTGGCGGCGGAGTTGCGCCGGCTGGCCGGCTGGCTTGGGCTGGAACGGGTGACCGTCTGCGGCGGCGGCGATCTGGCTCCGGCATTGGCAGGGGCGTTGCGGCAGACGGGTCCCTCTCCCGAGGCGGGAGAGGGCGATTGTTGCATCACTCCAGATGGTCCAGCGGCAGCCGCGTCTCGAACTTGACCTCCTTCAGGGTCACGCTCGATTTGACGTGCGACACGGCCGGGATGGAAAAGATGCGCTCGCTGAGGAAGCGGCCGTAATCCTCGGTGGTCGGCACGACGATGCGCAGCAGATAGTCGGCGTCGCCGGTGACGGCGAAGCATTCCAGCACCTGCGGCATGCCGGCGATGGCGGTCTCGAACTGTTCGACCGCGTTCTCCTTGTGGCGTTCCAGCGTGACATGGGCGAAGACGCATTCGCCGAGCCCCAGCTTGCGCGGGTCGAGCTGGACCGTGTAGCGGCGGATGACGCCGATATCCTCCATCGACCGCACCCGGCGCCAGCAGGGGGAGGCCGACAGGCCGACGGTATCGCCCAACTCCTGCATGGTCAGGCGGGCATTCTCCTGCAGGGCCGCCAGGATTCCCTTCTCATGCCGGTCGAGCTTGATCGCCGCCATTCCGCCTCTCTTCATTCCGCGCCGGAAACCATCATCTAAGGGAACATATGCCGGGCGGGCGGCGACTGCGAGTCCCCCCGGCGCAACCAATCGGCCCGCCGGGTGTTCTCCGGTCGGGCAGACGCGGGAGAAAGAGTGTGTTCGACTGGATCGTCAGGATGGTGGAGCAGACCGGCTACCTTGGCGTGGCTCTGCTGATGTTCGCGGAGAACCTGTTTCCGCCCATTCCATCGGAGCTGATCCTGCCGCTGGCCGGCTTTACCGCCGCGCGCGGGGACATGAGCCTGCCCCTGGTGGTGGTCGCGGGCACGGCCGGCGCGCTGGCCGGCGCACTGTTCTGGTACGCGATCGGCCGCTGGGTCGGCTGCCGCCGGCTGAAGCATTGGGCCGAACGCCATGGCCGCTGGCTGACCATCAGCCCCGACGAGGTGGACGAGGCCGCTTCCCATTTCCGCGAGCATGGCGGACGGGCGGTGCTGATCGGCCGGATGATCCCGGCGGTGCGCACGCTGATCTCCATCCCCGCCGGCGTGTCCGAAATGGCGCTGGCGCCCTTCCTGCTCTACACCACCCTGGGCACCGCGATCTGGACGACCTTCCTCGCCACCGCCGGCTATCTGCTGGAGGACAGCTATCAGCAGGTTTCCGGCTGGCTCAATCCGGTCTCCAATGTCGTCGTGGTGGGCATCGCCCTCTGGTACGTCTACCGGGTCGCCACCTTCGGCCGGCGGACGTCCAAGCAGCCGGCGGAATAGCAGGCTCCGTTTCCGCCAAGGGGAATTCCGCCAAGAGGAAAACTCCCCCGCTCCGGCTGGACGCCGCCGTGCCCCGCATGCTTTCCCTGCTGGGTCCGACCGCCAGCGGGAGCATCAGCCCATGAGTTCCACCCCGACAATCATCCTCGTCCACGGCGCCTTCGCCGACGGCTCCTCCTGGGGCCGGGTGATCCCCCGCCTGCAGGGGGAAGGGCTGGCGGCGGTCGCGGTGCAGAACCCGCTGGTGTCGCTCGACGACGATGCCGCCCATGTCCAGCGCGCCATCGACCGGACGAAGGGGCCGGTGCTGCTGGTCGGCCATTCCTGGGGCGGGGCGGTCATCACCCAGATCGGCGACCAGGAGCGGGTGAAGGCGCTGGTCTATGTCGCCGCCTTCGCCCCCGATGCCGGACAATCGCCGAACGAGACGCTGAAGCCCTTCCCGCCATCGGCCGGCCTGTCGGGCGTCTCGGTCGACAAGGGCCGCTTCCTGACCCTGACGCCGGAGGGCATGGCCCGCAACTTCGCCCAGGATCTGGCTCCGGAGGATGCCACCCTGCTGGCCGCGACACAGGGGCCGGTGGCCGCCGCCTGCTTCGCCACCAGGGTCACCGCCGCCGCCTGGAAGGCCAAGCCCGCCTGGTACATCGTCGCCACGCAGGACCGCATGCTGCCGCCGGACTTCCTGCGCGCCACCGCCGGGCGCATCGGCGCCCGCACCGCCGAGGTCGAGAGCGGCCACGCCCCCCACCTGTCGCGCCCCGATGCCGTCGCCGCAGTGATCGTCGAGGCGGCACGCGCCGCCACTTAACCGCCGTTCCGCAGCGCCCCCGGCGTGGTGCCGCGCCGACGGCGCAGGCTGCGGGTCAGGGCGCTCTGGTCGGAGAATCCCACCGCCAACGCCACCTCCGCCAGCGGCAGTTGGCCGGCGCGCAGCAGCGCCTCCGCCCGGTCCAGCCGCAGGTCGGCCAGCTTGCGGGCCGGGGTGGTGCCGGTCTGCGCCCGGAAGCGCTCATGGAATCGGCTGGGCGCCAGCCCGACCGCGGCGGCCAGTTCCGCCACCGTCAGCGGCTCCTCGCAGCGCTCCGCCATCAGGGCCAGGGCCCGCTCGACCGGATCGACCGGCACGGGGGTCGAAGGGCGACGCGACTCCAGGGCGCGCAGCAGCAGCCCGGCCGCGTGGTGCGCCTGTACCGGGTCGAGCGGCCGGTCGGCCGCCTCCGCCGCCAGATAGCGCACCAAACCATCCAACGCCGTGCCGATGGCGAAGAAGGCGTCGCAGGCGTGCACCGCGGCCTCCGGTACCAGCCCGCCGGCCGGCACGTCCAGCACGACGAAGCGGTTGGTCCCGGCGCTGCGGAAGCTGTGCGGCATCCCGTCCGCCACCAGCACGCCGCATCCGTCGCCCACCCGCCCCTGGGCGCCGCCGACCTCCATGTCGAGGGTCCCGGCGATGGGCAGGACGATCTGGTGATGATCATGCGCGTGCCGCCGCTCGAACCCGTCGTAACTGCGGGTGCTGACGCTCGGCCGATGCGGGGACGCCACGCCGTCGGACTCCTGGGGAACGGGTTGGAGCGGCCATGCTACGCCCTCGGCCCCGAAGCGTACAGGCACACGTAGGGTCCCTTCCGCCGGAGAGCCGGTCAATTCGGGCCGGAGCCGCGGTCAAGACAGCCTGCCGATCACCGGCTATGGTCGCCCGATCCACGCCAACCGATCGACAGTCACCATGCCCGCCGCAACCACCGCCAGCCCCGCCCTGCCCGACCGCCGTGCCGTCAACCGCGCCACGCTGGTCGGTTTCACCGCCATCCTGATGTGGGCGACGCTGGCCCCGCTGGCGACGCTGGCCTCGATGGTGCCCCCGTTCCAGCTGGTGGCGACATCCTTCCTGCTGGCCTTCCTGGTCGGCAGCGGCTGGACGGCGCTGCGCGGCGACAACCCCTTGCGCTATTTCCGACAGCCGCCCGCCGCCTGGGTGCTGGGGGTGGGCGGGCTGTTCGGCTTCCACTTCCTCTATTTCATGGCCCTGCAGGCGGCGCCGCCGGTGGAAGCCAACCTGATCAACTACCTCTGGCCGCTGCTGATCGTGCTGTTTTCCGCCCTGCTGCCAGGGGAGCGGCTGCGGGCGTGGCATGTCGGCGGCGCTGTCGCCGGATTGGCGGGCACCGCGCTGCTGATCGCCCGCGGCGGGAGCGGCGGCCTGGAGGGCGGGCTTTCCATCGATCCGGCGCACCTGCCGGGCTATGCCGCGGCCCTGGGCAGCGCCGTCACCTGGGCCGGCTATTCGGTGTTGCGCCGCCGGCTGGGCCAGATCGGCGAGGCGCCGACCGACGCCGTCAGCGCCTTCTGCCTCGCCACCGCGATCCTGTCGCTGCTCTGCCATCTGGCGCTGGAGCAGACGGTATGGCCGGAGACCGCCGCCGGCTGGGGCGCGATGCTGTTGCTGGGGCTGGGGCCGGTGGGGGCGGCCTTCTTCGTCTGGGATTTTGGTGTTCGCCATGGCGACATCCGCGCGCTGGGGGCGCTGTCCTATCTGGCGCCGCTGCTGTCGACCCTGCTGCTGGTCCTGTTCGGCCTCGCCGCCAATTCGGGCGTCATCTGGGTCTCCTGCGCCCTGATCGCCGGCGGCTCGCTGCTGGCGAGCAAGGACCTGCTGCGGCGCAAAACCTCCTAGGCCTCCGCCCCCTGCGCCGCGGCGGCGACGTCGTCGCGGGCGCGGGCGCCGGTCGCCAGACCGTTGAAGTACCAGTTCAGCGCCACCGCGGTCAGGGTGCCCAGCAGGATGCCGCTGTGCAGCAGCGGCGACAGGAAGGACGGCATCTGCGAGAAGAACTTGTCCGACACCAGCGGGATCAGCCCGACGCCGACGCTGACCGCCACGACGATCAGGTTCTCGCGCCGGTTGGCGTAATCGACCTGCGACAGGATCCGCACGCCGGTCGCCGCCACCATGCCGAACATCACCAGCCCGGCGCCGCCCAGCACGAAGGCGGGCACCGACGCCACCACATGCGCCAGCTTGGGCAGCAGCCCAAGCAGAAGCAGGATCAGCCCGCCCGCCGCGCAGACCCAGCGGCTGCGGACGCCCGTCACCCCGACCAGCCCGACATTCTGCGAGAAGGACGTATAGGGAAAGGTGTTGAAGACGCCGCCGATCAGCGTGCCCAGCCCGTCGGTGCGCAGACCGCGGACCAGATCCTCCCGAGTCACCGGGCGGCCGACCATGTCGCCGACGGCCAGGAACATGCCGGTCGACTCGATCATCACCACGATCATCACCAGCGACATGGTCAGGATGGCGATGGGGTCGAAGACCGGCAGGCCGAACTGGAAGGGCTGGACCAGCGCCACCCAGGGCGCCTCGGCCAGACCGCTGAAATTGACCATGCCCAGCGCCATCGCCAGCACCATCCCGGCCACCAGCCCCAGCAGCACCGCGACATTGCGGACGAATCCGCGGCCGTGCTTCATCAGGGCCAGGATCGTCACCAGCACGAAGGCGGCCACGCCCAGGAAGGCCGGATCGCCGAAGCGCGGGTTGCCCACCCCGCCGCCGGCCCAGCCCACCCCGACCCGCATCAGCGAGATGCCGATGATGGCGATGACGCTGCCGGTCACCACCGGCGGGAACAAAGGCAGCAGCCGGCCGACCAGCGGCGCCGCCACCATGGCGAAGATGCCGGACCCGATGACCGCGCCATAGATCCCCAGCAGTCCCAGCGACGGGTTGGCCGCCATCGCCACCATCGGCCCGACGGCGGCGAAGGTGACGCCCATCATGATCGGCAGCCGGATGCCGAAGCGCCAGAACCCCACCGCCTGGATCAGCGTGACCACGCCGCAGGCGAACAGGTCGGCGTTGATCAGCATGGCGATCTGGTCCTTGGGCAGCTTCAGCGCCCCGCCGATGATCAGCGGCACCGCGATGGCCCCGGCATACATCACCAGCACATGCTGCAGCCCCAGCGCCAGCAGCCGCCAGGGCGGCAGCACCTCGTCGACGGGATGGGCGGCTGTCTGGTCGGTGGCGCGTGTCATGGCGCAAGCCTCGCTGTCCTGTTGTGCGGCATTGCGATGCATGGGCCGTGCCGCATCGCCGCCCCCGTTTGCCCGGCGGGCTCCCGACGCTCCTGCGCAGTTCTTGGGCATATGCGGCGGGGAGATGCCCGCACAGGTGGCAAATCCCGCGCGGTTTTTTGCCGCGCCGGGTGGAGACCGCAATGGAGGCTGCGAT
Source organism: Alphaproteobacteria bacterium (assembly GCA_046570145.1). Lineage (GTDB taxonomy): Bacteria > Pseudomonadota > Alphaproteobacteria > Azospirillales > Azospirillaceae > Azospirillum. The sequence goes on from JBKHVJ010000229.1 coordinate 5,874, forward strand.
ATTCTTTAACGATCCGTGGGTACAGTCGCTCTCGCCTACCCCTTTCGCGCAACCCGAACAGAGCGTCGCGATGAGCAAGTCGATCGAAGGTGTATCCAACTGGATGCACATGTTCCGTTGGATCGTGAAGCTGATCCGCGACGAATACGGGGTAGACGAAGCTCTGCTGACCCGGAACGCGACGCTGGAAACCGACATCCAGCTGTCGATCGACCAGGTCGAACAGGTTTTGGAATACATCTCCGAAAGCTTCGGCATCCGTTTCCCCGAAGGGACGCTGGACGAACTGGTGAAGCTGGAGGAGCTTTGCCTGTTGGCGAGCT
>JBKHVJ010000230.1:0-8710 GCA_046570145.1 Alphaproteobacteria bacterium
CCACCCTTGCCGGTCCGGTTCTTGCCCCCCAGCCCTCATCGACCATGCATCCTCCAGCAACTGGAGGATCAAGACCGAATTGCCGGAAACTCCGGAATTTTGCTGCTCCGGCCGTCAGGGTGCCGGCAGCAGGGGCGTCACAGCCTTCTTGAAGTCCTCGAACGGCAGAACCCCTTTGTAGGTCTTGCCGCCGATCACGAAGGACGGCGTGGAATTTACGCCGTGGAGCCGTTCGCCGTCCAAGCGGGATTGCAGGATCGCATCCTGAAGTGCCTGGTCGTTGCGGCAGGCGTCATAAGCGGTGCGGGACAGGCCGGCGAGCGCGCCGAGACGGGCGAGGACCTCCACCGGATCCTTGGCGTGCGACCAGTCGTCCTGCTTGGCGAACAGCACCGAGAGCAGCGGGAAATAACGCTCCGGTGTCACGCAGCGGGCCAGGGTCGCGGCCTCCACACCGCTCCGGTCGAGTGGAAAATCGCGATAGACGATGCGGATTTTGCCGGTATCGACCAGTTCCTGCTTCACCTGCGGCAACACCGTGTTGTGGAAGGTGGCGCAGTGATGGCAGGTGAGCGAGGCATACTCGATCACCTCGACCGGCGCTTGGGGATCGCCCAGCACACGCGGCATGGTGGCCGTGGCCGGAACGGCGGTGGTGACGGCGGTGGGCGTCTGCGCCGGAACGGCGCCGGCCACCAGCCAGACGGCGAGCGGCGCGGCGAACAGAACGGCGGCACGAAGGGTGCGGCTTGCGAACATGACGATGGAACATCCGATGGCGGGGGGAGGCGACGGGACGCAGCCTGTGCGGCGCCCGAAGCCTTCCTGATTGCGAGGCGAAGCCGGTTGGCAGGCTTTCAAGGAAAGCCGTTCCATAGGGCAGCGGACCGGCGGACGGACTTGTCCGCCGGGATGCGCTCAGACAGCCATGGATGCGATCGGAGGTCGCTGGTCGGGAGCCAAATCCCGTCCCGCTGCGAGGATTGGCGAAACAGGACGGTACCGCTCAGCCACCTGGGCGGGGAATGCCGCCCCAGCCGGTGAAACTGGGAGAACGACACAGCCACCGCCATGCAGGCAGGTCACAACTGGGAGATTTCCCGCGTCGGTCTCGCCCCCGCTGCCGGAATCGCAGCCATCCGGCAGGCAGGCCGTCCAGGGCAGCGCGACCGTTCCTGCGCTTCTCTCCGGCCACCCTTGGCCCGCAACGGCCTGCACCGCACCGAGCACGAAGCTCAGCAGCAGCAGCAGGACGGGCATGAGGCGGCGCAGGCGGATCATGCCGGGATGGTAGCGCGTCCGGAGATGCATCAACAACCGCAAAGGACACTGGCGGGCCGCCCGCACCATTCCCGGCGGAGCGTCGCACGAAGATAGCTCTTGCTTCTCCAGCGGCTGGAGCATGCACGGTCGGGAGCTTTAGCAGAGGCGGAGAGCGGAAGATCATGGCGGCGGAGACAATTCTGCACTTCATGGGCACGCAGGGAACCTTTCGATGAGGCGATGGAAGGCAGCCCTGGCGCGCCTTGGCCGACACCCCGCGGTCGCGGTGCCGGCCGGCGGTATGCTGGGCGCGCTGACCGTCCTGGCCCTGCCGCCCTTCTCGCTCCCTCCCTTTCTCGTGTTGGGACTCGGCGGTCACTTCCTGCTGCTCCAGGGCGCCTCCCCGCGTCTGGCCGGATTGATCGGCTGGAGCTTCGGCCTGGGTTTCTTCGTCGCCGGAACGCATTGGATCGCCGAGAGCTTCTACGTCGAGGCCGACCGCTTTGGCTGGATGGCCGTTCCCGCAGTCGGAGGACTGAGCGCGTTCCTTGCCCTGTTCCTCGCCGCTCCGGCCTGGGCCTTTGCCCGGCTGCGCATCGGCGGCGCGGCGGGCGCCCTGGTCTTTGCTCTGCTCTGGATGGCCTCGGAGTGGGTGCGCGGTCACGCGCTGACCGGCTTTCCCTGGAACCTGATCGGTTATGCCTGGGTCGATCATCCCGGCGCCCGGCAGATCGCCGCCCTGGTCGGCAGCTATGGCCTGGGTCTGCTGACGGTTCTTGCCGCGGTTCTGCTGCCCCTGTCGCTGCTGGCATGGTCGCGACGGGAGCGCCGCCGGGCGCGCATGGGGGCGATCCTTGCGCTGCTGCTGTTGGGCGGAGGTTCCCTGCGCCTGCCGGCGACCGATGGCGGCGAGGGGGCAGGGCCCGTGTTGCGGATTGTCCAGGGAAATGTCCCGCAGGCCCGCAAATGGCGGCCCGAGGAGCGGGCCGCGACGGTCGAGCGGTATCTCGACCTGTCATTCCGGCCGGGACGCTACGATCTTCTCCTCTGGCCGGAAACCGCCTATCCGGGCTTCCTGGACGAAGCCCGCGACGTCCTGGCCCGCATCGCCGCCCGGCTGCCGCCCGACGCGCAACTTCTGGCCGGAACGCCGCGCCGCACGCTGGGGGCGGCGGGACCGGCATTCTGGAATGCGGTTGTTGGCGTGGACGGGGCCGGCGCCATCGTCGCGGCCTACGCCAAGCATCATCTGGTCCCGTTCGGCGAATATGTTCCTTTGCGGCACATCCTGCCCTTCGACCGCTTCACCGCCGGTTTCGGTGAATTCTCCGCCGGACCGGGTCCCCGGACCCTGACGGTCGGCAAAACAGCGGTGGGGATCGCGATCTGCTACGAAGCCATTTTCCCAGGTGAGGTGGTCGAGCGCGACCGGCGGCCGGACTGGATCTTCAACCCCACCAACGACGCCTGGTTCGGGATTTCGATCGGTCCGCACCAGCATCTGGCCTCGGCCCGCATGCGGGCGGTCGAGGAAGGGGTGCCGATGGTGCGCGCCGCGAACACCGGCATATCGGCGATCATCGACGGCTACGGCACCGTTCGCGCCAGCCTGCCCCTGGGCGAGACCGGCGTCATCGACGCGCCGCTGCCGCCGGCACTGCCGCCGACCCCCTACGGCCGTTATGGCGACCTCCTTCTGGTGCCGCTCGCTGGAGCCATCTTGGTCCTGGCTGTCCTGCTCGGCGGTGGGAAACACATGTCGAACAGGACAGCAGGGTGCCGGGCTGGCCCATACCGGCCCGGCACCTGTTCGGAGCGGTCAATCGAAAAGCCGGCCGAAGACTGATCCATGACGGCCGCCATGCGTTCGCTGGGAGCCATGATCGCGACCCTCACCAGCCCCATGCCCGCCATGCCCATCCCGATGTCCGGCCCGGTGATCCGCAGGGCCGGACACGGGACGGAAGGACTCGTGGCCGTGAGGCGGCGCCGGGCATGCGGGCGCTGACGGCACGGCCCCCCACGGGCTGCCCGGACCCTGGGGAAGGAATCGGCCGGCAGCCTGCGAAGCTCCAGCCGGTTCGGGATCAAGGGCGCCCCCCGCCGAGGGGGATGGCGACTGCATCGCATAGCGGGCGCTGCGCTCGATGATCGTGTCGAGTTCTCCACGGTCGAGCCATACGCCGCGGCATTTCGGGCAATAGTCGATCTCGACACCCTGCCGTTCCGACATGACGAGCGTGATCCGGCAGTTGGGGCAGGACAGCCCGTCCCCCGTCGTTGCAACCTCGTTCACCAATCGGCACTCCTGCTGTCAAAGGAAGACGCGAAGCGAGCGTTCATCGGGTTGAAGGCGGGTCAAGGGCGGACGGAGAGAAGCCGCAACGCGTTGGCCGTGACCAGCACGGTGGCCCCGGTATCGGCGAGGATGGCCGGCCACAGTCCGGTGATCCCGACCACGGTGGTGACCAGGAACACCGCCTTCAGCCCCAGGGCGAGGCCGATGTTCTGGCGGATGTTCGCCATGGTCCGGCGCGACAGCGCGACCATCGCGGCCACATCGCCGACCCGGGCATGCAGCGCGGCAGCGTCCGCCGTCTCCAACGCCACGTCGGTGCCGCCGCCCATGGCGATGCCGACGTCGGCGGCGGCGAGCGCCGGGGCGTCGTTGATGCCGTCGCCGACCTTCGCCACCCGCTCGCCGCGGGCCTGCAATTCGCGGACGATTCGCTGCTTGTCCTCCGGCAGAAGCTCGGCATGCGGCTCGACACCCAGGCTCTCAGCCACCGCCTTCGCCGTGCGGGCATTGTCGCCGGTCACCATCAGCGAGCGGATGCCGGCAAGGGTCAGCGCCTCGATGCCGGCGCGCGCGTCGGGCCGCGCCTCGTCGCGCATCGCCAGCAGGCCGGACAGCCGGCCGTCGACCAGCAGGACCGACACCGTCTTGCCCTCGCCGTTCAGCACGGCGACCCGCTCCGCCTGCTCGGCGGACAGCCGATCCGCGGCCGCCTGCGGTGAAACGAGCATCAACTCACGTCCGTTCGACCGTCCCCGCACCCCCTTCCCGGCAAGCGCGCCGGTGTCGGACGCCGCGGTAACCGTCAGCCCGGCCTCTTCGGCGGCGGCGAGGATTGCCTTGGCCAGCGGGTGGCTCGACCCGGCTTCCAGTGCAGCGGCATCGGCCAGAACCTCCTCCTCGCTGCCGCCGGCGGCGACGACATCGGTGACGCGCGGCTTGCCCTCCGTCAGGGTGCCGGTCTTGTCGAACGCGACGGTGGTGATGCGGCCCAACGCCTCCAGCACGGCACCGCCCTTCATCAGCAGGCCGCGGCGCGCACCGTTGGACAGGCCGGCGGCGATGGCCGCCGGGGTGGAGATCACCAGGGCGCAGGGGCAGCCGATCAGCAGCACCGCCAGTCCCTTGTAGATCCACTCTTCCCAGGCCCCACCGCCCAGCAGCGGCGGCAGCACGGCGACAAGCGCCGCCACCACCACCACGCCCGGCGTGTACCAGCGGGAAAAGCGGTCGATAAAGCGTTCGGTCGGAGCCTTGCTCTCCTGCGCCTCCTCGACCAGCCGGACCACGCGGGCGATGGTGTTGTCCTTGGCCGTAGCACTCACCCGCACCCGCAGGGCGCCGTCGCCGTTGATGGTGCCGGCAAAGACCTGTGCGCCCTCGCCCTTGCGCTTCGGCACGCTTTCGCCGGTCACCGGCGCTTCGTCGAGCGCGCTGTCGCCGGACAGGATCACGCCGTCGGCCGCCACCCGGTCGCCCGGCCGCACGAGGATCACGCTCCCCACCGCCAGCGACGATGCCGGCACCGTCTCTGTCCTGCCGTCGCGTTCGAGCAGAGCGGTGTCCGGGACAAGCGAGATGAGGCCCTGGATGCTGGCCCTGGCCCGGCCGGCCGCGACGCCTTCCAGCAGTTCGCCGACCAGGAACAGGAACACCACCGCCGTAGCCTCTTCCACCGCGCCGATGATCACGGCACCGATGGCGGCCACCGTCATCAGCATCTCGATGGAAAAGGGCGTGCCGGCGCGCGCAGCGGCGAAGGCCCGCCGTGCAATCGGAACCAGCCCGACTGCCATCGCCAGCAGGAAGGCCCAGCTTTCCACCGACGGGACCAGCCTGCCCACGATATAGGCGAGACCGAGCGCCAGCCCCGAGGCGAGCGTCAGGCGTGCCTTGGGCGTCTTCCACCAGGGACCGGAGCCGGCGTCATGGCTGTGAAGGTGCCCGTGGTCATGCGCGTGGGCATGGCCGTGCTCCTTCCCATGATCGTGCCCATGGCCATGATCATGGCTGCAACCGCCATGCTGCCCGTCGCGGTGTTCCGCTTCGGCCTTCGGCCCGCCCAGCGTTTCACCCGGACCGGTCTGGAAACCGAGCGCGTTCACGGGACGGGTGATGGCGTCGCCGGTGACGGACAGGCTATGGGTGACGGTCATCGTACCGTTGGGCACCGACACCCGAACCTCGTGGATGCCGTCAACCCGCCGCAGGGCCGTTTCGATCTTGCCGGCACAGGAGCCGCAATCCATGCCGCTCACCCGGTACCGGGTCCGCTGCGTGGCAGGGGTCTCCTCGTTTTCAGTCACGCGCATCGGGCGCTCCCTTGTCGATCTGCTGATGCGACCGTACATTCTCCAGCGACTAGAGGATCAAGAGGGAAAAACGCAAGATGAAGCCTTTGACCATCGGAGAGCTGTCGGCTCAGGCCGGGGTGAAGATCCCGACCATCCGCTACTATGAATCGATCGGCCTGCTGCCCGCTCCACTCCGAACCGACAGCAACCGCCGCACCTATGACGCGGCGGCGGTCAGCCGGCTGCGCTTCATCCGGCATGCCCGGGAACTCGGCTTCGAAGTGGACGCCATCCGCCAGCTCCTGATGCTGGCCGACGATCCGGCCCATCCGTGCGGTGAGGCGGATGCCTTGGCCCGTGCCCATCTGGCGGACATCGAGTCCAAGATCGCCCGTCTCCAGGCATTACGGGCCGAAGTCCGGAATATGGTCGAGCCATGCCCGCAGGGGCAGGTCCGAACCTGCCATGTGATCGAGGTGCTCGCCGATCACAGCCACTGCCTGCACGATCACCACTGACGGTGGTGATCAAAAGCGGGGTCCGTCTCAGGAGCACCAAGCAACAAATTCCTCTTGATGCTCGAGCGGCTAGAGCAGGCAGGATGCCGACGGCACGCAGGTGCCGTTCTCATTGGGCTGAGGAGTGTTCGCCATGGCGTTTCGTTGGTCTCCAGCGGGTTTGTACATCGCGATGGCAATGGCGGTCATCGCGGTGGTTGCGGATCAGGTGAGCAAATGGACGATGCTCACTCACATCCTCACCCCGACGGACATCATCCCGGTCACGCCGTTCGTTAATCTGCGCCTCGGCTTCAACACCGGCGTCAGTTTCGGCCTGTTGTCGGGTCACATGACTTTGCCGCCCTATCTCCTGGCAGGCTTCGCACTGCTGGTGGCGCTCGTGCTGCTGGGATGGGGGGCACGGATGCCGAATCGTCCTTTGGCACTTGCGGCCGGGGCGATGGCAGGGGGAGCCATCGGCAACGCGGTCGACCGCATCCGCCAAGGAGCTGTCACCGATTTCCTGGATCTGCATGTCTTCGGCTGGCACTGGCCGACCTTCAACCTTGCCGATATCCTCATCGTCGGCGGAGCAGCCGCCATCGCCATCCGGCCATCTCCCAAGGTTGTGCCATCCTGAGCAGGTCCTTGCGACCGGCGAATGCTCGTCTTCGCGTCAGAGGAATGGGGCACTTAACAGTCCTTTAATCTTGGTTGGACTACCTGTGATCGTGTCCCTAACCGCTGAGCCGGTCATCCCGCATGTTCGCCCGAGCACGCCTTGCCGCCACCATCGTCGCCTTGGTGACGTTGTCCTCCCTGTCGGTGCCGGCCGCGGCCAAGGCGGGGCGCAAGTCGGCGGCGCGGCCGGTCGTCGCAGAATTTCTGATGGATGCGGCCAGCGGAGCCGTGTTGAGGGCGCACAATGCCGACGTCTCGACCTATCCTGCGTCGCTGACCAAGATGATGACGCTGCTCCTGACCTTCGAGGCGCTCGACCGCGGCCAGCTTCGGCTCGACCAACAGCTCCCAGTCTCCTATCACGCCACGACAATGGCGCCTTCCCGGCTCGGCGTCGTGCCGGGAGACACCATCCGCGTCGAGGACGCGATTCTGGCGCTCAGCACCAAATCGGCCAACGACGTCGCCGTGGTTCTCGGCGAGGCGGTTGGCGGAAGCGAGGCCGCCTTCGCCCAAGCGATGACCCGGCGCGCGCGTGAGATCGGGATGAAGCGCACCGTCTTCCGCAACGCGTCCGGCTTGCCGGATCGCGAGCAGCGGACCACAGCGCGCGACATGGCACTGTTGTCCCGGGAACTCGTCCGCAACCACACGCGCTACTACCCGTATTTCAGCCGCCGCAGCTTCGACTGGCAGAACCAGACCGTATACGGGCACAACCGGCTGCTCGACCAATATGACGGAATGGACGGGATCAAGACCGGCTACATCGCCGCCTCCGGCTTCAATCTGGCCGCTTCGGCTTCCCGTGACGGGCGCCGGCTGATCGCCGTGGTACTGGGCGGCGAGAGCGCCAGGAAGCGGGACCGGCGCATCGTCGAACTCATGGATGCCGGGTTCCGCAACCAAGCCCTGGCGAAGCCGGAGGATGTGCTGGTGTCCGGTAAGCCGAAGGCCCGGCTTGCTGCGGTCGCCGGGACGGGCGGTTGGGCGATCCAGACCGGCGTGTACCGCAGTCAGCAGGCGGCCCGCCTGGACGCCGAGACCGCCCGAAAAAGCCTGGGTAGCCTGGCCACGGTGGCGATGCCGGCGGTTCAACGCTCGGGCACACAGTATAAGGCCCAGCTGGTTGGGTTCGACGCGGCTGCGGCAAAGTTAGCTTGCCGGAACCTGAAGAAACTGAAGACAGACTGCACTCTAATCCAGAAAAACCCGTCGTAAACTCTCCTTTTTGGCAGATCTGGCATCAATCAAACTCGGGTGGGATATCAATGCCAGATACATGACATGCCTTTATGATGAAGACGAAAGTGTAAGTGTTTGCGGAACAGGGCAGACTTCTTGGACCGATGTTTTTAGGATCCAAGATTGCCAACGCTTCAAGCTCAGCCTGGGTCAGGTCGGGTATACTCCGTCTGCATGAATGTGGCTTCTGGCCAAACTGTGGCAAACGGCAGGGGCAAGTCAGGGTTAGGCTTCGCCCTGCCGGCGGAAGAGCTTTTCGGTGACGTTGTTGCGCCAGCGGTCACGGGAGCGAAGGTAGCGCCGGGCCACCTCGGTGGATTTGTGGCGGGTCTGGCGCATGATGTCGTGCAGCTGGGCCTCCTCCTCGGCCGCCGCGGTGGCGAGACCAGCGCGCAAGCTATGGCCGGAGAAGCGTGCCGGCTCAGGCAAGC
>JBKHVJ010000231.1:0-43278 GCA_046570145.1 Alphaproteobacteria bacterium
AGGTCACGCGACCGCGGCGCGGCGCATGCGGACGGTCATGATGAGGTCATGGGCGGCCATACCTGCCAGCATGGCGACGACGAACAACCACGTTCCCGAAGCGCCGAAGCCGAGCGTGGCGAGCGCCGGGCCGGGACAGTAGCCTGCCAGTCCCCAGCCCACGCCAAACAGGACGGCGCCTGTTACGAGGCGGCGGTCAATGGCGGCTGCCTTGGGGCCGTGGAAGGCGGTGCCGACCAGCGGCGTCCCGCGTCGCCGCGCAAGGGCGAAGCCGTGGGCGGCGACGGGAATGGCGGCGGCCATCACGAAGGCTAGGCTCGGGTCCCAGGAGCCCGCAACATCGAGGAAATTCAGCACCTTGGTGGGGTCGATCATGGAGGACACCGTCAGCCCCAGGCCAAACAGCAGTCCGGACGCGAGGGCAACGAGCAGGGAGGGCATGGCGATCAGGCTCCGATCAGATGGCGGACGACGAAGACGGTGACGGCGGCGCTGCCCATAAAGAGTGCGGTGGCCGCGAGGGAGCGCGGCGACAGCCGGGCGAGCCCGCAGACGCCATGGCCGCTCGTGCAGCCGTTGCCAAGGCGCGTGCCGAACCCGACCAGCAGACCGGCCACGATTAGAAGGGTGGGGCCGGTGTGCGACGCGGATTCCGGCAGTGCGCCACCCGCCGCGCCATAGAGCAGCGGCGCCGTCATCAGGCCGACCAGGAAGATGGCGCGCCAGGCAATGTCGCCGGGGCGCAGCGCGCTGAAGCCGCCGAGGATGCCGCTGATCCCGGTGATCCGACCCTTGGCAACCCACAGCAGAGCCGCGGACAAACCGATGAGGAGACCGCCGACGGCGGCCGAGACAAGCGTAAAGTTTTCCATGGATCTCAATGTCAGAGTGGAGGTGTCACTCAGGACGACTGGCGACGCAGAACAGGCGGTAGAGCTCGGCGAGGATGGGGCGAACCCGGTCTGAGCCGATGCGGTAGAAGATGGTCGTACCGTCCCGGCGGGTCGCGACGAGTCCTTCCTCGCGCAGCTTGGCAAGGTGCTGGGACAGGTTGGACTGGGAAAGGCCAAGGCGCCGGATGAGCTCACCCACCGACATCTCAGCCTCGATCAGTGAGCAGAGGATCATCAAGCGGTGGCGGCTCGCGAGCGATCGCAGGAACGCCTCGGCCTCGGCAGCGCGGGCCTCCAACTCGCCGGGATCCATCGGCAGATCGTTTGGTACGCTCGGCACAGTTTCCATCTCTATAATTTAGACTTGACTAATATATTGCGCCGCGCCACCTCTTCAAGCGGTATCAGGAACGGTCCCGCCGGGCCAACCAGGAGGTCTCCATGAAACCCGACGTCATGCCGCTGTTCGACGAGGTGACCAACACCGTCAGCTACGTCGTCGCCGATCCCGCCACCCGGGCAGCGGCCCTGGTCGACAGCGTGCTCGATTTCGACCCGAAGTCCGGCCGCACCGCGACCACCTCGGCCGACCGCATGATCGCGCTGGTGCGCGAGCGGGGCCTCACGGTCGAGTGGATCCTGGAGACGCACGTCCATGCCGATCACCTGTCGGCGGCTCCCTACCTGAAGGACCGGGTCGGTGGCCGCATCGGCATCGGTGAGCACATACGTGAGGTCCAGAAAGTTTTCCGCACCCTGTTCAACATGGAACCGGGCTTCGTGGCCGACGGACGCCAGTTCGACCATCTGTTCGCCGACGGCGAGCGGTTCCGGATCGGCCAGCTCGAGGCACAGGCCATTCACACGCCCGGCCATACCCCGGCGGACATGACCTATGTGGTGGGCGACGCGGCCTTCGTCGGCGATACCCTGTTCCAGCCCGATTACGGCACGGCACGCTGCGACTTCCCAGGTGGTGACGCTCACGCCCTGTACCACTCGATCCGGCGCATCCTCTCCTTGCCGCCCGAGACACGGATCTTCACCGGTCACGACTACAAGGCGCCAGGACGGGATGAGTACAGTTGGGAGAGCACAGTCGCCGAGCAGCGGGCGCGCAACGTCCACGTCAGGAATGGCGTTAGCGAGACCGAGTTCGTGGAACTCCGCACGGCGCGCGACCGGACATTGGACATGCCAAAGCTGATCCTGCCTTCGGTGCAGGTGAACGTGCGGGCTGGGCGGTTGCCGCCCGCCGAAGAGAACGGCAAGCGCTACCTGAAGATCCCGATCGACACGCTCTGACCGCGGCGCTGGAAAGGCGGCATGAACGAGGATCAGAGGCGTCAAGGCTCTCCGGTGTCCGGTATCTCCTGCCGGGTGAACTGACTCGAGTTTCCTTGAGGCCTCATCTTCTGAAGGAGTGAGATCATCATGACGAAACCGGCATCAGCCAAATGCGCTTTTGAGGTCCGCAACCGATCGCCTCGTCAGATGACTTCCAGCGTGTCGAGCAAGCCTTGGTCGCGAGCCCGGTCGAGCAGGGCTTTGACGCTTGATGGCGCCCAGGTCCGGGCACCGGTCTTGGTCGGGATGCCCTGACGCTCCAACTGGCGGCCGATACGGGCTAGCGTCGGCTTTTCCCCATCGGCGGCGTTGTGGATGGTTGCGACCAGTTCGACCAGCCGCTTGTCCTGCGCCACCGCCTTCTTGGAGCGCCGCGGCGCCGCCTTCAGCAGGCTGGGATCAGCCAAGCCATCGCCGACGAGGCGGCGGACGGCCCGGATCAGCGCGTCACGCGTCCAGGGTGCCGGGTTGTCGCCTGGGCGCTTCTTCACCGCGTTGTTGAGCACGTCGACGACACGGTCCCATGGGTGCGCCGGCCGCAGCCGCTCGACGACGGGAAGAAACTCCCCAGCCCCCTCGGCGACCCGCTCACTGAGCCGGTCGTCCCGGGCGCGGGCCACCCGGCGCCGGGCGAGTGGGTCCTTGGCGATCAGTCCCGGATTGCCCGGCTGCTTGCCGATCGCCTTGGCGGCCCTCACGCCGGCCTTCGTCCGCTCGCGGATCAACGAGCGCTCGAACTCGGCCACGGCACCAAGGATCTGCAGGGTGAACTTCCCCTGCGGGCTGCCGGTGTCGATGGGATCGCCGAGCGACTTGAAGGCCGCTCCCTTGCGCTCCAGGCCGTCGATTACATCGAGCAGATGGGCGAGCGAGCGCGCCAAGCGGTCGATGCGCACCACCACCAGCGTGTCGCCCTTGCGGACGCGGTTCAGCACCGCCTTGAGCTGGGGGCGCTCGCGATCGGCGCCGGAGGCGTTCTCCCGAAAGATCTCGGTGCAGCCAAACTTTTTCAGATCGAGGAACTGCGCCTCGGTCGACTGGTCCTCGGTGGAGACGCGCGCGTAGCCGATGAGAGCCATGACGGCTGTTTCCTATGCTGTGATGGCTTTCCAGCCGGAAGGGAATGGCAAACCCAACCGGCCGGCTGCGCCAGCTTACCCAATTTTCAGGACAATCGCTTATTCATAACCGGACGGTTGAAAATTAGCGGAAAAGATTTGACCGCCACGCCTGCCCTACTCCTCTCCGCAGGCAGCGAGACAAGACGCCAAACCAAGCGGTCGCCCCGTAAGCGCCGGTCGAGATGGTCGGACGCGCACCACCTTGCTGGGCACGTCTCGAACGCTTGGGCGAAGCTATTGCTTTTCAATGAGTTGAGCCGAATGCGGAGGAGCTTCGCTCAGCTTTTTGCATGAACCGCTTACATTTTGCATGAACCGGTTTGCAAAACCGAGGCACGGGAAGCCCCCAACCCCTCAGGATCCGGCTTTTTGCATCAACTGCCTGACAACGACAGAAATCCCTCAAGAAACGTCGAATAAGTTCCTTTATCGAACGTTATGAAGCACTCTTCATCCGTGCGTTGACGACTCTGAAGGATAAGCATGTTATCCTTCTGGATTTAGCACCCGGAAACTCACAGAGCCTTTCCTTCCATGCCCTCCTTCGCCAGTGCAAGCCGATCAGTCGCCGCAACCGCCTCTCCCAAACCTAAGGCCCAAGGCCGCCGCCGCGCCCCGCCCGCCCGAGGGATCTCCATCTCAAACCGCCTCATGCAGTCGGTGGAACGTGCGGCCGTTGCGATCGGCGCCCTCGATCATGCGGTGAACAGCCATCCGCTGGCGCCTGCCTGGGATCTCCACCAGATGCTCGCGGCAGTGTCGCGCGAGGCGCGCGTTGACGGGCACTTGGTCGACCAGCACCGCCTTGCCGCGCTTATCGGAGGCCTTCGCCCAACCGAAGTGAACGCCGATCTCCGGTTGGCGGAACGCCTCTCCGCGTCGCTCGCACTTGGTCATGCTCTCGCTCTGCAGACCTGGCACTTGGCAAGACCGAATAACGTCCGGACCGAAGAGGACACCGAGGTTGCCGCCGCCCTGGCGCATCTTGCCGGCGCTGACCGCCGAGCGCCGGTGCTGCTGGCGGCCGCTACAGGACTACGGGAATGGCTCGAAGCCGACTGCGGTCCCCGCGGTCCCATCCGCGCGGCAATCCCGCACCTTCTGCACCTGCGTGGCCTGTCGCGGCGCCCGTTGACCGGCCTCACCGGCGCCGCCGCCCTGGGAGCGATCCACACCGAGACCCGGGGTGCCGCATGGCTGACCGCTTTCGTCGATGCCATCACCGATGACGCCATCGACGGGCTGGAGCGGCTGCGCCGTCTGGAACGCGCCTGGTCCGCTGCCCAAGCCGCTCTCGCCGCCCGGTGCAACCATCCCGGCCGACGGGCAGTCCGGGAGGGTGCCGCCATCTCCCGCGCCCTCGATCTGATCGCCGCGCATCCGATGATCGGCCCGGCCCGGCTGTCAGGTCTGCTCGGCCTGTCGGTGCGCCAGGCAGGTGCAGTCTGCGAGGAACTGGCACGCCTCAATGCGGTGATCGAATTGACCGGCCGGCGCACACGGCGGCTCTACGGGCTAGTGACCCTAGCCCCCGTACGTCTCAACACCGCTGGTCCGCGCCCGACCGGTCGGCGCGTCAGGTGTCTTGGCGATGCGCTCGCCACGGCCGAGGCCAACGCCGACCGGCCGCCCCTGCCTCCACCGACCAGGCGGGCGGAATTTGAAGTTCGGCTTAAAGCGGATGAGTGGGCCGCAATGATGGACGACGCAGACCGGGTCATTGCCCGAACCCGGGCGGCGCTCGAACCCTTCCTCACCGCTTCCACACCCGAGGTCGCGGCGACCTCGGCCCGCGTTGCGGCCCGGCTCCAATTCGGCACACCGGATAGCGATAAGGATCCGGTTCCCACCGACGCGATCAGCCAATCGCTCGAGGATGCAGCCTGAACCAGCAAAAGGTGGCCAGCCTTTTGAAAGCATCGGGAGCAAGCTCGGTGCTGATGATCTCCCACCTGTAGCGAAGTGATCTGAGCGTCAGCACCAGCGCCGCAGAAGCCTGCTCCATGAATCGATTCATGAACCGCCGCCCCCGTTGCCAAGCCGAAATTTACATGTAATTGTATGCGTGGATGCAATCACTGGACGCGCAGCGAATGTTATCGCCCCTCCATACGGATCCAAAGCTGTCGGTCTTACGACGCCCGGCGCTCAAAAATCTCCTCGCCCAGCATCTTCATGGCGAACCCTGGGCCGCCGCACTCGACGGCGATCCAGTCATTGTGCCCCCAGAGTAACCGCAGCCTGCATCGTTTCCTATGTGACGCGGCGCGATGCCGGCTGGAACTCACAGTCGCCTATCCAGCTTCAGGTGAACCTGGCCAACCTTATCACCCGGGACCTGCAGCGCTTCGCCTCGGTCGAGTGGCCGTTCCTCACCGCTCTCAATCGGCTTCTCCAAGTCTGTGACTGGACCGAGCTGGAGCCCCACTTCGCCGCCTATCGTGCTGTATGGGAAGAGGCGCACCGGCAAATCTCCTCGGCGCCCCGGCTTTCCTAGTCCGGCCAATCAGCAAGCGCCACGCAGATCCTTAATCGTCTGCGGGGTTATTCCCAGCGAGCGGAAATAGTCGACCAGTTCGTTGTAGGTCCTGCCGTGACTGAGGCCGCGAAGCGCTTCTTCCTGCGCTTGCCGGTCGTGCGGAAAGCTAAGCGATCTATCCTCAGGTAGTGCAAACCAGCCAATCGCTGCGTTCCACCTTTCCCCGAATACACCCACCCTCGGAACGCCGGGTATTCTCTCCATGACCCGTTCTGAATGATAGAGGCCGAAAGTGTCATAACCGCCCGTCGTTGCTGCCACGTCCCAGCGGAACGACCAAAATTTTCGAAGCTGCTCCTTGATTCTTCGGCGCTCCGCCTTCACTGCGGTCAAATCAGGAACCATAAGAAACCCTCCATCCCCTTCTCCGACGCCACCCTACCATGTTCCAGCTCCACCGCATCGTCTGGCACGGCGCGCACCGGTCATACGGGTATCCCGTATTTCCCTATTGATCTAAGTACGGGCTTCCCGTATTCTCAATTCATCGCCAACGGGGTCGACGATGTACTGCTGGGACGACGCCAAGAACGAGAGCAACCGCGAGAAGCACGGCATCGGCTTCGCCGCCGCTGCCCTGGTCTTCGAGGGCTTGGTCGCCGAGGTTCAAGACACCCGCACGACGTTCGAGACCCGCATCAACGCGTTCGGCCTGATCAACGGGCGGCTGTTTGTCTGCACCTACACCCCGCGCTGTGGGTGGCGCCACGTCATCAGTCTCCGCAAGGCCAACAAGAGAGAGGTGAAACGCTATGGGTAAAACCACCCTCACCGACGCAGAGCGTGCCGCCGCCATGGCGGCTGTGGATTGGGAACGCATCGATGCCATGACGGACGAGGACATCGCCCGGCAGATCGCCGAGAATGCCGACGCCGCCCCCGACCTGTCGGAGGTCCCGCCAGACGCTCTGCGGGTGGTCCATCCCGAGGGCGGCATCAGCGTACGCGGCATTCGCGCAAAGCTCAATCTCACCCAACGTGCGTTTGCGGCGCGTTTCGGCTTCAACCTCGCAACCCTGCGGGACTGGGAGCAGGGCCGTTACCAGCCCGACGCCGCAACCCAGACCCTGCTCTTCGTGATCGAAAAGGACCCGGAGTTGGTGGCCAGCGTGGTGGCCCGTCGAGATGCTGCCTGAGCAACGACCCCGATGCCCCGCCGACCGAAGCCGAAGCCTTCAGCGAATCGAGACCGCCGTCACCCTCCGATTCGCGAGCTGGAAGGCTGCGCCTTGCCAACCGCGCAACACACGGGCGCACGGCGCCAAACCAGTTATCCACAGAGCGACGGACAGTCCCACGTACTTTACCGACCGCGGTCGTTCAGAATCTATTCAGAATCTGCTCCGACTCGGGCTTATCCCGCGTCATCTTCCGACCAAACTACTGTTAAAGAAGATCTAGATCTTACAAATAGTTTGGTCGGAGGACTACGCACCCGGTCGAAACATTACGCGTTGACGTCCAGCCCCAACATCGGAATGCTCTGCCAGCAGCATTGGAGGCCTACATGGGTAAGATACACGAACTGATCCAGACCCATGGTCGCGACCGCGCCCGCGAGCTCGTCGACAAGGACGACAAGCCCTTGATTGATGCTGCCGCCGCCGTGCTTGCCGATGAGGCCCAGCGCATGGGCGTCACCTACAGCGGCTTCTGCTTGACCGCCCTGCCCCATCGGCGAATCGCCGACGACGCATCCTGGTCGCGCCAGGGCCACAAGGTCAAGCTGGTCGTCGAGCCCGGCCGCCTTGAAATCGGCGGCGTCGAGCGCCGGTTCGGTGTTCCATACGGCTCCCGCGCCCGCCTTGTCCTGCTGTACCTCCAAACCAAGGCGCTACAGTCCAAGAGCCGCGAAGTCGAGCTGGGCGCCTCCATGCGCTCCTGGATGCGCGATCTGAACGTCTCCACCGGCGGTCAGAGCTATCGCGACATGAAGGAGCAATGTAACCGACTGAGTGCCTGCCAGCTGAAGTTCTACTGGGAAACCGATGATAACCGCAGCGGCGGCGTCAAATGGCTCCGTGATTCCTTGATCCAAGGTGGTCTGATCTTCGGAGACACGCTGACTGGTGATGACCGGCAGGGCAATCTCTGGGAAGACCGTGTGTACCTTTCGGAGAGCTTCTTCAACGCTCTACGAGACCACCCGGTCCCTATTTTGGAAGCGGCGATTCGCGAGATCAGCAGTAAGTCGATGTCAATCGACATCTACATCTGGCTTGCTTATCGACTGCACAGCCTGAAGGAGCCGACGCCGATCACTTGGTCGGCACTCTTCGCACAGTTCGGCGGCGGTTACGAACAATTGAAGCACTTCAAAGAGCAATTCCCCGCAAACCTGAGGTTTGCGCTGAACGTCTATCCCGAGGCTCGCGTTGATGCGGACGACGTTGGCCTGATCCTCTATCCTTCCCTTCCGCCGATCGCTCAGGACCGCCGGAAGGCGGCCATAGCCGGCTACTGACATAGCGCACTGGGGCTTCGGACTTGGCTACCGGAAGCGACGCAAGAGGCCGGAAGAATACGCTGCAGGCTGCTTTCGGCGCGCGTATTCTTCCGGCCTCCCTTTTGCCAGATAAGCGTGCAGTCTGCATGAGCGCGGCGCCCGGCCGCTGACAGCCCATGCAGTCGGAAGAATACGTCTTTTCATACCGGCAACGGCTCTCAATCCGCGGCGGAGGGGGCAGGAGGCGGCCGGTCGGAAGAATACGCACCGCCTCCCCTACCATGCTTCCTTCCTGGTCGGCGTTTCGCTTCGACCGAAGCGCCTGCTCCGCGTCTCGACGCATCGGCGTTCCGAAGACGTTTCGTGCGTAGTCTTCCGACCGTCGGTTAAGCCGGGTACCTCGCGTAATCTTCCGGCGGCGCCGAGAAGGCGCGTATTCTTCCGGCGGCGGTGCCCAATCTCCTGCCGACCGGCCTCCGGGGCGTATTCTTCCGACCCGCGCCAAACCGGCCCCCGATATCCGGCTATGTTGACATAAGTGTCACCATGGAAGGTGACGCATGTTGACACTTATGTCCGGCCAAGCCATAGTCGGGACCAGAGCCAGCGGCCACCAGTCACGCCCGCGGCAGAGAATTTCCCTTACACCGCCGACCACGAGGCCGTGAATGCCCGACACCACTCCCCTGTCCGCGCAGGACCTCAAAGCATACCGTGAGCAACGAGGCCTCACCCAAGCTGAGCTTGCCGATGAGGCGAACAAGGCTCTTGGGCGCCGCTATGACCGCAACCGCATCTCACGCTGGGAATCCGAGGGCGAGCGCATCCCGCAGAACGTTGCCGACTGGGTGCGCAAGCGCAAGCAGATTGAGGGAGAGGGCCCATCGCCCTCTGGCCTTCAATCGGCCGCTTCAAGCGGGCCGGCCGTGGTTCTCTCGGTCGTGAACCAGAAGGGTGGTGTCGGCAAGACGACGTCAACGGTGAACATCGCCTATCTTCTGGCCAAGGCCGGTCAGCGTGTTCTGGTGATCGACAGCGACGCACAGGCCAACGCCACGATCCATTTCGGGGTGCAGCCCTACGAATGTGATCTCGCCGGCCATACGCTGATGCAGGTCCTGTTCAAGGACGTGCCCACCGCTAAGGCGATCAAGTCCGTCTGCGACGGCATGATCGATCTTCTGCCGTCCAGCATCTCACTCTCCGGAGCGGATGCCGAGATCTACAAGGAACCCAATGGGACGTTGGTCGTGCGAGAGAAGGTCGAGGAGCTTCGCTCGGACTACGACTTTATCCTCATTGATTGCGCACCTAACCTCGGCCAGCTGACGGTCGCCGCGCTCAATGCCTCCGATCTGATCCTGATCCCATCACAGACGGAGATGCTGTCGGTGATGGGTATTCCAATGCTCTTGGAGAATCTGGACAAGGTCCGGCGGCGGGTGAACCCGAAGATCCGAGTGCTCGGCATCCTGCCGACCTTGCATCAGGAGAGGCGGAAGCAGAACAAGGATATGGCCATTCAGCTTACCGATATGGCGGATCAGCTTCGCCTCCACCTCTTCGACCCCGTAAAGAACGCCGCTGATTATTCGAAGGGCGTAAGCGCTGGACAGCCTACCCTGGCGTTCAATCCGTTTGCGGGTGGAGCCGAGGCCTACCAGCAGGTCGCGGATGCCCTTCTGTCTGCGCGCAGGGAGAGCACCAATGTCGGCTAAGCGCAGCAAGCCCGGCACAGGCAATATGGCCATGCTCTCAGCCGCAACGAGCCGGCTCTCGAGCATGGTCGCCAGGGAAGACCTCCGTACGCTTCGAGAGGTCCCGGTCGCGGCCATCAGACCCAATCCTCACCAGCCCCGCACATACTTCGACGACGAGGGCCTCAAGAGCCTTGCCGCCTCCATCGATAAGATGGGACTGATCCAGCCGGTTTGCGTTCAGGAAGTCGCGCTGAACGAGTTCCAGCTGATCGCCGGTGAACGCCGTGTCCGGGCTCACCGGCTCCTGGAACGGGAAACCATTCTTTCCCTGGTGTTCCCGCACGACGCTGACCCTGCCCTGCTGGCGCAGGTTGAAAATGCGCACCGGCAGGACCTGACGCCCTTCGACCTCGCAATGTCGGTCCGGGCGCTACATGAGGAGCACAAGGTCAGCCATGAGGTCCTTGCCGATGTTATTGGTAAGAGCCAGAGCTACGTGTCCCGCGTGCTTGCCATCTCTCATCTCCCCTCCTCTATCCTCGAGGAAGCCAGAGCAGCGCCTGATATCGGTATCACCCGTCTGATGATTGTCGCCGAGGCGGACGCAGAGGACCAGTCACGGCTATGGGAGCTTGCGAAGGCGGGCGAGTCCATCCGGGCATTGAAGGACGCGCGGAAGCAGCCGGAGGTTCAACATCCGGAGCCCGACACCAGCCAACGACAGGAACCGGGGTCCAAGCCTACGCCTTTCCATGCGGCAGCGGCCAACATCTCCAAGGGGCTGGATCGCATTACCAAGCTGAAGGGGAAGGCGGGGGCGCTTGGCGAGGACGACCAGGCCGTCCTGCGCGAACTGCGCGCCAAAATCGACGCTCTCCTGTCCTGATCAGCGAGATCATCCGCTCCATGAATCGATTCATGAAACATCGGCGTTGCCTTGTTCATGAATCGATTCATGAGGCTGCATTGCTCACCCGTTGGTGAAGCTTGCGACGCTGCGGACCAGGGAGGAGAGACCCGTGCGCAGCGTCGTCCGGTCGCCTGAGGGTTCCGGTTCTGATTGCCGGGGTTGCGGCGTATAGAGGACGTTCTTCGCCGTCTTGGAAAGCTCTGCGCGGCGCTTGTAGAGCTTGTCCTCAAACCAGACCGGCGGCCGGCCCCAGACCGGCCGGTTCATCGCGCCGCTGAACTGCACGAGCATCCGGCCCCAGCGCTTCTTCTGGGGATCCAGCTTCTCCATCGACATGATGGTGTCGGTCTTTATGAGTGGCCGTCCTGACAGCTTGTTCTGAAGGTTGTACGAGAACAGGCTGACCCCTTTGCCCCACCCCATCTGTTGCGACCCGCTGTTCTCGATGAACGTCTCGTCCCCGATCGATTTCTGCACCTCCTCCGCCGCCTGTCGGTCCGTCTGCGTGAACCAGCAAAAATACGACATCGAGCCGACGAGCGACCGCTTGATGCTCTCGCCCTGGCTCCCGTAACGCGTGACGATCTGGGCGGTGTTCTGGCCGACCAGCACCAGGGCTACCCGCTGACCACGCCCGAAGGCCGGGATCTTGGGCAGCGACTGCAGGGCTGGCATGGTCCAGAACTCGTCTGCGAAGAAGATGACCGGGCGCCGTTCCTTGACCTCCTTTACCGGCGTCGACAGCAGGAAGTCGGCCGCCTGGTCGAAGAACAGGCCGGTGAGCCTGCCGTAATATTCGGCATCCTCGATCGACACGGTGATGTAGATCGTCATCGGCTTGCCGAGCTTGTCGCTCCGCGTCCGTAGCATCCCGCGCACGTCCGCTAGGCCGAAATCCGAAGTTCGTGTCCGCGAGCGCACGACAGCGTTCTTAAACACGGCAATGGCACTGCCGGCCGTCGAAATCACGCTCCCGCGCTCACGGTCGGGCTTCATCACCAAGCCCGTCAGCTCTTGGATGCAGCGCGGGCTGAAGCCGTTCTCTCTGCCGAAGGCGATGGCGTCGTCCAAAAGCTTCTGGGTCCGATCGCCATTCGCGGCGTCGCCACCCTTGGGCTCTCCCGGCTTCCCGACATTGTCCGGCACCTGCAGGTCACCCGCTTTGTGATTGCCCTCCTCATCCTTCGTCGGTTTGGTTTGTTGCAGGTCGTTGAAGCCGTCCTTCCCGTCGTCCAGGGCTCCCTCCAGCCAGAACAGAAGATCTGAGAAGGTCGCCTCTCGGCCCTCCAGTTCGGCACGGTGCAGCTCGTAGAGGATAAAGCCGGCCAGAGCCGCGCGGCCGGTGTTTCGCCAATGGGCCTCGATCGTTTCCGGGATCAGCGTTGCGCAGGTGCGGTCGACGAAGGTTTCGAGTTTTCCGACCAGACCCTGCGCCTCCTCGAAATCCTGCCGGCGCCGCTTGAACAGATCGGCGGCTTTTGTCTCTGATCCCTGCCGAAGACGCCCTACCCGCCCAGGCTCTTCGACCAACCGTACGCTCCAGCCGTCTCCGCGCTCGACCTCCCGCAGGATCCGGTTGAA
Source organism: Alphaproteobacteria bacterium (assembly GCA_046570145.1). Classification (GTDB taxonomy): domain Bacteria; phylum Pseudomonadota; class Alphaproteobacteria; order Azospirillales; family Azospirillaceae; genus Azospirillum. The sequence goes on from JBKHVJ010000231.1 coordinate 12,538, forward strand.
CACCAGTCGGACGTCGAAATACAGCGCGTCAAGGTCGGTCAACAACTCCCGCTGTAGCCGGGCGAGGGTCATGCCGAACGGCATCGCCCGAACCGACAGGAAGTTGTAGCGGTGCCCCTGGTTGTCGCCCCAGGCCAGCCGAAAGACTGGGCCGAGTTGCGCGCGCCATGCGCCGGTGGTTTCGAACAGTTCACCCTTCGGGTCGTTCACCACGATCGACGGGCCAGGCAATTCGGCGTCGTCCGGCCAGTCGGCGAGCAGATTTGTGGTCAGGAGGACACTTTTTCCGGTTCCCGGAGGAGCGACGATCAGCGCGCTGAGCCACTCCCAATTCCGCACCGCGCCGCCACGCATGGTGGTGCTGTCCGGTGTGCCGGCATAAAGGGAAAGGATCAGTCCGGTCCGGCAGAACAGCCGGTCCCGCTTGAGATCCCTCAGGCTCGCCCACTTCGCTGAACCTTTCGAGATGTACCGTGGATCGTGCGGGCAGGAAATGGCCAAGCGGAAAAAGACCAGAACGCCCGCGACCCAGCTGAGCAACCACTCAGGCGCCGGCGCGGTCCAAACCCCGCCGGTGAGTTGGTTGAAGAGCCACGGCCAAGCGCCCTTACCTTCGGCCGGCTGCAGCCAGAAGCGCTCATAGAGTTCACCGGCCCAGCTGTCTATCTGGCCCCAGACGCCGAGGACATAATCGGTACTGGCCAGCACCCAGCGGATGCTCAGCCCGGGCGGCCAATAGCGCCAGTCGCGAACCCAGCCGCTGTTGGTCGCGATCCAGGGATCGTAGAGTTGGGCAAGCGGCCAGCTCAGAACCATCAGCGCCAGTGATACCGAAATTCCGGCAGCGAAGGCACCGATCTGCCACCATAGCCATTTCCGGCGCGCCGGCTCGTCAGCAAGCCATTCCCGCATTTTGTGACCTCCACCACAAGAACCCCGTCATGAATCGATTCATGAAAGCGGCGCGGCATCGATCGGGAGCAAGCTGTTAGAGGGCTTCTAAAAATCCCGGAAGAGCTTTCCCACACCGTGCCAGATCGTCCACCGCCGAAGACCGGGATCGACCCGCCAATGCTTCATGAATCGATTCATGGGATGCCGTTCCCGATCAACCGGCGCCACGGGACATCAAGTTCACCGCGCTCCTCATCACGCCACGCGATCCCGGTTACCTCGCGTCGGTCGACGCCGGTTCGCGCACAATGGATGACGATGTCGATGGTTCGCGCCAGGAAGGCGACGACCTCGCCGCTGCCGGCATTGCCCTCACGCATCGCCACGTTTCGGCGCCAAGCTTCCAGCGCATCAAGTGCCGAGTTGCTGTGCAACGTTGTGAGGAACCCGCCGAGAACGCCTGTATTCAGGAGGCGCAGGGCAGGGACCGCATTGTCGTAGCTCAGCTCGTTCAGGACAGCCACGTTGCCGTTAAGGCGCAGCACGCTGTCGATCATGTCCCCGAAGCCGAGCTGGCCGGCGCCGCGCTGCTCGAAGCGGTCGAGCATCAGCCTCGTTTGGTTTCGATGCGGCAAAAGATTCGGCTCGTCGATGTCGCCCACGGTGATCACCCGTCTCACGCTGGGCACGGCTCTGCCGAGGAGGCGGAGGAGGGATGTCTTGCCTGATCCGGGAGCTCCTGAGACCAGAACCTTTGCGCCCGTCGCCATTGCGGCTTCGAGCCTCCGTGATATGGCCGTCGAGACGTTGAAGTCCGACCATTTGAGATCGGGGTTGTAACGGTAGGTGCGGATTGACAGCGAGATGCCGCTGGGAACCGACTTTCCCAAGATCGCATGCAGTCGATGTCCGCCCGGGAGGATCAGGGAAAGCAGGGGCTTCGCCTCGAAATCATGTGGATGGCTGGGAAAGGGCGTACCTTTCAGGTTGGCGAGCGCCCTGCAGAACATCCATGCCCAATCGAAGGTCGCCCAGCTGGCCGGCTCCGGCCGGTCGCCATAGCCGGTGCCAATCCGCTCGATCCAGACCTCTCCGAAGTCGTTGATCGAAACCTCGGTGACCTTGCTGTCCCGCAAATAGGGCAGCAGCCACTTGCCGAACTGCTGAAGGGTAGGGTGGTTTTCGAGCGTCCATTCCATCGTGTCACCAAGAAGCCCCAGGGCGGACCCGCTGGACGGACACACCCGACGCGGCCGTGCCGAACCCCGCGTTTTGACCCGGCTGCAGGACCTGACCGGATTGCTGAACGGTTCCAAAGCGGTTTGTCGAGCTATACCCGGTCGCAGTCGGCATTGAAGCAGCATCACGCCTTGCGGCGAACGCGCTCTGGGCCGCTTGGGCCTGCGCCGCCTGCGACTGGAATTGTGGGTTTAGGCGCTCGCCGAGGCCATTGCGGGCATCACCGAGCACCTGCGGCCCATCCTGTGGTGAGCGGATCCACAGGTCGGTTGTCGGGACTACGGTGATCAAGGTTCCGGGTGGAACAACGACCTGTGCCTGAGCGCGCAGGCGTTCCATCTCGGAGGCGACGATCGTGTTCACCCCGTCCGCCATGCTCTGGCCGAACGCCCTGGCCGCTTCTCCCGCCGGGCTCCGGTTGTTCTGAACGGAGGTGGCCAGACCGGTCGTGATGTCGATCGCCGACGTGATGGTAGACCGGTCGAGCGCTCCAACCAGGCCGCCGGTTGCGGCATTCACCGCGGCGCCGATGAGCGTGGCGAGCAGCGCGCGGTCGGTTCCACGATCGACGGTACCGGGCAATCCCTTGCGGCCGAGAGCATCGCTGGCCGCCTCTTCGATCAGAATGTGCGCACGGTCGCCGGCGCGGATGATCCGCCGCCACCGAACATCGACCCGGTCCTGGCTTCCCCCGACCCCGGTGCATTCGCCGATCAACGTGCTGCCTGCGGGAATAAGCACGGTACGGCAGGATGCATTGCCGCCGCTGTTGTAGACATGGCGGTCGACAGTGGCGCGCACCTCGCCGCACTGCGCGCTGTCGATGTAGGTCTGAAGCCTGGCTGTGATGACGCTGTCCGGGCCGATGACGCGGCAGCTGTCGACCGGAAGGCTCGACATATAGCCGGGATAGCCGCCATAGTCCGCCTGTGTGGACGATGGGGCCGGTACGTTGTTGACCGTCCGGAACTCGCGCTGCCTGGCCTCATACTGCTCCTGGACCGCTTTCGGCGCACCCTGGGGAGGCGGCTCGCCGACGCCCGCCGGCAACCCTGACAGACGTCGGGAACGCAAGCTGTCGCGCAGGCTCGTGTCTTTTGGCGGTGGTGGCGTGGGAGTTCTCTCCGGAGCAACAGCCAGGCCGCCAAGCTTGACCGACAGCGCTTGGCCGACAGCGGGTTGTACCTGCAGTGTTGCCAGTTGCGCGCCTTCTGTCTGTGGTCTGTAAGTGAGCCCGACAACACAAGACTGTCCTGGGTCGAGGGCTTCCGGGCAACCCACATTCTCAAGCTGGAAGCTGCCGTCTCCCGACAAAGCCAAGGACAACGACACTCTTTCGCCGCCGGCATTGCGCAGCTGAACGGTGCCGCGGACCGCACTTCCGATCAGAGACGTGACCTGCAGGTTCTCCGGGCTCGCCACCAGCCGGCCGGGTTGAGCCACCGGCTTTTCGGCCACCGGGGGAGGGGGCTCGGACTTCGCAACTGGCTCCGGGCGGAAGCTCGGTATCGTCGCTGGCCCGGTGCCTAGCGAGGGCGGCGGGGTAGGGAGGGGGGCCGTCCCTTCATCCAGCAACAATGAACCAGCGGCGACAGCTAGAACGCTGACGCCGCCCAACAGCAGCCAAACGGTCCGGTTCATGCGCTCGAGCCCCCGCAATGATCCAATGCTCTATTGGTGGACATGCCTCGTACCAGTCACTGCCGGCCGAGCGACGGGTCGATCACGAACGAACCCGCATTCACTGGTGAGACGTCGTCGACCGTCCGACGGACACATAGCCATGTGTTTCCCGACTGCAGCATGACGAGCGCTGCCGGCGACTTCACGACCAGCATCTCGTTGTCCTGCCCAACCCACTCCTGCTGTGCCGGTGACGGCACCCCCTCCACCACATTCATGGCGACAGGTTTGGAGATCAGGTCGGCTCTGCGGCCATAGTTGAGGAACAGCCACACCCCATCATAGGCGATTTGATCCGGTGCCAGCCAAGCCACCGCGGCACTTGCGCCATAGGCCTTGTAAGCATCGAAGCGCAGGCGCTGGGCGTTGAAGGGGATGGTACGGACAAAATCGGCCGGCGATGATGACTTGCCCCCTTGGGTGGCTCCGTCGACAGGAGCGCATGCTCCATCATGTTCGACCAGCACGGTCAAGTCAGAGACCGAACCATAATCCAATGGCTCTGCGAAGACTTGGAACGCGTAAAGCCTGCCCGATCTGGTCCGAATGTGCAGGCTGGTATCGGACCCGCTGATCTTGGTCGAGACCTCCACTTCGTTCAGCGGTATCCCCAGCGACCTCGCCTGCGAGGCACCCCCGTTCGCGAGGGCAGGCACGGTCGCCACGAAGCCGCTGGTGTCCCCCGGGGTAGCGATTGTCACTTCCTCGCAGGCGGGCAGGCGGATGAGGGTCCGCTTGTACGCCCGCGTGTGAATTACACCAACCATGTTGTCCCGCATCCGGATCAATCTGACGCCCGGCGCCACCTGCCCCGGGGCCGCGACCGGCTGCCGCCACGCCTCATGCTCATCCTGCAGGTTGACATATGGCGTCAACTCAGGCACGGCCGGCTGGCCGCCGGCGCGGGCATTGCCTTGAGCTCCGTTGCCGGATGACGCAGTGGGTGGCGCCACGGGCTGGCCGCTCGGCTGCATCATGCCATTGGCCGGTTGTCCTGCCGGCGCACCCGGAAGGGCGGCTCCCTGTGGGGAGTAAAGGGGAGCAGCCGGCCGGATGCCCGGAGCGCCATGTTCCAGCTCATCGGCCACCGGCGCAGCGACAGATGGGGAAACGCCTGTGGTCAGGCACATCACCGCGGCGGCGGCAAGGACGAGGAGTGCGGCACGCCGAGATTTCTGGCTAGGCGAGCGCCTGCATTTGAAAGAGCACGTCATCCTGGCGTCTCGCTCAGATCAATCTTCAGCACCCGGAAGCCGAAAAGATAGGCCCCGGGGTCGATCTGACGCGATGCTTCGGATCGCGTCGCGGCTTGCGGGGGAAAGAGCCCCGTCCGAATGGTCGCTCTCCATCTGCCGCGAAGCTCAGGCCGTCCGGCCTTCGAGCCTTGATCCCCGCTCTTGGAGTCCTTCAGACTGAAGTCGACGAGCCACAGGTCCTCGGCCGGGCGCGATACCAGGACGTTGAACACGCTGCGCTCGTTTCCGGCGCGGATCGCCTCAGCCATCTCCTGTCGCATGCGCTCGAACTCCCGGTACACCGCGGCCTCGGAGTGCTCCTTGACCCAAAGAACCCGGTCTCCCATCACACGCTCGTCGGCGATGACGCCGAACCGGTAATCGATCCACCGCTTGACCCACGCCGCCTGCATCTCAATCATTGCATCGGCCCGCTCGTGCAGGCGGGATGCCTCCACCGCGAACTTGGTCTCAGGACTGACCGTAAGAAGAATGGGGTCGACCTGCTTCAGCGGGAATAGGCTCCACAGCAGGCCGGTGAGGGCGATGATCACGCCCGCTTCCACCCCGGCGACCACGGCAATCAGCCGCGCTGTCGGATGCCAGTTGCGCCAAGCATGTCCGCTGTCGTACGGCCCAGGATAGGTACCGCCCATCTGCCGAGCATGTGTGTCAGTCTCCACCGTGATCGGAGCTGATCGCGGTCCGCCCATCCCGAACAGCCCCATCATCAGGTGTCCGCTACGGCACGGATGGCGGCACGGAGCCGGTCACGCGCATCGGGATCGTCATTCTTCAACGGAAGCTCCACGCAGGCGCAGGGCGATGCCTTCAGGTCAGCCGGGTGGCCGCCGATTCCCCGGGGCATAGGATATTCAGAGTTTCCGCAACCGGTAAGTCCCAGCGCCGGCAGCAGACACATGACCACCAGCAGACCCTTGTGCATCGGCCGCACAGCCTCGTCCTTTCTGCTCATTTGACGGTCGTGATGGTGCCAGGAGTGCTGGTGCCGGTGGTTCCGCCGCCATTCGTGCCGGTGGGGGTTGGGGTGCTGGTCGCCGGACCGGGATCCGAGCCATCGGAATCCGGCACCACCACCTTGGCCAAGTCTTCCGATGTGGTTGGGGCCGAACTGCCTGGCGTCAGCCACATGGCGTTATCGGCCGGCTGGGTTACGAGATTTCGCGACCCCAGATACTGCCCGGACTGGAATCGGCCTTGCGTTGCCATCTGCATGCGCATTGCCTGAAGTTCCTCCAGGATGGCCAGGTTTGTTGCGGCCTGGGCGGCCTGTTGCTCGCGTGAGTTCTTGGCATTCTGGGCCTGCTCCAGGAGCTTCTTGTTCCTCTCCGCGGCCTGGCTCGCCGCGTAGGCGTTGAAGAGCGATGTCGAGTGAAGCTCGAGTGCGCTGACCTCCCGCTCGATCACCGATCGGCTCTGCACGACCCGCGCGATCGCAGGGTCCTTCGCTGCCCAGGCAGAAAGAAATTCGTAGGTGAATCCACGCGTTCCGGTCGTCGTGGCATAGTGCCCCAGGGTTGGCACGATATCCCATCCCGGGAACCTGGGCTTGCTGTCGCGCCAGGCGCCGGCCTGTCCGAATGCCATCTGAAGGCGCTTGGTTGCGTGGCTCAGTTTGCCAATTTCGGTATAGAGCTGGCCACCTGCCTTGAACGCCTCGCCAGCATCTTTCAGGGCGTCCTTCGTCTCCTGGTCAATCACGCCGTCGAGTTGGTCCAGCAGACCGTATTCGCTTGCCGCCCCGCCGAGGGCAAGAAGGCCGGCGATTGGTCCGCCCTCACCGAAGGCATTGACGACACGGGTAATCATCGTGACGACCTGCGTGATCTCGGCGATCGTCTTCGCCGCCGCGACGACGCTCTTCACCGCTTCACCGAAATTGGCGGGATCGAACACGACGTCGCCGACGCCAAACAGCGCACGGGCCGGGCGGCTCGACATCACGCCCATCGGCATGACGACCATGGCTCCGACAGCGATCGCACATGCGCCCATGGCCAGCTTCTTGGTCATCGACATGCGCCGGGCTGGCGGCTGTAGCCGCCCGGACCGGTAGCCGACGTCCACCTGAGAATAAGCCCAGGACCTCGCCCGGTGATCAGGACGCATGCTCGACCTCCTGCTTGATCTTCGCGACGATGCGGTGAGCCCGCGTCAGGTATTCCGAGGCTGGGTCGGCCGGGGATACCCGGCGCGCTTCGTGGGCCGCCAAAGCGAAATCCTGGCCGCCCCGCATGAACAGCTCATCCTCACCAAGTCCGGACTGGTCGAGGTCGACGACAACGGACACTTTGGAGAGCGGTTTCCGGATGAGCGCGGGATAACGGCAATCCGGCCGAACGTGTCCCTTGAGGAAAGCGCGCTCGTTCGGGGTGAGGTCGAACTCAGCCCAGTCGAGATCGCTGGACCCGGAGATCGGGAAGAAGACCTGCGTGCCGAAAGACCCTCGCATGGTCGTCACGAAATCGCTGTCGCCGATGGCGCCGATGGCCGACGGCTCCTGGAAGACGAGGCAAACAGATTCACGCCGCCGCCGGCCCTCACGCAGCTCGCGCAGCAGCTCCTTGCGCATGATCGGGTTGGGCAGCAGGGCCCGCGTCTCATCGACGACGACCAAGCTGGGTGCGCCGCCGGCGGCCCGAACCGCCCGGCGGTGCCGGTACCAGAGATAGGAGACCACCGGCGGCGCGAGCCTCGGGTCTTCCAAAATAGAGGTCATGTTGAAGACATTGACACGCTTGGACAGCGACAAGCCGTCCTTCTGGCTCTGCCAGATCGACCCAAGCTGGTGAGGGTCGATCCAACGCTGCATGGCTGAGGACACGGCACTGCGGCTGCCGAACGCCACGCTGGCGATCGCGCCAAGGGTCCGCGCGTCACGCTGGGTCGCGTCGGTGAATTTCACCGCGTCACCGAAGGCCTGCATGGCCTCGTCGTCATCCAGTTCGGTGAGCAGGGAAAACCATGTGCGCAGATATTGCTGATCCGCACTGTCCTTCGGATCGAGGTCGAAGAGCGGGTTCAGCTTGGCGGTCCGCAGCCCATTACGGACGTCGACGAAGTCGAAGTAGTCGGCGTCCATGGCCAAAGCCCACGCGGCCGATGCGAAATCGCGGTCGAACCACATCGTCTGCAGGCCTGCGAAGCGAGAAGCAGCTGTCGCCAGCAGCTGAAGGAACTTCGTCTTTCCCGACCCTGGTTGTCCAACGACGAGGATATGGCCGATTGCCTCCTTGTCCTCGCTTGCATGCGGTACGAGACCGAAGGTCGTGCCGAACTGCGTCTTGATCGGCAGCACCGGCTCCGGGCCCCAGTCGCATGAGGAATGCCCTTGATCGACATTCTCGAACAGGACCAGGTCGGCCAGATTGGACGTGAAGAAATGGCTGTTGCGGAGCGGTTCGTTGTAGGTCGGAAATTGCCCGAACCACAGATGCTCCGCATCGTCGCGCTCGCACACCTTCGGGCGCATCTGATAGTCGTGCATGATCTGCACGACCTGGCGAACGGTCTTGAGTGACTCTTCCCGTGTCCGCCCATAGCAGATCACCCAGGTCTCATAGCTGCCGATCGACTCCTTGTTAGTCGAGATCGGCGACAGGCGCTCGTCGGCAACCGCCTTCTGCTGCGCGGCCGACATCTCATCATCCTCATCCGACTTCGCGTTGTTGGCCGCCATGGCGACCATCTTCTTAGCATCGTCGGGAGCGAGCGGCCTGATCCGGTGGACGACTGTCATTTCGCCGCGCACTCGCAGGAGGTCACTGTTCATCCGCTCGCCGGTATCATCGCCCCACATTGGCACGGCGACGACATACGCATAGATGTCCGCGCTTCCGCCGGCACTGTGGCGGATCAGTCCATCCGGATGCGTTTCGACCCAACCCCCGGCGAGACGGAACGCCAAGCCGGAGCTGAACGCCCCGGCCTGAGCAAGTTCGGGGATCTGAGCCTGGTAACCCAGAGCGGCGGCCTGACGGCGGGTCACCATCTTGTCCGACTGCCGACCGAGCACGAGGCGTCCGGCATTCGCCGGATTGATGCGATTTCCCCAAAACTCCAGCAAGGGGTCGTCCACCCCGTTCACCGTCAGCCGCTTCGGACCGAACGGCTCCAGAGAATTCATCGTTTTGGAGATCGCCTCCTCCAGGCGCTCCCGGGCACGCTGGGTAGCGCTCGGAACCTCGAGCACGATGGTCGTTTCAAGCACGTAGCTCTCCGCGAATTGCGAGAACCACGTGTCGATCATCCGCCTCGCTCTTTTGGTCGGCGGGTCTCCGCCCGGCTGGCGCCATGCGACACGGCGGCGGGCCTGGAAAATGCGGTAGACGATGTTCGGGTCCAGGTCAGCGAACCACTGGCGACGCCGCTTCCGCTTGCCTTCGATTTCTTCTAGCCCCGCCGCGGACATGTCGAGGCCGGCAATACGGATCGCGGCGGTGAGCGATCCGTCGCGCATGCGCAGACCACCAGTGATTGGATCATCAAACGGCAGGAAGTCCCACAGCCTCGTTTCCTCAATCGGTTGAAGGATCCTCCGATTAACGGCAGGAACGCCAAAGGCCAAAGCCACCGCGGCGCCGGCGGCGGTCAAACCAACCCCCATCGCCGAGCCGGTCCAGTGCCCGGACGACGCGACCAGCGACCCATATTCGAGCCAGGACATCGCTGACATCGCGGCTGGACTCAGCTGATCCCATGTCGGCGCCATTGCAGCCCTTTTTGCGGTCAGGAGAAACGGTTGACGCCAAGCGGACGCTGCATGCGGTTCTGCGTGCGCTTAAAAATCGCGAATGGCGCACCCCAGGGCTGCCGGTTCCATAGCCGCGCGTACCAGACGCTCGCGACGAACGGGTCCGCACGATAGGCCCGCCGCAGGAACCAGTGCACGGGCAGGTAAAGAGCGTACGCCTCGACCTGGATCACATCTCCGGTCATGAAACCGATGAGAACGGCCAGGATCGTCAAGCCGACGACCGCCCAAGTCATGAGCCCCGGCGGCACCCCGAGCAATTGTCGGGGGTAGACCACCATTGGAAGAATGGGATGATTTTCATCATGCATCGGCGCAGCCTCAATCAGTCAGTTCACGTTGGAGAACGGATTGGTGCTGCCGAACATCTTCACGACCAGATCGGCACGGACTGCAATAAGGCCGGCGACGACACAGGCAATGATCCAGGCAGGAGAGACCTTGCCGCCTTTAAACCAGGCGTATCCGCAAATACCCACGATCGCGAAAACCATGATAACCCGGACGAACAGCATAAAGCCGGTTCCAAGTTCCTTGCCCTTGTTAGCTGCGTAGGTAAAGGGATCATCGTCAGCCCAAGCGAACCCGAAGCCAAGAACATCCATGGTGCCGAATAGCGCGACATAGACTGCCAAGCTCAGCACAGCGACCATCAACCATTGAGACAGGGCATCTCTTGCCCCAACGACTGGCAGCCACTCTCCCCACGACGCACACACGTTTGTGTTTACCTGGGTCTTGACCGCCCACGTCTGGCTCGCGATCATCTCACCACCATTCCGTTCCCGGGGCAAAAAGCCCTGTTAAACTCGCCTATAACCACTTGCGGTGGCTGACAGATGTCGAAGATGTCCATGCGTTACAAGAAAGTGCTGGAGCTGCCGATCCTGCTGCATATGCATGCTGCGGACCTCGACCTCGCCCATGCTCGGTATCACCTGCAACCGGCCGCTATCGACAACGCGCTCGGCAGTCTTCCGGCAACCGTGCACGCTGGTGGACGGCGGCCGAAGTCGCTTTCGGTGACCGCCGATCTTGATCGGCGGATCACGACGCTTGCCGAGCGTCATGCCACAAGCCAATGGAAGATCGTTTCGGCCCTCCTCACCCTCGCAGCCTGGGATCCTCTTTGTCCTTCTCACGCCGGTCGGGCTGCAGCGCTTCCTCACATTCCTGTGCGGAGTTGATGGCAGCGAAGCGCCTCGGACCGACTCGCCCCACACGATTACCACTTCAGCGCGCGGCACTCCAGTAAAGACATACGAAGGTGTTCATTTTTACTCGCGTATCCGGATATGCAATGTCACATTTCCATGCCGCTGCGGGTGGAATTCTGCTGCGATCGAATGGGCTCTCGCGTGGCGGCAGTGGCAGAGATAAGTCCACGCCCGACAGCGAGGGAAAGCGCGGCAGCGTTCGCGCGAATTGCGGCCTCGGCTCTCTCCCGCTCAGCCAGGGGATCGCTCCGCTTCGCCCGAGCGCGCTCAGCTTCCAGGCGCGTCACCGTCTTCTCCAGCCGCAGCAGGGCCGCGAAGCTCCTTACCAAACTGGCTGGATCATCACCTTCCGCCACCGCCACCCCCGCCTGTCGCAGACGCTTCGTCGCGGCCCGGACCTGATCCGGCGTCGCGCGCGCACCGGCACCTCGCATGATGTCGCCGCTTGCAGCGCCGTCGAGGTGCGCCAGCCGTTCCAGTCGTAGTCCCATTTCAGCCGCGGCCGAGTTCGCCCGCACCAGTTCGGCACGTAGCACCGGTAGCTTGTCCAAGTTGCGGCAGCTCCTGTCAGCCCGGACGAAGGCGCCCACCAGGCGTTCTTCGTCGAAGCGCTCCAACGCGACCTCAAATAGCCGGCGCGCCGCCGCGGCCCTTGCCGAGGCAGCATGCAGAATGGTCTGAGCATTCCGCACCGGTGCTGCCTCTCCTATCTCCTGGTGCGCGTCACCGGCCGAAGCCAGCGAGGCCGTGCCCAGATTGGCGCGGGCCTCGGCGACGATCGCTTGGAGAACACTCTCCTGAGGGCTCACGGGGGCGCCGTGGCCGCGATCCCGGCGACGCCGAACGTGATCCTCCAGTCTGGATTGCGCCCATGCCAGGCGACGGCGCGGCCGCATGTCCGCCCACCAAGTCTCCTCCTCCGCCATGCACCTGGCCGCTGCCTGCCGTACGGACTGGATTTCCCGGTCTAGCGCGGCGCCCGCGCCGCGCACGGCCCAGACGCTTTCCTTTTCCGTGGGGGTCGCGCCGTCTCCAAGCGAAGCCGCCAAGGCCGACGACACGCGCGTCGCGACACGGTTCCGCTGCTCAATGAAAGACAGGTCATGCGCCGCCGCCTCCAGAGCGCGGTAGCGCGCCTCCATGGCTCCGTTATAGGCCCCCTTCCAGGTCGGAATTCCGGCACGCTCAAGCGCTGCGTTGTGCGGCCCGAGGTGCAGCTGGCTGGTGCGGGCGATACCGAGGTCGACGTAAGTCCCAGGGTACCAACGGCGCCATTGCGACCGTGTCGCCTGTACCGGCTGCACAGGCGCAGCCGCGTCGCTCCCCGATCGCACCGTCGCCGATTTTCCAACGGCCGCGGACGCTTCCCTTTGTGCGAGAGCGCCGTTGGCTGCATCGGCATGCAGTTCCCGAAGCCATGCCACGAAGGTCGGCCCCCGCAGGTCCCGATCCTTTCGTGCGACGAACCGCCATACCCCCTTGTCCACCGTACCCGGCCTGTCGCCGATCAGCCAATGCACATGGATGTTTCGCGCGTCGCTGGTCGGTGACGGTTTGTGAACCACGGCCACATGCGGCAACCCACGGCGGTCGAACTCGGCAGACATCCGGACGACGATTTGACGCTGCTCAGCCGCATCCAGTTGGGCGGGCAATTCGGCCACCAGGCGAAGGTGGCTGATCTGTCCGTTCGCCACCACCTTGCTCTCATATTCGTCCCAGAAGGCGGCACGCTCTTCCAGCGTTGCCCCCACATTCAAAACGATCAGAGGTCCGTCCTCATCCTCCGCGATATCCTCTGACTCAGCGTCGCCGTTCCGCTCGACGTAGCGCAGGTGAGCACAGGCCAAGCCTTCGCCGGAGCGCCCTGCGATCCTTGACTGCCGCGCGCACCATTGCCGTTCGCCAGTCCCATCGGTCCAATGCGCAGGCGCCTCTGATGCGGCCATGTAGAGCGCGCCGACCTGACGATCCCACCGGGCCCCAGCGGCTCGAGCCTTAGCCGCTTCGCCGCGCGACGGAAACACATACTCGCGCCGGCCCTGGTGGCGCGCTCTCGCTTCTTGAAGCGCGGCGGTCCGGTCCCCGCGATCACCTTTGCGGCGGCTTTCTACCCGAACGTAGAACACGCTCCTGCCATCTGCCGACGCCGGGCGAGAAGACCGGTGGGCAGGCGCGGCATAGCCGCGCTTCGGCACCGAGCCGAACATCCGCCCTTTCAGCGCCTGAAGTTCAGCTCCTGCGCTGTCCTCCGCCAGACGCCCTAAGCGCCAATCCTCATCCCAAACGTCCACAGGATCCCCTTACCTATCATCAGACGTCCTGCTGCGCGCCAAACCGTTTCTGGAGCGCGCGCAGCGCTGCGTCTGCGCGCGCCATTTCAGCGGATAGGCGTGTGAGCCAATGCTGCGCGATCACGCGCGCGAACGCAAATGGGTAATTGCGCCCTTTGTTATCCTTTGTTTCATATGAATTTGTGGCGCGCGCTTCCTCTGATGCCTGTTTCCATGCGCGCGCCACACAATGCCGGTTGAAACTTCGTGGCGGTATTGCTATCAGTTATCGAGCCGGATCGCATACATAGGCAACCGGCTCTGACGGCCTCAGATCAAGGTTGACCCTATGAAAAGTGACATGGTGCCAACCCATCACGATGATGGCGGCTTGGCGGAATCCTTCCCTGGCGAAGCTGACATGCGCGCCACACTTCCGGCGAAATACCACCACCTCTTCGATCCTGAGTGGAAGCCCGGCCGCGGCGTGTCCGATGAGGAAATTGCGCTTCACAGGGCGATCTCCGACCAGCGCGAACTGGCGAAGGAAGCACAGCAACTGGCCGAGCGCCGCAAGCAGCTGAAAGCTGAAACTGACCGCGCGCAGAGGACCCGGAGCAACGCCGTTCATGCCCTGATGCGCGCGGATTGGGAGGAGGCCGGCCGGGCCGCGATGGAGATCGGACTGGATCTCCCCCGCATCAGGGAGTTGGGCGCTATCGGCATTGTCGGCGAGGAGATGGTCGCCGTGATCGCACTCGGTGGGAAAGCCCGGGCCCACGGCTTTACCGAAGCGATCCTGGATGAGATCGCGGCATCAGAAATTCCGGCCGAGCAGATCGCCGCCCTGATCCGGACCCTGCGGGCACGCAATGTCGATCCCAAGCAGATCCTGAACGCAGCACAATCGCCGGCGCCACAGCGACCGGTTGCCAGCCGCCGGCAAGGTGAGGAAAGGACCACTGCCTGATGATGATGATCCTCCGCTGGGTGCTGTTCGGAGCCTGTGCGTGGGGCTTCGTCGCCCTGTCGGCGCCAGGGGTCGACAGCGCTGAACTCGTGACCCAGTGGAGTCGTCGAGCGACGACCTTCATCAACATCGTCATGCTTTTCTCCGTCGTTCTTGGGATCACCGTGGCGATCGCACTCGCGACCGAGAAGGGGCACATCAACAGCCCCTTCTTTCGCCGGATCGCGAGCGGCGTCCGGCGAATAGGGTATCGCTTGGTCCCGCCGGTCGTAGACCGGTACACCGAGGCCTCGGCGATCGTCTACCTGGAGGCGCTTGGATACCCGGTTGACGAAGCTGGGAGCTTCGGCGCGATCACCCGCCGCAGCGTGCAACGCTTCCAGCGAGAACAGCGGCTGCGCGCAACCGGTTGGCTCGATCCGATTACCGTTGAAGCTCTTCGGACGGCGTCACGGAAACGAGACGAAGCCTCTATCCAAGGCCCCGACATCGGGGGCGGTGAAAACGAATCCGAGCATGACGCTCGGCCGATGACCACGGGGAGCGAGCAGGACCACCGTTCATCGCATGGGGGCCGCGATGCGGCCATCAGCTCCGAGGAAAGGAATAGTCCATGAGCCGCAGGCGTCCTCTCGACGAGCTGTACCTTGGCAGTGGTGGACGACGCTCGAACAGACGCATCGGCTACCATGGAACCCGGCGCTGGGCGCCGCCGATGCTCGCGAAGCTGAACGGCCAGCAAAGGTGTCTGGCACGCTGTCTCGACGGGCCGGTCCTTGCTCTTGCCGGCCCCGGGACCGGGAAGACCGAAACCATTGTCCGCCGCATCGCCTGGGCGATCGAGTCGGGTCATACGCCGCCTTCGGCTATTCTCGCAACCACCTTCACCCAAGACGCAGCCGCTGAGATGCGCGCGCGGATCGGAGCCTTGGTGGGAGCGCGCCAAGCGGAAGCCATCACCATCACCACGCTCAACAGTCTGGGATGGATGATCCTCCGGCGGGACCAGAAGGCGCTCGGCTTCGAACGCGTCCAGCTCTCGATGTCACTCGCACGGGATATCATCACCGAACTCGTCGAGAAACTGGGCCTCAGCGACGATGAGGCGAGGGAAATCGATCCAGCAGCCATCACAGAGAGGATCGCCGCGTTCAAAACGCTGTTCATCGCGCCGGCGGACGCAGCGGCGGCTTGGCCAGCGATCGCGGCACGGGTTTCCGGTCGTGACCCGGCCGTCGAGGCCGAGGAGGATCCTTTCGAGGACCCCGCGTCGGACACCGATCGTGACACGCTTTCATGGCGCGTCGCGGCCTCGATCTTCGAAGACTACGTCCGCATGATGCGTGAGGAGGATGCCGTCGATTTCGCGGACCAGTGCTCCCTCGCCGTCGCGCTTCTCCGAGACCATCCGGACGTCCGCCTGTACTGGCAGGAGCGCTACAGCCTCGTTCTGGTCGACGAGTTTCAGGATACGGACCCGGCGCAATGGGCGCTGATCCGCCTGGTCGCGGGGGAGGGCAGGGACGGGAGCCTCTCGAACCTCTGCTGCATTGGAGATGATGATCAGACCCTGTACCCGTGGCGGTTGGCGGAGGTGACCCACATCACCGAATTCGAACGATGGTATCCCGAAGCGGAGGTTATCCAGCTCGAGGTCAACTACCGGTCCGGTTCGGCGATCGTCGCCGCCGCCAGCAGGCTGATCGGCCACAACCTCGCTCGTCGCCCAAAGACGCTTCGCGCCGCAGACGGCCGGCCGCCGGGGCAGATCGATCGCTTGGAGGCGGCAACGCCACAGGGCTTGGCGACGCTGATCGCGCGGGACATCATCAGTCGGGGCGGCAGCGCCGGGCGGATGCTGACGGCGCGCACGAACCGGATGGCCGGGGTCGCGGCCGGCGTGCTGGCCGCCCACGGTCTGCGCGTGGCGAACACCACTCCCCTGGTCAGCGACGTGTTTGAACACGCACTGGCCGCGGCGCGCCTTGCGTCCGAGGCGGGTGGTCTGGCCGACGCAATCGTCGCTGCCGGCATGCTGCCGAACCTCGACCCAAAGCTCTTTCAACGGGCGAGAAAGGCACAGGCTGCAGGCGATGGCCTTGAGCAATTGATCGCCGCCGCGGTGAACGACACCGAGATCGCGGCATTGGAGGGGCTGCAGCGCGCAATCCGCGCTCTTGGCGACGAGGCGGGTAGTGACGCGGATGTCGCATCCCGGTTCCAGGCCTTCTGGACGGAGGCCGACGTCCGCTGGCGGCAAATGCCCGTGGTGCAGACGCCGGACGCCAAGGCGGTGCTGTCTGGGGCGAGAGGCAAGGCCAGCCTCGAAGAGTGGCTCGACACGGTTGAAGGGTGCCTGAGCCAGAGTGACGATGCCGACATTCGGGTGATGACCGGGCACGGCTCAAAGGGATTGGAAGAGGACGAGGTCTATCTGTTCGATTGGACCGATGGGGCCTTCCCGACCGACACGCAGGCCGCCCGGCAGCAGATCGAGGATGAACGCCGCGTCGCCTTCGTGATGCTGACCAGGGCCAGGCACCGCGCCATCCTCTGCCACCGCATCAGGAAGCCGAGCCGCTTCGTTGGGGAGGCGTTGGACACTGGCGATGTGTCTCCCGGCGCTCTGGGCCTCTCTCCTGCTGCCACCCAGGACGGGCGTACGGGCCACGCGCTGGAGAAGCCGGCTGACGCCGCTGATCAGGACGCTCTTGACCGTCTTCTCGCACAGGCCCTCGGTCTGGCGGACGCGCCGGAGGCATCAGAGGCAGGAAGAATGGGAGAACAGGGATGAATCCGAACAGCTGTCTGTTCTGCGGCATGTTCAGCGAGTTGTTCACTCAGGCCTTTGGAACAGGCAATGGAGGGTTCGCGCGTTTGGCGTTCGACGCTCTGCTCTCCCCTGCGAATGCCCTGGCCCGTATCGCAGCCACCTTCCTCGTCGTCTGGACGATGTTGCAGTTCATGCTCTACGAGGATGCATCGCGGGAGGTATTGAAGCGCTCGCTGAAGCTGGTCGGGATCCTGATTGGCGTAGGGTTCTTCTATTCTGCCGGTGGCGGCACCTGGCTGTTCGAGACCATCATCATCGGAATGCAGAAGATCGGCCTGGGGGCCGCTGACAAAGTCGTAACTGCTGGGATGCAAGCCTGCACAGCGGTTACCACAGGCGCCAAAGGAGGCGGCGGAACCTATGAGGGGCTGTGGGCGGGAGTCGAGTGTGTAGCCTTCTCGCCAGTCCGACTTGCGGCCGAGAACTGGGCGAAGCTCTCCGGACCAGTTGGGATCGTCACCGGACTGGGCGACTGGCTTGCGTGGCTAATCCTGGCAGCACCTTACATGTTCGTCTTAGGGGTGTTCGGTGCCTTTCTGGTTCAGTCCATGTTCTATTTTCTTGCCGTGGCGGGAGCGGCGCCGGTCATCTTACTGTTTCTTGTTTTCGATAGCACTCGCGGGATCGTCTGGAGCGCACTGAAACTCCTGCTGACCGGCACCCTGACCATTGTATTCGCTGGCATGGCCATGGGCTTCACCGGTTTCGTTCTTAAAAAATACGCCGGCGAAGTCGCAAACTTTCAAGCCTATACCACCGCGACAAGCTTCAGTCAGTGCTACGAGTCCGAGGTCAAGTCTCTGAAAGACCAAGGCATCAACGCGTATGCAGATGCCTGGAAAAATGAAAACACCATCACAAAGATCACAAAGCTCTGTAAAGATCGGGTTGGAGAAGCTGAGCAAACTAAGGAAGTGCTCGAGTCGGATAAGGTGTGCAGTGCGGAACATTTCGTGTGCACCAAATCCTACTGGTCAGCGTTCTTGATCGGATTGATCTCAATCCTTCTGCATCTGCTCGCCCCCCGTATTGCAGCCAACCTGTCGGGTGCGTCGGACAGTGCGGCCACCGCTGCAGCGGTGGTCGCCGGCGGCCAGTTTGCTGCTGCGAAGGCCCTGGGATGGGGAAAGAACAGCGCAGGGTATGGATTGGGCCTCGGCGGCCGACTGAAAGATCTGGCGCTGGGCGGCGGCGCGCTGGGGGGCCTCATGCAATCTACGTCCAACCTTTTCGGTGGCGGCGCGGCTCGGGAGGCCGTCCAGCAGCAGCGAATGATGGACAGCCTCAACCAGCTCAGCCTTGGAATCAACAAGCTCAACACCAGCGTCTCCAATCTTGGAAAGTCGTCGCAATCGGGCGGGTCTTGACACCCGCCACTGTCGGGCCTTGATCAACCTCCGTTCGGATCAAGATCCCCGCGGCTGCCTGTGGATTGCTCCCGGGCAGCCGGTACAGCGCAGAGAATGTTCGGGATCACGCAAAACCGGCGCTGGACCAAGCGACTCGAAACGTATGAATGCCGGGCACTTGGGTCGAGTCGGCCGGTCGAGCAGTTGTCGACCGGCTTCCGCACCTGCCAGGCTTGTGGTTAACCAAAAAAATTTTTGAATTCAGCTATCAGCGCCGCGCGTTCTCGAAAAATGCGCGGCGCATAACCCGATATGTGAGCACATAGTATAATAATCATCGCGCGCTAACTGATCCAGACCTTGCCTGATACTGCAACATCGTGGTGCAGCTAGTAGCCAGATCAGAACGCGATATGGTTGGTGTTGCTTTTTTAATGAAGGGAAGTCATTTTCGGGTAGGACCATATCTTGAGGTAGGCTTGAACAGTCGGATTTCACAACGGCAACAGCCGTAAAAACGGAAACGGCCCTCCGCAGGGAACGGAGGGCCGGGCCGTAACTGAGCTGGTGGCTCAACTGGTCGCGAAGTACAAACACAGCGACTTTAAAGCCAGCAGCAAAAAATGTCAACGAAAATGCGCGCCTTCGCGCCACGGCATTGTGCTGCCAAGCGTAGCTGCTGAAGCCATTAAGAATTATGGTGAATCTCGACCGATTATCCGTTCGCTGCGCAAGAATCTGGTCACGCATCGGATGCGAATAGACTTGCGTCGGAGCCAGGGCTTAGGACAAATGTATGTAATTGGCGTGCGTATGACCCGGTGAACACCACCGTTCGGGGTGCTCATGCCCGAGTCACGCAGCCAGAGGCAACACTGTCTTGTGAGGAGTGAAGGACCAGATCGCCACGATGCAACGAAGCGCCGATCACCAAACGAAAAAAGGTCTGGTGTACGATAGGCGCAGGTGAGGAAAACCCCAACCAGAACCCCTCGCACACCAAACCGCGTATATAGCCAATACCGGTCATAGCAGGGGGGTCGAGGGACCGCAAGCGGATTCAACAGGCCGCCACGGGATTCCTACGCCTGCCTTCTGCATCGGACGCTACAGGAACAGAACCTAGCGATGACCGATATGACCCTTGCGGTGTCCTGCGCTGATCCGGCGCGGCACCGCCACGGCTACGTTCCGGCGGCCCGCGCTTGGACGGGGCTGACCTGATGCCGACGGACGCCGCCGGCGCACAAGATCAGGACGCGGCCGCGTCCATCAGAAAGCGGTTCCGTCAGACACTTGAGCGGTTCCGCTTTGGCCTGGCGATCGCCAACGGCCTGTGCGACCGGGATCGCCGCGTAGCACTGTTCATGCTGGAATTCTGCAACCAGGAAGTCTTCCTCCAAACCGGCACTCTCGCCTGCTGGGTCGGGGTCGAAACCATCACCTTGGCGCTGCTTGGTAAGAAGGCCCGCCGGCCCGATGGAACGGTAGACCGGTCTTATGTCCAGCGTGCACAGCGCAAATTGCGCCAAGCCGGTATCATCACCGTTTACGAGGCCGGTGGCGGCCGCGGTCTGGCGACGACCTATGTTTTTTCGACAGTATGGCTTGCAGGCGTCACAGCGGATGCGTTGAGCTGGGCTCCGCCTGCGGTGTGCAACCGACTTGGGGCTGCACCCACCAAGTCGCCCGACCGGACGCCCATCGACCAGGATAACCGCGGCACATCGACTGCTGCTGCAGAGCGAATCTCTCGTGCAGCGGTTTCGGATATCAGCTGCACGTCTGCGGCTGATTTCGGTGTAAACAGCACGCGTGCGGCGGTTTCGGGTGCAGCAGTTTCCGGTATCCGCCGCATAACTGCATCGGATCCCGGCTCGTGCAGCGGTTCCAGCGCGCGAATCCATGGCATCGATGCGGCGGTTTTCGACGGTAGCGCTGCAGCGGCCATTCGCACTCTCCGGGTGGCCGGTGATGTCTCCACCGGAAATGCTGCCCTTTCCGGAGCTTCCGCTGTCGCAGAGGCGACGCCCGATGCCGAAGGCATCAAGTCGACCGCTGTGGCGAACCCAGCAGCAGGCTCCGCTATCGCCCCGCCTGCTGGTGCTTCCCGCCCGCCGCGCCTGCGGTTTCGTCGTCTGAAGGGGAACATACCCGCGCCACAGCGATATTCGGTGAAGCGCGTCGGTCTGTCGGCGTTGCCTGTGGATAATGGCCAGTCCGCCAGCCCTCGGCAACCCGAAATCCGCGGCACGATTGCGGTAAAATCCGCTGCAACCGTGCAGCCCGAATCCCTTGATATTAAACCCGATACTTGGCGGCCACCATTCCAGCAATCGTTGCTGCTGACCCTCGATGGCGGAAAACAGGACGGTGTACAATCCGTGGCTTCGTCCAGGCCCACCGTCCAGGTGCCGAAGCTGGTTGGGCAGGGCTCGGCAACTGCGCCGGTCAACGGCAGGTCTCTGAGGGACGCTGTCCGTGAGCAGAAGGACAGGGCTCGGAAGGTTGCCGAGGCGGAGAGCGACCCCCGCTTCGCCCAGCTGCGCTCGCAGGCTCTCCGGATCCTGGGCGATTCGCGCCTCGCCAGTTTGGCGATTGCGGTAATGGACGAAACAACGAAGAAGCGCATCCTCCGGGGCTATTGGCCGGCCGAGCCGCGGCTGAGGGAGGTGTTCGAAGCCGCCGCTTCTACCGCTCGCGGCATGCTGGGGCTTGGGGTAGATGCTACCCACGTGACGGCACCTCCGTCGTCTGTGCCGCCTGTGCCGCCAGTGCGGGGCCGCATCGCAGGCAGCCCAATGCGTGATTTGCAGCACACCATCTCTTCCGCCGCGATTGACCCAGGCGCCGCCTTGTCCAGGACCCAGGAGGATCGCCTCGAGCGCATGGCGCGGGACGCGGCCGAGCAGGCGGCGGCGGCCGTGCATGGCGTTCAGGCGCTCCAGAAGGACCTCCAGCAGATCACGAGCCTTCTCCAGAAGCTGCTGACACCGGACGCGGGCCAGCAGACCGCCGTCGCTTAGGAGATGCCATGTCCGAGCAGTTCACCTTCGACATCGACCCGACCCAGCCGTTGGCGCAGGCTCCGGCCGCCGCCGTCCCTCCGCAGCGCCGGCGGCGCCGGCGCGCGGACGCGACGGAGGAGCCGCCGCTGCAGCTGACAGTGCCGAAGCGTTGCGCCCGCCGCCGTCCGTTGGCGGAGTCCCGCCGGGAAGACGAGGACCTCTATGCGGCGATCGATGCGCTCCGTCGGGCCGGCGTGCGGGTCTACCGATCCGGAATGAACCACAAGGTCGATGGCCGCCTGCTCACGACCGCGCAGCTTCTGCGCACCCACAAGGCAATCCTCCGCCAAGCGCGGGCACAAAGAGGAGGGGAGCCGACCCCATGATATCCGCGCCTGTGTGTGGACATGTGGCAGAACGACGACATCTGCCGATGCCGTCCTGGCCTGCAATGGGATCGGAGAAGTGGCTGGCGCGCGCCGGCCGCAGCAGGTCGGCGACGACCCGACTGGCCCTGAGGTGCCGACGGCCCGCCGCAGAGCACCCGCTGGCGGATGTCGCCGTTGCGCCGGCAAACCCTGCTGCCCGGCGGGCCGGCAAATCGGCCGTGGGAGGCATCCGTGCCGGATGATCTGCCGGAGGCCGTCCAGCCTCTTCCCTTCGCCCAGGTTCGGCAGATCGTCGAGCTGCTGTGCCTTGAGCTCGCCGCGCCCGGCGACGAACCCATTCCGCCGCTTGTCTCGGAATTTCTGCGGCAGCTCGACGATCTGAATGCCGACGCCGCGGCGCGTGTGTCCCTGATGCTCGCGGCCGGGTCGCTACGCGCGGCAGACCTCTCCTCGCATCCACTGCGTGCCCAGGCCGGCATAGCGCTCGTCCAAGCCCAGGCGCTTTGCCCGGCGAGCGGACCGTCGGCCCGGACCGGCACAGAAGCGATCGAGGCGTCGACCAGCGGGGCACGGCTCCCAGGGGAATCGGTGCCTGGAATGGATCAGGCCCTCGACTTCCTGATCGACGCGATCGAACCCCGCGGTGAGGACGCCCGGGGGCAGTATCTGCGGGAACTCGTGCGGCTGTGCGCGCGCGTCCACGGGCGCATGACGGATCCCGAGCATGCGAGGGAGTGCGCCGCTGCGATGCTGCTCCAGGCCGCGGCGGCGGTCATGGCGTCGAGGTGACCGAGATTGCTCGGCTTTGGTGGCAGCGTGTGACAGGGTCTTGCCGAAGGCGTCGGCCCCAAGCCTCCGCACCGATGAGCTTTCGAATGCCCGCATGAAGTAACAGGCGAGTTGATGCGGGGGGAACTGTCGCGCGCAGCGCTTCCTTCTTGCGAAATCAGTGACTGGCTCGCCCAGATTGACTGAGCGTGCGGCCCCATACCGCATTCGGCAACTACGCGGTGGGCAAGTTGCGCGTGGAAAAATCGCGAATGATTTGCTAGGATCAGGCTGGAAACGGGAGTGAGCAAATCCATGGTTAGCTTGGTATTTAGCTTCTACATCGCGGTAGCGATCCTTGCCATGGTTATCGCGATGGCCCGGCAGGATTGGGCTCAGTCTCTCGGCAGCTGTGCCTGCCTGCTTGCTCTGGCCCACATCATGCCGCCGGCTGCGGGCTGAAGGACCAGACCTGCGATGGTCACCCGAGAACCCTCCGGCACCTCACCGGCGGTCGAAGCTGATTGCACGAAAGAGGACGGACGAATTTCGGTAACGTTACCGAAAACCCCTGTCCCGGTCGGGGCGGGTGTGCGCAAGCGCGGCCGCCCGCGGAAGCCGGATGCGTTGGACGCCGCGCAGAAGATGGCGCGCAGCCGGGAACGCAAGGCGCATCAGGATGCGTGTCGGATGGTGCTGATCGCCGCGATGGCCAAGCAGCTGTTGCCCGAGCAGCTGCAGAGGTTCGCCGACCACGGCACCTTCGGACCTATCCTCGAGGAGGCCCGCATCTTCGCCCAGGTCCTTGGGCACATCGAGACGATGTCCTAACACGCCGAGGCGGCCGGTGGACGTCGACCCGAGCGCGGCGGCGGCAGTGCTCGGCTGACCAGATCACGAGAGGAACGATGGGCATCGCCGAAGTGAAGGCCCAGGTCCTGCAGCAGGGCGGTTGGGTGCAGCTCTTTCAAAGGCTGGCACCCGAGCTCGATCCAGCGGTGGCGGCCCACCGCCGCAGCCGGTCCGCCCACGTCGCCTGCCCGGTGCATGGCAGCAAGCGTGGCGAGCGCGGCGACGGGTTCAGGCTGTTCGAAGACGCCAGCCAAACCGGCGGTGCCGTCTGCAACAGCTGCGGCATCTTCTCGGACGGTTTCGCGGTACTGGCATGGCTCTGGGGCGTGCGGACGCCGGAGGTGCTGCGGCGGGTGGGGGAGGCGGTCGACCGGGGGGCGGGCGCCGGGCATGCCATCATGCCTCGGCGGCGAACCGTTCCTGATGGCGCGCCAGCTGCAGGCCGCTCGACGCGGGACAATGCTCCTTCGATCGAGGATTCGGCCGCGTCCGCCGGGACAGGGGACGAAGACGATCACTCGCGCCGGCGTGCCATGCTCGGG
Organism: Alphaproteobacteria bacterium; assembly: GCA_046570145.1. Classification (GTDB taxonomy): domain Bacteria; phylum Pseudomonadota; class Alphaproteobacteria; order Azospirillales; family Azospirillaceae; genus Azospirillum. The sequence goes on from JBKHVJ010000231.1 coordinate 36,564, forward strand.
TTGTTCGAGGCCGCCCTGCCGCTGGGGCACCCGGCCGCCGATCTTGGGCGAAAATATTTACGCAGCCGTGGGCTTCCGGTTCACCGTCTGATCGCCGAAGCCGACACGCTGCGCTTCCACCCTGCGCTGCTGGTGCCCGATGAGGCCGGTGGCGCCGTGCGACGGCACCCGGGCGTCCTGGCAGCGTTCCGGGCAGGCGGCGGTGAAATCGTGACCCTGCAGAGGGTGTTTCTCACCGCGGACGGCGAACGGAACCGTGAGATCCCCAAACTCGCGCTGCGCAAGGCCGCGGGCGACCAGCTCCAGGGAGGGGCCATTCGTATCGGGCGTCCGGTGGCCGGGCACCTTGGCATTGCCGAGGGGTGGGAAACATCGGCTGCAGTGTGGCAGCTGTCGGGTATCGGATGCTGGGCCGCGACGGGATGGGCGCTCCTGGAGAGTTGGGAGCCGCCGGCGCCGGTCCACACCGTCACCATTTGGGCGGATCATGATAGCAGCGGCCGCGGGCAGCGGTCCGCGGACGTGCTCGCCACGAAGCTGCTCGACGCGGGCAGGGAGGTACGAATCATGGTGCCTCCGCGGGCAGACACCGACTGGGCGGATGTCCTGATGGATCGCATCGCCGGGGTGCCGGCATCCTATGCCGTGGCGATCAGGTGAGCGGGTCCGGTTCAGGGTCGAGCGGCGCCAGAGGAACCGCCTGAGCGTCCTCCAGCCGCGTGCAGACATCGCCGAGCCAGGTGCCGAGCACGCGCTGCGTCGTGAAGCCCACTTCGGCGAATGGCCGTTCGCCTTTGGTGCCCGGTCGGACGATGTCGTGGAGAGCGGCTGGAATTCCGTCAATGAGCTGGGCGATCTGCAGCGGCAGCACGGGAAGGTCGACGATGAGCGCGCCGCGCTGTGCCAGCATTTCCTGCAGTTCATCGTCGTTGTCGAACGCCGGAAGCATGCCGAAGAACAGGTTCCGCACGACCACAAGCCGGCAACGGCACTCGTCGAAGTCGGGCAGATACTGCTTCAGCAGCTGCACGCTATCGAGCGTTCCGCCGACCAGCCAGTAGACCGTCACGTCGAGGTGGCCGTCCTCGACCAAGGCCCCGACGTCGGTTGCGGCCATCCAGTCTCGCAGCTCGCGGTGTTGCCGTGCGCCGAGATCGATCAGCGCCGCCTGGCGGGTTTCATCCTCCATCAGGGTGTCCAGGATCTGCGCGCCGGATAAGGGCTCGCTGATCCGGACCGGCAGGGCTGCAGGGACGGTACGGATCAGCTGCATTCCCTGTCCATCGCCGTCGGCATCGTAAACTGAGACGTCCTGGTCCGTCGTGTAGCCGATGGTGTGGAGATAGCTCACCAGGATCCGGGCAAAGAGGGATTTGCCTGTCCCGCCCTTCTCGCCGTGGACCACCAACAGAGCCTTCGGGCCTTGGCTTTCCATCTTTGAACTCCCGTGATTACCTGATTTCGATGTGTACTTCGCCGCTCGCCACCCGCGGGTCCGGTTCTGCGTTGACGACCTGGACGCCCAGCATGAGAAACTCCATCCGGACCGCCTCCAGCCTGTTCCGGTCGATAGGCCGGCCGCTGGAGCGGAGGACCGCGGTGCCGCCGGCTTGGGCGGCCTGCTCAACGATCGCGATCCCGAGACGGGAAACGGCCGCTGACCCCTCTGAAAAGAGGATGGTGTAGCTGGGGCCAGGCGCTGTTGGGCGCTGCGCTGGGCCTGGGCGCGGTAGCGCCGCCGGCGCCGCGGAGTGGGCGAAAGTTTCATGCCGTGGCTTGGGAGATGTGCTGGTTGCCGCAGCGGGCCTTCGTGGAGCGGTTGGGGCACCCTCGGCTGTGGCCAGGGCCTCGTTCCGTGATGAAGGTGCTGACGCCGGCTTCGCGGCGGTAACAGCGGACGCGGTCGGCTCAGCGGACCCGGCGACCACAGTGTTTCGAGCGGGTTTGCGGGGAGGACGCAGGGCTGCACCAGGGAAGGAGGCGCCTGGCGCCTCCGCCGGCGACGGCGGGATGACCCTTGTCGGGCCAACCGCCTGCGGAGGGAGCGTGGAAGAAGCGCCTCCGGCTCCCGTCACGGCTGTCGTCAACGCCGCGAGCGACGGTCTGTCTGATGGAGAGGAAGCCACGCTCGGCGGAGTGCCCGGGTTTGCGGGGCTCGGCTTTTCTCCCGTGCTTCGCGGAGCAGGACGTGTGTTACCGGAGGGCACATCGATGGGAGGCGGGCTGCGCCGCGGCGTGGTCTGGGGCCTGAGTGACTCCTGCAAGCTCTGCAGTTCCGTTCCTACAATGGGGGGCGTGGCCCCGCTGAGTGCGGGGATCGTCAGGCCGCTTGAAGTGCCCTGATCCCGCGCGCCAGCTGATGTCACGCCGAGGGCTGTGGGCATGCTTGGACCTGCATTGGCCCGTCCCGGCTGGGATTGTGCCCATGGCGGCAGCAGGGGCGATCCGGATCCGGCTGCGGATGGCTGTGCCTGGGGAGCGGGGCCGAGGTCGGTCATACCGGCCGCCGGCCGTGCCTGCGGCTGCTCCGGCAGCGGGCCGCTTTGCGGCTGCCGCACCGGTGGCATGGCCGGGACGGTGGATGCCGGCTCCGACCCGGGCGCTGCGGCATCACCGAGCTCGTCGAGAACGGCGCCCGTCGAGTGCGTGCTGCTGGCCAATGGCAGCGCCTGACCCCCGGGCGCTTTGCCCGCCGGACGATCCGCGCCGTGGGCGGCGCCACGGCCGGCCAGGATCTCCGGCATCGCAGAAGGGGCGATCGTCCGGGGCGTTTTGACGGAGGGCCAATTCACCAGGGGCACCGCTTGCATGATGCCTCCGCCGAGGACTGCCGGTAGCGACACAGCGCTGACCCCGGCGCAGACCCCGGCGAGCAGGAGCAGGCGCAGCGGATCACGCATTCAAGGTGCTCCCTACGAGGTCGAACACCGGCTTGCTGGGGCGGTCGGCGCCGAGGAGGGTTGAGAGGGACCGCGCGCGATCGATACCTCTAAGCACACCCGGCGGCTCTCCAAGAACGGCGATCTCGCTCTTGTCCCACAGGACGTCGTGCACGGTGTCTCCGACAAGTGTCCCTTCGGCTACTACCACCGTGGGCCGGACCAAGGGTGCATTGTCATAGCCGGCGAGTTCAACGGCCTGATCGACCGCGTTAGCCGCGGCGCGCGCGCGCACCACGGGAGAGGGAACCTGAATCTCGGCCTCTCCGCCACGCAGCACCCAGTGGCCGGCGAGATCGCTCGGATAAGCCTGCATGCCGCGAGGGATGCACACGACGATGATGACATAGATCCAAGCTTCGCCACCCAGCAGGATGTCGATGGATTCCTCCACCGCCACTTCGGTCGCAAGCACCTCGCCATAGGACGCCACTTCGCTCCATCCGAGACGCGCCAGCGTGCCATAGATCCGGAGACGCGCGTCGTCCGAGCAGGCGAGCGACACCGCCGAGGCAGCATTCCCGGCGGGATCGGACGTGCTCCCGGCGCGATTTTGACCACCCGTTGGGTCTGCTTCCGGAGCCTCCGGGGTATAGTGCTTCTTGACTGCCTCCTTGGCCTTGTCCCGTGCCCGCGCGCTCTGCTCTTCAGTTTCCTTCCGGGTCGCGTCGTCATCGAGGTTGAGCGTTGGGAGGTCGATCTTCGGCTTGGCAGAACTCCGGCCGGGCAGAGGTGTCTCGATCAAAGCCAGGTCGTAATCGTCTTCCAGAGGACGGTTATCTCGGATCGGCTGGCGGGTCCATGCGACGACCCGGCGAACGACACGATTCACGGCCCGGCCGCCGGCGAGGGCAACAGCCGCCCCTACCGGCAAGCTTCCCCATTCCATGACCTCATCAACGCTGTCGATCACCAGGCGTTGTTCCGCGAACGCGCGCCAAGCGGCGACCCAATCCCGCGGCGATAGCAGATCGAAGCCCCAGCGCTGCCGGTGAACGACCACCAGGAGAATGCCGATTCCAGATGCCCAAGCCGCCGGCGGCAGCAAAGGGGCAATGTACTTCGCCACTGTCCTGCCGACGGCAGCCGCCGCCATCACGACCCGCCCAGAGCTCTGGCCAGAGCATCGAGTGTCGCCTCGAGGTGACCGGCCCGGAAGCGCTCGGCGGCATAGAGCAGCGCCAGGCCGGCGGCCAAGGCTGCCCCGGCACTCATCTGGCCCGTTTCATCACGTCGGCCGATCAAGTAGACGAGGCAGACGGCCAGCGGCGTCAGCACCGCCGTCATCCATGCAGCGATGGGCATCGCGATGCCGATAACGACCCCGGTCGCCGCCAGCAGCAGGGGCGGGAGAACCCGATCTCCTTGGCGGATCGCTTCCCAGCCGGAAACCGGCGGTGATCCGGCGGCAGCAATCCACTCCGAGCCATCCTCGTCTGCCGGGACCAGATCGGTTACCCCCGCTGTCCGCGCTGGTGCCATGGAGGTCTCGGCGGAGTTGGATTGGAGCACAGCCTGCTCTGCGATCCTGGCTGCGGCCGTGGTGATCGCCCGCTCGAAGGCGGCAAGTTGCTCTTCCATCTGCTGGTCCATCTGGCGAACGCGCTCGCCAAGCACCTGTTCAATGCGGGCGGCCACCGCGGCTTCGACGCGGGCGACGAAGTCGTCTTCAAGCGCCCGGTCGTCAGGAACTTCGGCATCGCTTTGTTCGTCTTCGAGGTCCTGTAGCGCGGCGGCTGTGCCTGATAGGCCACCCTCGCGGTCGATCACCTTGGCCGACACGGCACGCTCAACTGCGGCTTCCGGAGCAGCATCTTCGGATCGCGAAACTGCGGCGGGGGGAGGGGGAGATACAGTTGACGGATCTGACCCGTCGGACCGAGCCTCGGATCGTGGAGATCCCATGTCCATCGGGGTGGCACTGATGGAGCCGCGGGAACTGTACCTCTTGGACCGCGTCCGGTGTGGCGCAGAAGCCGGTGCGGGGACGGGCGTATCTGCGCCCTTCCGTTTAGTGGGGAGAGGGGCGATACGGGTGCAGACAAGATTGTCTGCTTCCCAGCTGAGTGCCCATCCGGGAAAGCAGTTGTGCGCAGTCACGTCAGCCAGCCAAGGCTGGAGCACCCGGCGGATGGTGTCCCGCGGGCGCGCTCGCGCAGCGAGGCCGAGTTCTTGGAGCTGGTCGAGGTTCAGCGTGAGGGCGTTTGCGGAGGTCTCCTCAAGGAGGTCCGCTACCGCCACGGTCACAGGCATCTCGGCCGGGTCGGGCTTGTCCGCCTGCGAGATGCCGCCAGCCGATGCCGGACGCGAAGCCGGGGCCGTCTGCTCGGTCGCCATCCGTCTTGAAGGCGCCTCCGGCGCGATGACAGAGGCTTCGGGTACGGCCGCAGGCTGGGAGGAGTTCAGTGGCGCCGCCTGTTCCGCTGCCGCCGCACCGCCTGCGCCGCCACCGCGGCGGCGCCGCACCCCGACGGCACCAAGTCCGAGGGCTTCCTGCCGGGCTGACGTCCAATCGATCTGCTGGGCCAGAGCGGACAGCGGGTCCGCGTCGGATGTTGATGGGGAGGGTTCAGCCAGCATGGTCGTGCCGCCGGACGGTGCCTGAGGTGAGGCGGTTTCGATCGATGTTCCGCTCACCTGCGGAAGACTCTGGGGTATACCTTGGCCGAGGATCTTGTCCGCATCCGCCTCGTCCTCTACCTGCACCTGCAGGGCGCGCAATGCTTCAAGGTCCTCCGGAGTCAGTTCGTCCTCTTCGCCGCCGTCGAAATGGTTGGGACCGGCGCCCATGGTGCCGTCCGCCATGCCATAACTCGCGGTGGACGTACGGTTCTCCTGATCGTCAGACCATTCCGGGGGCGGCGCTTCGTCATCGCTTCCGCTGCCCTTGTTCCAGAGGCCGAGCCCCTGGAGTTCACGGAACAATTCATCATTGTGGCGGTCGTCGTCGGCGCCATCCTGTCCGGCTGGTTCGGCCGAGGGGGTCTCCGCTTTGGCGGCAGATTGAACGGCCGCCCGCGAGGCGCGGCGCCCGCGCGAACTCGACGTGGATGCTGCCTCTGGAGGTTCAGGCGCAATTTTCGCCGAGCGCCTGCCACTTCCCGTCCGTGCTGACACCTCTGCAGCGGGCTCCGTCTGCTGGCGCGCGCGCACTGCTGTTGCTACCTGCGCGCTTCCTCCCCGTACCGTCTCACCTGGTGCGCGGGGCGCGACGGGAGTACTCGAACCCGGCGCGCGCGCTTGCGCGGATGCGCGCGGTGTCGGCACTGAAGGGGTGAGCAGACGGCGCGCAAAGCTGCGGCGCTGGGTGGTCGGGTCCTGCAGGGTCATAGCGCGCGAGGTCTCCAACTGCATGCCTATGCATGCTTTCGCGCGGGCATATTGGCCAATCTGCGCGGCGCGCGCAAGCTGCGCGCGATCATATCAGCGGCCTTGCTGCTCCTTCGGACGCTTGTGCGCGCAGGGTGCGCGGCGAAAGAGCATATCCGAGTAATAATACGGCGGCGCTGTGCCGTCACCGCGCCTTCGATACCGCCCGGTGACCAGCGCGGCGCGCGCCCTTCGGCCGGCCGCGCGCGGGTCTCCGGGTCAGCGCGCGCGGCACATCACCGCCGGCGCGCCGCGCACCTGCGCCTGGGATCGGCGCGCGCGGGGCTGCGCGCAGCTTCGGCTGGCCGCGCGCGGGGCTCCGGGTCAGCGCGCGCGGCACATCACCGCCGGCGCGCCGCGCGCCTGCGCCTGGGATCGGCGCGCGGGGCTGCGCGCACCTTCGTCCG
>JBKHVJ010000232.1:0-7313 GCA_046570145.1 Alphaproteobacteria bacterium
GCCAGCAGCAGCGGTTTTGAAGACCATCAGGATCAGTGGCAAATGGTCGGGACCTCCGGCACCGTCGGCGTCACCGGTGGCAATACCGGAGGCGGCGGCGGAGGCGGCGGCGGAGGGGGGGGCGGCGGCGGCGGGGGAGGTGGCGCCGGCGTGCTGCTGATCGTCACATCGCCGTTCCTGTAGACGTCCAACGCCATCTCGCCGGTACCGGCGGTGCCCCGCAGGGTCACCTCGCCGGCGGCGGCCGCGATGCGGATGCTGCCGTCCGTGTCTGCATCCAGGCCGATGCCCGCCACCTCATACGTGACGGCCGATGCTCCACCCTTGCCGGTGATGGCGACGCCACCCGACGAAGCGATTTCCGTGGAGCCATGAACCTTGACGCCCCAGGCCTCGTCGGCATCGGCCTCGCTGGCGTCGCCGCCGATCGTGATGGCGTCGGCGGCGGATGACCTCGATCGGATGACCGGGCCTCTGCTGGTGGCGCTGCCGCTGGGATCGGATGCGATCGACACACCGGCGTTCCAGCCATAGACGGAAACCGCCTTGCCATGGATGTTGATCGTGCCAGTGCCGGAGTCGATGGTCGAATCGCCGACGATCGACACGCCATGGCCTTCGCTCTCGTTGTCGGCTCCTTCGCCACGGATTGAAATGTTGCCTCCGTTCGAGTCGACCGTGCTGCCAGCGATCGTCACGCCGGCGGGGCTTTCCCAATCGCCCTTGGCTGCATATTGGGCAGGATCGGTGCCGCCCCCCAGCGTGATGGCGCCGCCCGAGGTGGCGATGCGGCTCGAGGTCAGGCGGATGGAGCCCTGGGACGATCCGGACCCGTTGCCGTTGATGGTGACGGGCGAACCGCCGGTCACGATGGTGCTGTCCGTCAGACTGGTTCCGCCCGCCGACTTGAGGGTCACGACGCCGTCGGAATTCAGGCTTGCGCTTTCGCTCAGCAACAGCTTGCCGCCGGACTCGACAGTGATGGCGGCGGCATCGGTGGAGAGTTCCGCACCGCTCAGGACGATGTCTCCGTCCGAATTGGCCCCGCCAGCGATGCTGATCGGCCCGTTGCCGAGAACGGTGACGCGGGAGGTGCCTTCGATGTGCACGGCGTCGCTGCCGACGAAGCTCTCGCCGCCGCCTTCCGTGCCGGTGATGCCGATTGCGCCGCCGGACGTCACCAGCGAGGAGTCGGACAGCAGCACGCCGGCGTTGTTGCCGTTGTAGATGCCGTTGCCGCCTTTGCCGTTCAGCGTGATCGAGCCGGCCGTGCTCTCCAGGCGGCTGTTGTAAAGCGCGATGCCGTGGTTCTCTTCCTCGTCGTTTTCACCCCCGGCACCGTTGATGAGGATCCAGCCTGCCCCGGTGGTGACGGTGGCATAGTAGAACCGGACTCCGATCCGCTCGGATTCCGGGGTGTAGCCGCCGGAAAGGCCGGTGGCGGGCTTCGTCGACGGGTCGGAGCCGCCGCCGACGATGAAGCTGCCGCCGTTGGTCGCGATGGTTACGGTCTTCGTCTGATCCTGCCCGGTCACCCGCACCACGCCGTTCCCGGTACCTGTCGCGGCATTCAGCGTCAGGTTCAGGGCGCCGGCGGTGGATGTGATGTTCTCGGTGACGAAGATGTTGCGGTCGGCCCTCAGCGTCAGGGAGGCATTGCCGCCGGACGATTTGGTGATCGCCTGGGCAACGGTGATGTCGCCGTTCTCTGTGTTGGCACTCTCGGTCTGCAGCGTGACGTTGGTCCCGGCATTCAGCGATGCCTGGATGGTTTCGGCCGTGATCGTTCCGCCGCTCGCCGCCACCGTGATGTCGGTCGGGTCGAGCAGCCAGGACCCGCCCTTCCCTGCCACGGCCCCGGCATCGACCCGGCCGCGCACCTGCAGCGACAGCTTGCCGGACGTCTCCACGAAGCCGCCGTCGCCGCCCTTCGCACCGCCGCGGGCGGAGATGGTGCCGTCGAAGCGGGTGCTGTTGTCGGCCCAGACCACGACCTTGCCGCCCTTGCCGCTGCCGGTGGCGTCGGCGGCGATGGTCGCCCCCTGCGCCACCACCGTCTCGGCGGACGGCGGCACCGGCTTGCGCGCCGGGCGGATGTCGTAGCCGGCGAGCGTGGCGGCGGATGCCTTGCCGCCCTGCACGTCGCCGCCGATCAGCACCTCCCCTCCCCCGGCGGCGCCCGATGCGGTGACCCGCGCCGATGCCGTCAGCGCCGTGCGGTTGCCCGACACGATGACGGTGCCGCCGGTTTGGCCGGCGCCGCTGCCGCCGGCGTCGAGGGTGCCGGAGACCTCCACCTCGCCGCCGTCGCCGAGCAGGACGATGTCGCCGCCCTGCTGTTCCACCCGCCGGGCCTGGACGGTGCCGGACATGTTGACGACGCGGTCGACCAGTCCCTTGGCGGCCGACGCGGTCATCTGCACCCGACCGCCATCGGCGAAGATTTGGCCGCTGTTGCTGACCAGCGCCTCGACCGGCTTGCCGTCGGCGCCGACCGGCCGCGCGTCGGTCCTGGTATCGGATTGGGCGTCCACCGCGATGTTGATCTTCTGGTCGCCGAACAGGTCGACGACGAAGCGCCGGCCGGACGCCAGCGTCACCTCGCCCAGCCGGGCCTGGATGGTGCCGCGGTTGGCGACGCCGGGTGCGACGAGCGCCGCCAGCCCGGCCTGGGCGACGGTGATGGTACCGTCGTTCTCCACCGTGGCGGTGGAGCCGGCCCGCCCCTCGAAGCTGTAGCGGCCGGCCATGAAGTCTTCGTTGCGGATGTCGTGGGTGGTGGCGACCAGCCCGCCGACATCGACGCGGGCGTTCGGCCCGAACAGGATGCCGTTGGGGTTGACGAGCCAGACCTGCCCGTTGGCGGTCAGCCGGCCCAGGATGGCGGAGGGATCGGGGCCGGTGACGCGGTTGAGCGTGATGGAATTGGCGTCGGGCTGCTGGAAGTTGGTGTGCTCGCCCTCCCGGATGCCGAAGCGCTGCCAGTCGATCACCGCCTTCGAGGTGGATTGGACGATGTCGAGCCGGCCGGGTGCGGTGGACTGGATGGTGGCGCTGCCATCGGTGACCACGCCGCCCTCGGGGTTGGCGAAGGCGGGCAGGGGCAGGCTGAGGGCCGCCGCGGCGGCGAGGAGAACCAGGCGGGCCGTCCCCGCCAATGCGGTGGTGCGGCACAGGGTCTGCCTGAACCCGGTCCCGACGCGTCCCTTCGGGGCGTCCGCACAATGTTCCACCGATCCGTCCTTCACACCCGATCCCCGCATCTCCGATCCGTTCCCCAGCCCGCTTCCCACCCCATGCCCCGCAGACTGCGGGAAGGCGATACCCTGTCCGGTTTCGTGGAACGTGGAACATTTTAGCGACGCTGGGCCGATGCGAAAATGCCCAAAGTGGTGACGGAATGTTTCGTTGCCGCAATGCGGGATGGCGTGTGTGTCTTGCCGGAAGCGTTACCGGTAACGGAACTGCCCCGGAAAGCGTTACCAGTAACGCCTTCACGGTACAGAAACCCCCTATTTCAATGGTTCAGGTCCCGCCTTTGCCCTTTCGACCCGGCGGCCGATCCGCTAATAAGTAGGCCATCCAGAAGACGGGCACGCGATGCAGGGGGAACAGATGGCCGATCCGACCGCCGTCGCCACACGGAAATCTGCAGGCAAGCCGGCAGGTAAACCGACAGGCAAGCAGGCGGGCCAGAACGCCGCCGAACCGGTACAGAAGGCTGCGCAGAAGCCCGCCCGCTGGGTGGTCTACAGCGCGCCGAAGGGCGGCACCGGAAAGACCACCAGCTGCAAGAACACCGCGGTCGCGGCGGCCAAGGACGGCATGCGCGTGGCGACGCTGGATTTCGACCCGCAGCGCACGCTGGGGCAGTGGCATGAGCTGCGCCGTCCGCACGACGTTGCCGCCATCGACCATTATGAAGGCACGCTGGAGGAGATCGACGCGGCGCTGTCCCAGATCGACCCCGCCCGCTACGACGTGATCTTCATCGACACGCCGCCGTCGGTGGAGCTTTATCCCGAAGCGACCAAGATCCTGCTGCGCCGCGCCGACCTCGTGCTGGTTCCGACCGGCGTGGGGCGTTTCGACAAGATGAGCGTCATCCCCTGGATGGAGTTCCTGCGCGATTACGGCCGCCCCGCCGCCTTCCTGCTGAACCGGGTCAAGCGCCGGTCGGTCAGCCTGCGGGAAGCGAAGCTGGAACTGGGCCGGGTCGGCCGGCTGGTCCCGCACGAGGTGCCGGACATCGAGGACATGCACCGCGTCGACGACATCGGCTGCTCCATCGTCGATGTTGGTGCGGTGAACGGTGCCGACGAATGCCTGGGTGCCTGGTACTTCATCCGGCACGAGTTGGGGATCTGAACCCGGGGGATTTGAATATGGCCAACGTGAAGTCCTTCATGAAGAAGGTGGCGGAGCAGGGGAAGGCCGCGCCCCAGCCGGCTGCCCAGCCCGCGGCGCCCACCGTGCCGGCCCGCACCGGCGCGGCGGTGGCGCCGTCCAAGGCCGACCGCCGGGCGTCGGACATCAGCGACGCCATCGTGCCCTGCCACACCCGGCAGGAATTCGCGCAGGAAATCCGCTATCACTGGAACCGCAGCCGCAAGGAATTCCTGTCGATCGGCCGCTATCTGAACCGCGCCAAGGAGATCCTGCCGCACGGCGATTTCGAGGCGATGATCGAGAGCGACATGCCGTTTTCGGTCGAGACCGCCTTCCGCTTCCGCGCGGTGGCGGAGGCCGTGGACACCGGCCGGCTGTCGCTGGACGTGCTGCCGGGGGCGGAGAGCGTCGCCTACCAGATCGTCACCATGACCCCGGACGAGCTGGAGCGCGCGAAGGCGCAAGGGTTGGTCCGTCCCGACGTGACCCGCCGCCAGCTGATCGACTTCAAGCGCTCGCTGCGCCCGCCGAAGGACGTGACGCCGAACGACCGGCGCCGCCAGCTTCTGGCCGAATATGCCCGGCTGCGCGCCCGCATGGCGGAAGTTCGCGACGAGCTGCGGCGCGACCACGGCATCGACCCGGAGCATGACCACGGCCGTCCGGGGCGCACCGGCGTCACCATCGACGTTGAGGCGGAGGATGTCGGGACGGAGCCGGACGACGCGCCGTAAAGCGTCTCTGTTCCTCAGTTCCGGTGAGACGTGTGGGAACCGGGCGCACCGCCGCCGTCGCCCCGGCGCGGCGACGATCCGCCGCCCAGCAGGTCGCCCAGTGCGCGGAAATCGCGTTGGAAGTTGCTGAAGAAGTCCCCGCCGCCTCCGCCGCCGGTACGGGACAGCTGGGCCGCCGACGTGCCCGTCGTAAGGGTTTGGCTGTGGCTGGAACTCCGGTTCGACGTGCGGATCCGCCGTTCCGGGGCCTTCGGCTTGCGCGGCGGCGTCACTGCGGGCAGGGGAGGGGCGTCGGGCAGGGAGGCGATTTCCGGCGCGCGGGCGAAGGCATCGCCGCACAGGCCCCGGTCGGCGGCCTTCTCCAGCCGGTTCGGGTCCAGAAGCCAGCAGTCGAAGGCGTCGGTCTGAGGCGTGGCCGGGGCCTGAACCGCTGCCGGGACTGCCGCCGGAGCGGGCGTGGACGGAGCGGGGGAGGACAGGGGGACATCGGCCTCCGGTGGGGACAGCAGCGGTTCCGCGGCGGCCGGCAGCGCCGCAGCCGCGACAAGGACGGCAAGGGCCGCTGCCGCGATCATCGCTGTTGGCATCGCCATCGCCGATCCGCTCCAGTTCCCCGTCCGGCCCTCGCCCGGCATCGCCCGTCCTTTCGATCATCGCAGACGTCAGGAACGCCGCATCCCTCAACAGATAAACGCAACAGGCGGGCGCTTCGTCCACGCGAAATGGGGGCGGTGGCCGGTAGATGCGGTACCCCTTCGGGGCAGGTTCGTTCGATGCTTCGGCTCGTGCCGGGTGCGGCGTTGTCGCAGGGGTGGGTTGGCGCTCTTGTCAGGCAGGCGGGTTGATGGGACAGTTCGGCCCCTGCTTCACCAGAAAGAACGGACGGCGACGCCGGCGGATATGGCCGATTTCAACTGGAACGACCTGCGATTCTTCCTGGCGGTGGCCCGCGCCGGCACACTGACCACGGCGGCCCAGCGCCTGCGTGCCGACCACACCACGGTCAGCCGCCGCATCTCGGCGCTGGAGGACGCGCTGCGCGTCACCCTGTTCGAACGGCGGCCCAGCGGCTTCACCCTGACCGCCCAGGGCGAGCGGCTGAAGCAGACCGCAGAGGTGATGGAAAGCGCGGCTTTCCTCGCCCAGGGCATGGTGGCGGACGGCGATCTGGCGCTCGCCGGTGCGGTGCGCATCGGCGCGCCGGACGGCTTCGGCAGCTGTTTCCTGGCGCCGCGCATCGGGAGCCTGTGCGAACGGCATCCGGAGCTGGAGGTCCAGCTGGTCGCCATGCCGCGCGTCTTCAGCCTGTCGAAGCGCGAGGCCGACATCGCCATCAGCCTGTCGCGTCCACAGGAAGGGCGGCTCTATGCCCGCAAGCTGACCGACTACCGGCTGGGGCTGTACGGCACCGCCGCCTATCTGGACGCCCGGCAGGATATCCGCAGCCGCGCCGACCTGCGCGGCCATTCCTTCATCGGCTACATCGACGACCTGATCTTCGCCCCCGAACTGGATTATGTCGAAACCATCGGGGAGGTGGTGCCGCGCATCAAGAGCAGCAGCCTCGTCGCCCAACTGAAGGCGACGCTGGCCGGCGCCGGCCTGTGCATGCTGCCCGCCTTCATCGCGGCCGGCGAACCGGACCTGGTGCCGGTCCTGCCGGAGGAGCTGACGATCACCCGGTCCTTCTGGCTGATCGTCCACGAGGATCTGCGGTCGCTGGCGCGGATCTCGATGACCGCCGACTACATCGCCGATCTGGTCCGGCGGGAGCAGGCGTTGTTCCTGCCCCCGCCGCCAGCCGGTTGATTTACCCTTCGCCGCGCAGCATGCGGATGATGCCGGAGAAGTCGGTGCCGCCCTCTCCTTGCGCGTTCATCATGGCGTAGAGCTGCGCCGCCGCGGCCCCCAGCGGGGTGGGGGCGCCGGCGCTCTGCGCCGCTTCCTGGGCCAGCTTCAGGTCCTTCAGCATCAGCGCCGCCGCGAAACCGGGCTGGTAATCGCGGTTGGCCGGGCTGGTGGGAACCGGGCCGGGGACCGGGCAATAGCTGGTCAGCGACCAGCACTGGCCCGACGAGGTCGACGAGACGTCGAACAGCGCCTGATGCGACAGGCCCAGCTTCTCCGCCAGGACGAAGGCCTCGCAGACGCCGATCATCGAGATGCAGAGGATCATGTTGTTGCAGATCT
>JBKHVJ010000233.1:0-23976 GCA_046570145.1 Alphaproteobacteria bacterium
GCCTCCATGAGTATGAGTGCCATGCGTATGAGTGCCGTGGGTGTGGCCGCCATGGGAGTGGCCGCCGTGGGTGTGTCCATGCGGCATGATGGAAAGCCTCGTCGGAAGGTGCATGGTGCAGCGCACGAAACCATGGGCTCGCCGTCATAAGAGGGCAAGAGCCGCGCGGCGGCGGTCCGCCCCCTCTTGCGCCGATCCGCCGCGGCGCCTAGCTTCGCGCGGTCACTCACACCAACCGTGAACGAAGGAATTGGTCATGAAGGCGCGCGTCACCTGGGTGGACGGCAAGATGTTCGTCGGCGAATCCGGCAGCGGCCATGCCGTGGTGATGGATGGTGCGCCCGAGTCCGGCGGCCGCAATGCCGGCATCCGCCCGATGGAAATGCTGCTGATCGGCATGGGCGGCTGCACCTGTTTCGATGTCGTGATGATCTTGGAGAAAGGCCGCCAGCAGATCATCGACTGCGTCGCCGCCATCGAGGCCGAGCGGGCGGAGACCGATCCGAAGGTCTTCACCAAGATCCACGTCCACTTCACGCTGACCGGCCGCAAACTGGACCCGGCCAAGGTGGAGCGCGCCATCGCGCTGTCGGCCGAAAAATACTGCTCCGCCTCCATCATGCTGGGCCAGACCGCAACCATCACCCACGACTTCGACGTGGTCGAGGCACCGTAACGACGCCTATCAGCGATCGCTACCACCTTTTCAGTTGCATCCATACGCATGAACAGCGAAGGATTGGATTGAAACCCGGACCTTCGCGATCACCGCGTGCGCATTACCGCCCTTCTCATCCTTGCTGCGACCTTCCCTGCCCTTGCCGACGACACGCGATCCAGCCTGTCCGGATCAAGTCTGTCCGATTGGGGCGGGGTCGGGCTTTTGCAGATGCCGACTGCGCGGATGGCGCCCGACGGATCGATGAGCGGCGGGTTGACGGCGCTCGGCGACCTGCACCGTCACTATGCCATCTCCGCACAGCCGCTGCCCTGGCTGGAGGTCACGGCGCGCAACAGCGCCTATCCCGGCTATTACGGCCTCAGCGAACCCGGCCTGGACCTCAAGCTCCGCCTTCGGCGGGAAGACGAACATGGTCCGGCACTGGTCATCGGCGGACGGGACGTCACCGGCTCCGGTCTCGACCTGCCGGGCAAGGGGCGCTTTGCCGGCGAATACATCGCCCTGTCACGCCGCTGGTGGGATGTGGACCTTACGGTCGGCATGGGATGGGGGACGCTGGGCGAGGCCGGGCACCTGCGCAATCCGTTGCGCTTCCTGGGCGGCCGGTTCCGCCGCGACCGCGACCCGTCGGCATGGCCGACCAGCCGCGGACCGGGGGCCTGGTTCGGCGGCGAGCGGGTGGCCCTGTTCGGCGGGGCGGAATGGCACATGCCGACCGTCGGCCCCTTGGAAGGGCTGAGCCTGAAGCTGGAGTCTTCCGGAGACCGCTTCCGGGCGCAGCGGCAGGACGAGCCGGGCTTCGATCCCGGCAGCCGCTACAGCCTCGGCCTGTCCTGGCGCCCGGTCTCCTGGGCCGATCTTGGTGCCGCCTATGAGCAGGGGCGGCGCCTGATGCTTCGCCTGTCCTTTCGCTTCGATCCCGCGGTGGATGCCGACCGCTTCGAACGTCCGCCGCCTGCGGTCGGGCCGCGGCCGTCGGAAGGGGCTGCGCTGTCGGCGGAGGCCATCGCACTGGTTGCCCGCAGCCGCGGCCTGCCCGCCCGTTCCGCCCGCATCGACGGCGACATGGCGACCCTCTGGCTCGATCCAGCCGGCGGAGGGCGTCTGCCGCTGGCCCGCGAAGTCGGTGACGCGGCACGGTTGCTCGCCGATCTCGCCCCGCCGCAGGTGGAGAGGTTGCGCGTGGTCACCGGTGCGGCTGGCATCGCGTCCGCTGCCACAACCGTGTTGCGCCGCGATCTGGAGCGGGCCGCCGGTCACCGCGGCAGTTCCGAGGAGATCTGGCGCACGGCGGTCATTGAGCCGTCCGCCGACCCATCGCCCAACTGGCGCCCGCGGTTCGAGCTGTCGACGCGGCTGGTCGCGACATTCGATCTGGCGGAACTTGGAACCACGCTCGCCCAGCGCACCCATACCGATGTGATGCTGCGCGGCGAGCCGGTGCGTGGACTGGTGCTGGGGGGCGGCCTGCGCATCGACGCCGCGAGCGAGCTCGACCTGCTGGACACCAACGCCGTTCCGGCCGCCCATCCGGTGCGCAGCGACCTCCCGCGCTATGTGGCGCGACCGCTGTCGCTCGACCATGCCTATGCGGCATGGCTCGCCGACCCGGCGGACGGGCTGACCACCCGGCTGTCGCTGGGCCAATTGGAGGAGATGTATGGCGGCATCGGGGCGGAGGCGCTGTACCAGCCGCTGGCCGCCCGCTGGGCCCTCGGCATCGACCTTAACCAGGTTTGGAAGCGGCGGCCCGACAGCCTGCTCGGCATCGACCGCGGCGATGCGCGCGGCACCGGCCATGCCAGCCTCTATTGGGAAGCGCCGGGGGCGGGTACCACCACGGCGTTGCGGCTTGGGCGTTATCTCGGCGGCGACTGGGGCGGAACGGTGGAGGTGATGCGCCGCTTCGACGGCGGCATCGGGCTGACCGCCCACGCGACCTGGACCGAGGGGCCGGACGGTGCCCAAAGCCGCTTCGGCGGGCGGATGGATTGGGGGCTGGCGCTGGTGGTGCCGATCGGGGGATCGGGCTGGATGCCGGTCGGCGGCACCGTCGAGACGGCGGTGCGCACGCTGGGGCGCGATGCGGGACAGCGCCTGCAGCAGCCGCTGCCGCTCTACGATCTGCGGGTGCCGGGAAGCTACGGCCGCCTCGCCGGCACATGGCCACGCCTGTTGAATTGAGGTCAGCGAACAGGCGCACCGGTGGGCGTCGTGGAAGCGTTATGCGGATCGAGGACGACGGTCGTCCATTGGCCCTGCCGGTCCATCGCGCTGGCGACGTAGCGGTCGCCATCCTTGCGGAAATCACGCACCGACACATAACCGGCGGCGCTGAGCTGGTTCAGCAGCGTGGTCTGCTGCAACTCGACCGGCTTCTGGCCGGGAACGCGGCGGGAGGCGATGTCGGACGACGTCCCACCGGAGCTCCCCATCCGGGTCGACATCGACCGGTCGGAGCCCGTGCTGCCGGAATAGGTGCTTGAATAGGTATGCTGCGCCATCGCGGCTGGAGCCACCGCGAGCGTGACGGCGAAGGCCGCCAGCCAGAGCTTGAACTTCATCTTTCCCTCTCCTGCGGATGGTCGCCGCGACCGGGCCGCGGCGTCGCCGGAGGTCGAGCCGCCGGCCGTCAGGGTAAGGAAACGCCTGAGAGCGCCGGTTGTTGCATAAATGCCAAACCGCCATTGTCCGAGCATGCACGGTTACTCGAGGGAAGCAGGAACCGGGAACATCGTGCCCACAGCATTGTTCTGCTCTTCGAATGCCGCCGCACCGGCTGTGCTTACCGTCACCTTGGCCCGTCTTTCCGGACAGGAAGACATCGGGGGGCGGAAACGACGGGACGGCGGATGCGGCCACGACTTGTCTCATGCGCGGCTCTCGAAGTCCTCAACAGACTTTCGGCCGATTGAGGGAGGGTATGATGCTCTATTGGGCTCTTGTTTTTTTCGTCGTTGCGCTGATCGCCGGCGCGCTCGGGTTCGGTGGAATCGCGTCGGCCAGTTCCGGCATTGCGCAGATCCTGTTCTTCCTTTTCCTGGTTCTGTTCGCCATCAGCCTGATCATGGGTCTGGTCCGGCGACGCTAGCGCCGGGGCACCCACCGGGCGACCTGCCCATGGCTTTCCCTCTATGGGATGGAACCATTGGCGGATCGCCCGGTTGATTGCGGCATCTCCTGAGGCTGCAAGACTCTGTCTCCCCCAGAAGTGATGCCGGGGCCGGCAAACCCGGACGGTGCTTCGATTGTCCCCGCCTTTGGCGGCGTCTCCCCCGGACGCCGCCTTTCTTTTCTACCCGCCGTCAAAGGCGGATAACGAGTGTGGACATGAAAACGGGGCGCCCGGTCACCGGACGCCCCCGTGTTTCACAGCGCTCGTTGCCAAGAAGGATCAGGCGTCCGCGTCCTCCCCCGGATCGCGGCCTTCCATCAGGAAGCGGAGCGCGCGGCGCCCGCGCGACAGGCGCGACTTCACCGTCCCGATCGAAATGCCGAGAATGTCGGCCGCTTCGTTGTAGGAAATCCCTTCGAGGCCGATCAGCAGCACGACCTCCCGCTGCTCGTTCGGCAGCAAGGCGAGCGCGCGACGCAGGTCACGAAGCTCCATCCGCACGAATTGCGACCCCGGTGCCGCGCCGATTGCGGCCTGCGCCTCGGCATCGATGTCGACCACCGGCTGGCGGCGGCGGACGCCATTGATGTGCAAATTGCGCAGGATGGTGAACAGCCACGCGCGCAGGTTGGTGCCGGGGCGCCACAGATGCAGGCGGGACAGCGCGCGTTCAAGACATTCCTGGACCAGATCGTCGGCCAGCGTGGCATCCCGCACCATGGCGCGGGCGAAACGGCGCAGGCGCGGGATTTCCTCTTCGATCTGCCGGATCACCGCCGGATCCGGCGGTGCATTGGGATCGGGACGGAATTCGTCGGCGGCAGGGGTACCGTCGGCTGGGTCGATGTGGGCCGCGTCCATCTCGGTTGCGTCGTTCTTGGCCGCATCGCTCCCGGCTTCGGTCTCGATGGCCTCGGCATGAACGTTCAAATGGGTCTCCGTCTGAGCCGCGGCATTCTGCGCGCCATTGGTGGCGGCGCGGCCGTTGCGGGCATCGGTGGGGTCCTGGTCAGTGTACGTCGGCGCGCGGTCCGAACGGGTCCGGCCGACGGCCTCGGCGCCGAAGGTTACAGGCTCGACCGGGGCCGGGCCGCGCACTCGGTGGCTCAAGGTGGTCGCGACGTGGTTCGCCATCGGTAAAACGATGCCTCCTTCAATGCCGTACGCCACGGCCGCACCGACCACTTTCGCGGTATGCCGGCACTGCCGGGGCCTCCGGCGCGACGGCCCCGGACGAGGAGTGCTTCCTTCATCCGGGGCCGCCGAATTTGCAGCCGATTATCTGGCCCGATCCCTACGTAATGAGCGTACAAAGGAGCTGCCAGTTGGGAAAAAGGCTAGTGGGTCATACAATCGGGCCAGATTACCCCTAGAGTACCCCGTGTATCCCAGTACGATCACCGTTCGGGCGTTGGCTAATAATTTGGTCTTTCGTTATCTCTCCAACACGATTGGAGGACGCATGACCAACATGAAAAGAAAAAGACCAACCGAGACACGCCGGTCGGTCTATGAATTTTTTATTGGTGGCGCCACATCAAGCAGTATTGATGACATATCGACAGGCAGCCAGCCTTCCATTTCGTATTATGCCGCCAGCTCTGCCGGCCGATGCAGCAGGCATAGCGGCCGCTTCCCTGTGAGTTCTGACTTCGATATTTCGATGGTCTCGAAAGGCGTTGAGAAAATCATACAGGGGGGTCCGGTGGAACACCACACGAACCTTTGCGGTACGCCGTCCGTGTCGCGTGCTTCTGCAACCCATCAGCGCACCCTCCGGCGGGTCTCCAGCCTTGCGCGCATCGGTGCGCTGGCCGCCGCCCTGATGCTGCCGGTCATGCTGGCAGCCGTTCCAGCCGAGGCCGGCATCGCAGAGAAGACCGTCGCGGCACTGGAGGCCCTCGCCAACAAGGGCAGCGTCCGTGCCCAATATGAGCTGGCGCAGCACTACGAACGGGGCAACGGGGTGAAGAGCGACCCGCGGTTGGCGTTATCGCTCTATTGCCGTGCGGCCCGTCAGGACTATGCCGACGCGGCATTGATGGCCGGGCGCATGCACATGGCCGGCGTAGGCGGCGTAAGCAAGGACGCAGATCTCGGCCGTGCCTGGCTGCGGAAGGCCGCCGCACTGGGCAGCGAACAGGCGGAGCGGCTGATCGGCAGCGCCGGCAGCAACGTGAAGACCCCGGACCGCTGCGAACCTCCCAACCTGCGCTGGGGCATCATCCGCAAGCCGCCCGCCGAAATCCGCGCCATGGTGCAGAAAATGGCGCCGACCTATGGCCTCGACCCTGACCTCGTTCTTGCCGTCATCGCGGTGGAGTCCGGTTATCGCGTCGACGTGGTGTCGAACAAGAACGCCCAGGGCCTGATGCAGTTGATCCCGGAGACGGCGGAGCGCTTCGGCGTCACCAACCCGTTCGACGCGGAACAGAACCTGCGCGGCGGCATGAAGTATCTGCGCTGGCTGCTGGCCTATTTCGACGGCAGCGTCACCCATGCGCTGGCCGGCTACAATGCCGGCGAGGGGGCGGTCCTGCAGTACAAGGGCATCCCGCCCTACCGCGAGACCCAGGATTACGTCGTCAAGATCCGCAGCATCTACGCGCAGACCCATCACCCCTTCAACCGCGGAATCGTGCAGTCCGCCGGTCTGGTCAGCACCGCGCGAGAAGAGGTCGCCGAGCTGTCGCTTTCGACCAGGGCGCGCAGCAGCGGAAAACGTTGAGAACGCCAGATTGCGACTCGGAAAAATGCGACTCGGGCGACTCGGGGCGCGTTTGGTTAACACTTTGGTTATAAAGTGACGATTACCCTCGGGAACGACGGATTTCGCAAGCGCTGGCGTCCTGGACAAGGACGCCTTCCCGCGTCACCCGCCAGCGTCTCACCCGCAACGTTTCATCCGAACGTTTCCCGAGGACCTGCCCGATGCCCATGGCCGCCGACGTCGACACCATCGAACGCACCTCCATCGTCGCCTACACGCTGCTGAACGAGCTTCATGAAGTCCTGGCCCTGCCCAAGGCTCCGGACGACGTCACGCTGGGCATTCTGATGGGCATGGCCATGTTCCTCGACGACAAGGTCGGCCCGATGCGCGCCAAGCGCCTGATGAGCGAGGCTCCGACCATCGTGCTGAAGACCGACGCCCACGTCACGACCGACCAGACCCAGCGCATCATGCCGGTCCTGCGCGCCTTCGGCGACCACCTGAAGGAACTGCGCATGAAGGCCGAGCGTCCGGTGAGCGGCACCGTCGGCTGACCGCCGGCCATACCCCAAACGGACCTTCCATCGGACGGACCCGGCGCCTGCAACAGCGCCGGGTTCTCGACGCTTGCGCGCCGGTCACGGATTGTCAGGCAGCTTGACCAATTGGTGAAATGGGCGGAAGCTTGCCGCCCATGGACTGGTTCACCGGGATCAGCATCGTCGCCATCGCGGCCGGCGTGACCATCGGCCTTGTCGTGCTGGTGGCCGTCGGATCGATCCGCCGCAGCCTGAACGATGCATCGGCGCGCCAGTCCCAGCAAATCCGCAAGCTGACGGAGACGGTGGCGACCCTGTCTGCGCAGCATCAGGCGGCGCAGACCCGCATCCAGCAACTGACCGACGCCAACCGCAAGATGTCCGACGAGTTGACCGCTCTCGGCGAGCGACTGAGCGATGCCGACACGGTCCAGCGCGTGGCCGGCACGGCGAGGCTTCTTCATTGACCGCGACACCGCTTTCCGACCCCAGCCTCGACGCCGCCCGCGAGCGCGGCCGCTGGGCTGCCAGCGCCGATGCCTGGGACCGTTGGGCCGACCCGATGGCCGATCTGGCCGATAAGCTGAATCGCCCGCTGCTGGACGCAGCCGGACTGGCGGAGGGCGAACGGCTGCTCGATCTTGCATCCGGTGCAGGAGAGCCGGCGCTGAGTGCTGCGCGTCGGGCCGGACCGGGCGGACTGGTGGTCGGCAGCGATCTCGTGCCCGGCATGATGGCAGGCGCGGTGCGCCGAGCCCGCGGCGTCGATGGAGTGGCACCCGCCTTCACCGCGGCGGACATGACCGCCCTGCCCTTCGTCGATGCCGCCTTCGACCGCGTGACCTGCCGCTTCGGGATCATGTTCGTGCCTGCGGTGGAAGCCGCCTTGGGCGAGGTCCGTCGCGTGCTGCGCCCCGGCGGCAAGGCCGCCTTCATGGTGTGGGGACCGCGCGCCGGCAACGGCCTGTTCGCCGAGATCGGCGATGTCGTGGCCGCCCATCTGGGCGAGGACGGCAGCCTGGACCCGCTGTTCCGCTTTGCCGAGCCCGGACTGCTTGCCGACGCGATGCGGGCGGCGGGATTCGGCGGAACCGCGGAGACCGACCTGACCCCGGTCCGCAAGGCGCCGGCCGGCCAGCCCTTCTGGCGCGCCGCCCCGGACATGAGCTTCGGTCACCGGCTGGGCGGGCTGGACGCGGCGCGACGCGGCGCGCTGGAGGCGGACATCGCACGGCGGTTCGACGCGCAGGCGGTGGACGGCATCGTGCCGGTGCCATCGCATGCCCGGATCGTGGTGGGATGGTAGGGCCGGATGCGGCCGATCTTCCCCGAAAAGCAGAAAGGCCGGGCAAATGCCCGGCCTTTCCAATTCTGCACCACCTGTATTCAGGCGAAGGCCTTGTACGCGATCAACGTGAAGGTGTCGCGCACCCCCGGCAGGGTCTGAACATGCTCGGTCACGAAGCGACCGATGTCGTCATCCTGCTTCAGATAGCACTTCATCAGCAGATCATATTGGCCGGAGATGGAATGCACCTCCGACACCTGCTCGATCGCCTGCACCGCCTGATCGGCGACCTCATAGGCCTTGCCGAGATCGCATTTGACCATGACGAAGATGGTCTGCACGGGCTCAGCCCTCCTGCGACGAGTCGGTCGAGGTTTCGGCGGACGGACGCGGGCGGGCGGAGCGCAGCATGAAGGCCGGCATATGGTCACCGAAACCGATCACCGGCACGTCGTCATCGTCGTCGTCACGGCGGCGGCGGCGGTCGCGATCACGATCGCGGCGGGGATCGTTGCTACGGCGCGCCTCGGCGGCAACCAGCGATTCGCGGGGCTGACGCTCCTCACGAACCGGACGGTCGTCGCGGGCAGTCCGCTCCTCACGGACGGGTCGTTCCTCACGAACAGGCCGCTCCTCACGGGCGGCGCGTTCTTCGCGGGGCGCACGCTCCTCACGCGGGGCGCGGTCTTCACGGCCGCCGCGGGGCGGACGGGCTTCCGACTTGGCAGCGCGGCCGCCACGGCCGCGGCCACGGCCGCGGGAGCTGCTGTCTTCCTCGCCGAACTCGGCCGTCTCCAGGCCGTCGATGGCGATCATGGGGATCTCCCGCTTGATGAGGCGCGCGATGGCGCCGACCAGTTTCGTGTCGTCGGGCGTGGCCAGCATGAACGCGCGTCCCTGCTTGCCCGCGCGGCCGGTGCGTCCGATGCGGTGGACGTAATCGTCCGGAGTCAGCGGCACATCGAAATTGAAGACGTGGCTGAGGCCCTGCACATCGATGCCGCGGGCGGCGACGTCGGAGCAGACCAACAGGGTGATTTCGCCCTGCTTGAAGCGCTCCAGCGTCTCGGTCCGCTTGGACTGCACCATGTCGCCATGCAGCGCGCCGACATTGAAGCCGTGGCGTTCCAGCGACTTCTGCAGCACGGCGATGTCGCGCTTGCGGTTGCAGAAGATGAAGGCGTTCTTGACGTCCTCCGTCTGCAGCAGATGGCGCAGCGCCTTGCGCTTGTCCATCTCGTGCACCAGGACCATCGCCTGCGTCACCGTTTCCGCCGGAGAGGCGGGCGGCGCGACGCTGATCTCCATCGGATCGCTGAGGAAGGCATCGGCCAGACGGCGGATTTCCGGCGGCATGGTCGCCGAGAAGAACAGGGTCTGTCGGTTCTTCGGCAGCTTGCTGACGATGCGCTCGATATCGGGGATGAACCCCATGTCGAGCATGCGGTCGGCCTCGTCGATGACGAAGACCTTGATGTCGTTCAGCATGATGTTGCCGCGCTCGAACAGGTCGATCAGACGACCCGGAGTCGCGATCAGCACATCCACGCCGCGGTCGAGCTTCTTAACCTGTTCGGTGAAGGTCTCGCCGCCGATCAGCAGCGCCATGCTGAGCTTGTGGTGCTTGCCGTAGGTCTCGAAGCTCTCCGCCACCTGGGCGGCCAGCTCGCGTGTCGGCTCCAGGATCAGAGACCGCGGCATCCGCGCCCGGGCACGGCCCGACGCCAGGATGTCGATCATGGGCAAGGTGAAGCTCGCCGTCTTGCCGGTGCCCGTCTGCGCGCAGCCCAGCACGTCGCGGCGTTGCAGGACACAGGGAATTGCCTGTTCCTGAATGGGCGTCGGTTGGGTGTAACCCTTGTCCTCGATGGCGCGCAGGACGTCAGGGCCAAGCCCAAGTTCCGAAAAAAGCATCCAACCTGTTTCTGTTCTGGAGTGCGCAAATCGAGCGATCATCGCCCGATGCCTGGATGAGGCCGAAGAATAGGTAGACAAAGCGCCATGTCAATAGACCCGATGTTCCGAAGCCGAAAATAGGCCCGAAAACACGCCGCGTTGGCGAAATCGATCCCCTGCGCTAGGCTGTCCGACGGCATTGCCGCGAGTCGCGGCCATTGCCGGCACCCTGCACAAGGGTGCCTGGCCCCAAATGGAACGGTCGAGTGCATTTGATGATTCTTCGTGCCCAGGAATCGGTGCTGGTGGTGGTCGACGTCCAGGAACGCCTGCTGCCGGCCATCCACGAATCCGACCGCATCGTCCGGCATGCCGGGATGCTGTTGAAGGCTGCGGCCGCCCTGTCCGTGCCGGTGCTGGTGACGGAGCAATATCCCCGCGGCCTCGGGCCGACGGTCGAGGCCGTTCGCGCCGACCTGCCGCCCGGCACCCCGGTGATCGAGAAGATCACCTTCGGCTGCACCGGCGAACCGGCCTTCAACGCCGCGGTGGAGGAACTGAAGCGTCCGCAGATCGTGCTGTGCGGGACGGAGGCGCATGTCTGCGTGATGCAGACGGCGCTGGGACTGCGCCAGCAGGGCCATGCGGTCTATCTGGTCGCCGACGCGGTGTCCTCGCGCACCCCCGCCAACCACGCCGCCGCGCTGGAACGGATGCGCGCCGCCGGCGTCACCATCGTCACCACCGAGATGGTGCTGTTCGAGTGGATGGAACGGGCCGGCACGCCGGTCTTCAAGGTCGTCAGCGCCCTGGTGAAGTGAGCGCAGGAGAAGTCCGATGTCGAACAGCCTCCCGTCCGGTCGCCCTGCCCTGATCCTGCTGCCCGGCATGCCGCTGGACGCGGCGCTGTGGGACCATCAGGTCCGCCACCTCGCCGACATCGCCGACCCGCTGGTGGTCGAACTGGCGGAGTGCGGGTCCATCGCCGCCATGGCCGACAAGGTGCTGGCGACGGCGCCCGACCGGTTCGCCGTCGCCGGCCTGTCGATGGGCGGCTATGTCGCCCTTGAGATCCTGCGCCGGTCGCCGGATCGGGTGGACAGGCTGGCGCTGCTCGACACCAATGCCCGCGCCGACACGGCGGAGGCGACCGCCACCCGGCGCGAGGCGGTGGCGCTCGCCCGCCAGGGCCGCTACGGGCAGGTGATCCGCGCCGCCCTGCCCCGCCTGATCCATCCCGACCGCATGGCCGACGAGGCCTTCGTCCGGTCGGTGCTGGACCAGATGGAGCGGGTCGGGGTCGACGGCTATGCCCGAGAGCAGGAGGCGATCATCAACCGCCCTGACAGCCGCCCCGGCCTCGCCGCCATCCGCTGCCCCACGCTTGTGGTCTGCGGACGCCAGGACGTGCTGACCCCGCCGGCCCTGCACGAGGAGATGGCGGATGCCATCTCCGGCGCAAGGCTGGTGCTGATCGAGGACTGCGGGCACCTTTCGGCGATGGAGCGACCGCAGGCGGTGACCGCCCTGATGCGCGACTGGCTTCTGCGGGACTGACGGCCCGCGACTCCCGTCAGCAGTCGATGGCGCCGCAGAACAGGTCGGCCCGCCGGCTGGGGAACAGGGTGAAGGTCATATCGCTGATCAGACTGCGGAAATCGGGATCGTCCGGCCCTTGCGGCCGGTCGAGCCAGCCGGTGGCCGAGGTCAGCGCCCCGCCGGAGCGGCAGAATGCCCCCTGCACGACGATGGGTCCGCCCGGCGGCGACGTCGGGATCGGCCCGTCCGTGCAGAGCGACGAGTTCAGCATGGTCTCCGCGACGTTGAAGGCCAGCACCACCTTGTAATCCCGCCGTGCCGTCTCGTTCGGTGTGGTGGTGAGGGTGGTCTTTACCCCGGATACGCGGTTCTGCATGTGGGGCAGGACCTTTTCCGCGAAACGCTCCGGCGGCAGGCCGAAGGGGTCGCCATGCAGGACCACCCGCAGGTCGCGGTTCCCCGCCGCATAGGAGACCTCGCTGCGCGTGTAGGCCGGAGCCGGTTCGCTCGCCACCACCCTCTCGTTGGAGCAGGCGGCGAGGACCGAGGCACCCAGCAGAAGGGCGGCGAGCGGCGGGAGCATGCGCATGATCGGACTGTCCGTTGGGATCGCTGCCTCGGATATGGGGAGGAGCGGTCGTCGTGGCGAGTCGTTCTCCATCGCCGGCGGTCGACCGCCGCCGCAACCACCCTAGACGTCGATGTCGTCCGCCTTCACGAACTTCGCGTTGTCCTGGATGAAGCGGAAGCGAAGCTCCGCCTTCTTGCCCATCAGCTCCTCGACCAGGGAGCGGGTGCGCTCGAACTCCGGCTTTTCTTCCGGATCCGCGGCGTTGGGCACGACCACGCGCAACAGCGAGCGCTTGGACGGGTCCATCGTCGTGTCGCGCAGCTGGGCCGGCATCATTTCGCCCAGGCCCTTGAAGCGGCTGATGTCGGGCTTCTTGCCCTTGAACATCTTCGACAGCAGCTCGTCCTTGTGGGCGTCGTCGCGGGCATAGACCTGCTTGTTGCCGTGGCTGAGACGGTAGAGCGGCGGCAGCGCGAGATACAGGTGGCCTTCTTGGATCAGGCCCGGCATTTCGCGGTAGAAGAAGGTCATCAGCAGCGACGCGATATGGGCGCCGTCGACGTCGGCGTCCGTCATGATGATGACCCGCTCGTAACGCAGCTTGTCGGTCGAGAAGTCCTTGCCGACACCGCAACCCAGCGCCTGCACCAGATCGTTCAGCTCCTGGTTGGCCTTCATCTTGTCAACGGACGCGCTGGCGACGTTCAGGATCTTGCCGCGGAGCGGCAGGATGGCCTGGGTCTCGCGCTGGCGCGCCTGCTTGGCGGAGCCGCCGGCCGAGTCGCCCTCGACCAGGAAAAGCTCGGTGCCCTCGGGAGAGTTGCGCGAGCAGTCCGCCAGCTTGCCCGGCAGGCGCAGGCGGCGGGTGGCCGACTTGCGCGTCATTTCCTTGGACTGCTTGCGGCGCGCCCGCTCTTCCGCCTTTTCGATCAGGCGTTCGAGCAGGGCGTTGGCGCTCTGCGGATCGCCGGACAGCCAATGATCGAAATGGTCCTTCACCGCGGTCTCGACGAGGCGCTGCGCCTCCGCCGTCACCAGCTTTTCCTTGGTCTGGCCCTGGAAATGCGGTTCGCGGATGAAGACCGACAGCAGGATGCAGGCGTCGCCCATCACGTCGTCGGAGGTGACCTGCCCGGCGCGCTTGTTGTTCGTCAGCTCGCCGTAGGCCTTCAGTCCACGGGTCAGCGCGGTGCGCAGGCCGGCCTCATGCGTGCCGCCCTGCGGAGTCGGCACGGTGTTGCAGTAGGTGTGCGAAAAGCCTTCATCGTCATCGGGCCATGCCACCGCCCATTCCACCCGGCCCTGGCCGTTGGGGAAGTCGAGCGCGCCGGCGAATGGCGACGGCGTCAGCGTCTTGCGGTCCTTCAGCGCGGCGGTCAGGTAATCCTGCAGTCCGCCCGGGAAATGCAGGGTTTCCGACGCCGGCGTGGTGGCATCGACCGACAGAAGGACCGGATCGCAGCTCCACCGGATCTCCACCCCACGGAACAGATAGGCCTTGGAGCGCGCCAGCCGGTACAGCCGGTGCGGTTCGAAATGAGCGGTCTCGCCGAAGATCTCCGCATCCGCATGGAAGCGGATGGTCGTCCCGCGGCGGTTGACGTTGCCGCGGTGGGCCAGCGGCCCCTGCGGCAGGCCGCGGCTGTATTCCTGGACGTAGAGCTGCTTTTCGCGGGCGATCTCCACGGTCAGCCGGTCCGACAGGGCGTTCACCACCGACAGTCCGACACCGTGCAGGCCGCCCGAAGTCTGGTAGACCTTGTTGGAGAATTTACCGCCGGAGTGCAGCGTGGTCATGATGACCTCCAGCGCCGACTTGCCCGGATATTTCGGGTGGTCGTCGATGGGGATGTCGCGCCCGTTGTCGCGGACCATCACCGTGCCGTCGGCGGCCAGCTCCAGATCGATGCGGCTGGCATGTCCGGCCACCGCCTCGTCCATGGCGTTGTCCAGCACCTCGGCCACCAGGTGGTGCAGCGCACGGTCGTCGGTGCCGCCGATATACATGCCCGGCCGACGCCGGACAGGCTCCAGCCCCTCCAGAACCTCGATATCCTGGGCGGAGTAGCTGTCGGCCTTGGGGGCCGTGTTCTCGAAAAGATCGCTCATGGCGGGATGATAGGAATTTCGTCAGGGGTGCGCAAGCGCATCCTGTGCCGTTTATAGTGCGGTGCCACAAGCTTTTGTGCAGGAAATTTTCGTGACGCCGGAGGAAGCATGAGCGCAGCGGATGCATACGACTTCGACAATGGCCCCGCACTGCGGGCCATCGCGATGCCGGCGGACACCAATCCGAACGGCGACATCTTCGGCGGCTGGCTGCTGGCGCAGATGGATCTTGCCGGCGGCACGGTGGCGGTGCGGCGCAGCCATGGCCGCGTCGCAACCGTCGGCATCGAAGCGATGACCTTCCACAAGCCGGTCTTCGTCGGCGACGAGGTCAGCTGCTTCGCCCGCATCGAGAAGGTCGGCCGCACGTCATTGCGCGTCCGCATCGAGACCTGGGTGCGGCGCGAACGTTCCGGCTCCGACCCGATCAAGGTGACGGAAGGCGTGTTCACCTACGTCGCCATCGGCGAGGACCGCAAGCCGCGCGAAGTGCCGCCGGAGTGAGCCTCCTCAGGCCGCCGGCGCCTTGACGAAATGCTGGTGGCCGTGGTCGCACTGGCCGCGGGCATGCTTGTCGTCACAGCTTTCGCCGGAGGTCAGGCCGATCCAGCCATGCAGCGTGGTGGGGTCGAAGCCGGCTTCACGGCGGTCGCCGACCTGGATCAGCGGGCGGCGGATCAACTCGCGGTCCGCCAGCATCGCGGACAGTGCGGCGGACTCGTCCAGACCGTCGGGCTTGACGGCGCCCGCCTTCACGGCGGCGGCGCGGCGGTTGAACCAGGCGTCGACCTCCTTGTCGCCGAAGAAGGCACGGAGGTCGGCCGCCGTCAATTCGGCGGTGGCGAGATCGCGTTCGACCAGCGTATGGCCGGCGGCGGTCAACTGCTGCTTCTGCTTGGCATTCGCCGGGCAACCGGCCATTCCGTAGAAAATCACCTCGGCCATTGGGAACTCCGCTGTCGGGAAGGCTGTCGGATGGACGGCCCTGACCGTAGGGTAATCAGGACCGATTTCGTCCAGTCTAACGGCAGCGCAGCATGAAAAAGGGCGCGACGGAATGTCGCGCCCACATTTTTCTTATGGGTATTCCGGAACAGAGCGCGAGGCTCACTTCTGCAGGCGCTTCAGGGCATCCTCGACATACTGGTTGGTGTAGGTCCGGGACAGGTCGATGCTGGTCGACGCCACCGCCGGGTCGAAGGCCTTCAACACCTTCAGCGCGGCTTCGGCGCCGACCTGGGTGAAGCGGCCGTCCGGCGAATAGGTCGGCTTGGAATGCTCGAATGCCTGGGCGTAGAGCGACTTGTTGCCCAGGAAATACTCCTCCGGCAGCACCTTCAGCACATCCTCCGTGCTGGCCTTGTTCAGCCACAGCATGGTGCGGACGAAGACGTCGCTCAGCGCCTGCGTGGTCTTCGGGTTCTCCTTGATGAAGTCGGGCTTCATGTAGAGGACCGCGGCGGGATAGGGACCGCCATAGACGTCCATGGTGCCCTTTTCCGTCCGGGTGTCGGCCAGGATGGTGATGTCGCCGTCGGCCTGGGCCTGGCTGATCACCGGGTCCAGGTTGACGATGGCGTCGATTTCTCCGCGCTTGATCGCCGCGATGGCGCTGGGACCGCCGCCGACGCCGATGACCGACGCATCCTCCGGCTTCATGCCCATTGAAGTCAGCACATAGTTCAGCATGAAGTTGGTGGATGAACCGGGGGCGGTCACGCCGACCTTCTTGCCTTTCAGATCCTGCACCGACTTGATGGTGCCTGCCTTGTTGACGGCGGCCAGCACGATGCCGGGGTAGCGGCCGAGCTGCGTCACCGCCACGATGGGCTGACCCTTGGCCTGCATCTGGATGGTGTGGTCGTAGGCGCCGGTCACCACGTCGGCCGAACCGCCGATCAGGGCCTGCAGGCTCTTGGAGCCGCCGCCAAAATCGTTGATCTCGACGTTCAGTCCGGCTTCCTTGAAGTAACCCAGCCGCTCGGCAAGCGTCAGCGGCAGGTAATAGAGCAGCGGCTTGCCGCCGACGGCGATCTTGATGTCGGTCTTCTCAAGCGTCTGCTGGGCCGCGGCCAGTCCGGCCGTTCCCAGCGCCAATGTTCCCATGGTCACGGCGACCGCGGCAGCCGTAATCAGCGATTTGAGCTTCATCGATTTCCTCCCCCATTTGAATTTCAGTGCTGCCCGCCGTTGGTATCCTGCGGGCGCCAGTGCAGAAGCCGCTTTTCGATCATGGTGACGGCGGCATCGATCAGGACGACGAAGATCGTCAGCACCAGCATGCCGGAAAAGACGCCGACCGTGTCGAACACGCCTTCCGCCTGATGGATGCGGTAGCCCAGCCCGGCGGCGGAGCCCAGATACTCGCCCACCACCGCACCGACCATGGCGAAGCCGACGGCGGTGTGCAGCGACGAGAAGACCCACGAGAGGGCGGACGGCAGATAGACGTGCCGGAAGAGGTCGCGGGAACTGGCACCCAGCATGCGGGCATTGGCCAGCACCACCGGACTGACCTCCTTCACGCCCTGGTAGACGTTGAAGAAGACGATGAAGAAGACCAGCGTCACGCCCAGCGCCACCTTCGACCAGATGCCAAGCCCGAGCCACAGCGCGAAGATCGGCGCCAGCACCACGCGGGGCAGCGCGTTGACCGCCTTGATGTAAGGGTCGAAGACGAGGGAGACCAACGGCGCCCGGGCGAACCAGAATCCGAAGGCGATGCCCGCCACCGTGCCGATGGCGAAGGCCAGCGCCGTTTCCAGCAGCGTGATGCCGAGGTGATACCAGATGACGCCCGAGGCGAAATCGGCCCAGGTGCGGGCCAGCACCGCCCCCGGCGTGCCGAAGAAGAAGGGGCTGAGAATCTTCGTGTCGGTCAGGACATGCCAGATCAGGAAGAAGGCGATCAGGACCCCCAGTTGCAGCAGCAGGATCACCGGACGGCTGGGCAGGCGTTTGGCATGGGATCTCATGATGTCGTCACCGCAGCTTGGTCTGGGCGTAGCCCTTCAGAACTTCGTCGCGCAGCTGGCCCCAGATTTCCTTGTGAAGGGCCAGGAACTGCGGCGTCATGCGGATTTCCGCCACATCGCGCGGGCGGTCCAGGTCGATGCGGTACTCGCCGATCAGACGCGCTCCCGGCCCTGCGGACAGCACCAGCACCCGGTCGGACATGGCGATGGCCTCCTCCAGGTCGTGGGTGATGAAGACCACCGACTTGCGGTCCGCGGCCCAGAGGTCGAGCAGCTCGTTCTCCATCATCTGGCGGGTCTGGACGTCTAGCGCCGAAAAGGGCTCGTCCATCAGGATGATCTTGGGATCGACGATCAGCGTCTGGGCCAGCGCCACGCGCTTGCGCATGCCGCCCGACAGCTGGTGCGGAAATCGGTCGCCGAACCCCTCCAACCCGACGCGGGACAGCCAGGGCTGTGCGCGCTCGCGCGCTTCCGCCTTGGAGACGCCGCGGAACTCCAGCCCGGCAGCGACATTGTCGAGCGCCGATTTCCAGGGCATCAGCGCTTCGGCCTGGAACATGTATCCGGCCTTGGGATTGATGCCGGTCACCGGCTGCCCGAAGGAGAGCGCGCGGCCCTCGCTGGGCTTCAGCAGACCGGCAGCGACATTCAGCATCGTCGACTTGCCGCTGCCGGTCGGGCCGACGATCGATACGAACTCTCCGTCCGCGACGGTGAAGCTGGCTCCCTGTACGGCGGTATAGGAACGTCCCCGGCCGTCGGGTGAGGGAAAGGTGCAGGTCACGCCGTCCAGTTGGAGGGCGGGCGCCGCGGCGGCCTCGGCCATATCGGTGTGGTCCTTATCGTTCGGGCGGATCACTTTGGTTGGGAAGCCATACTGTCCGAACTTCATCACATCGGCAACCGATTGAGATCGCCGTCAGATCCGTGACGAGCCATTTCGCAAACGCACCGCTTACGGTGTCAAAGAAGGGACCGTGGGCGTTATCGGTTGCCGCGGCAGCGGCATGTCCCGCATCAATGGCATAGATCGAAAGCCAGTCCTTCATATCGCGGAGCCGAGATGCCCACGCTGCCGAAACGCCCGATGATTGCGCTTGCCGTTCTGGCCGCCCTGCTTGCCGCGTGGCTCGGCTTTGCGGCGTGGTACGATCACAGCCGGCGGGCGGACGAACAGACGGCGACCTACAGCGCGCTGATCGAGCGGGCAAGCCGCGGCGAAATCGAGTCCGTCACCTTCTCCAACGGCACGGGCCATGCGGTGGCCACCGACGGCAGCCGCTATCGCACCGTGATGCCGGTGACCGACGATCTGCTGAAGGAAATGCGCAGCCACAAGGTCGCCATCGCCTTCGACGAGGGGCCGGACGGGCTGATGGCGCAGACGGTCCGCGTGCTCGACCGCGCTGCTCCCTTCCTGGTGGTGGCCCTGCTGATCGGCGGGTTGCTGCTCAGCGGCGGGCAATTGTTCGGCATTGGACGCGCCACACGCGTGCGCCCGGAAGATACCAACACCGTCTTCGCCGACGTTGCGGGCGTTGACGAGGCGAAGGAGGAACTGCGCGAGACGGTGCAGTTCCTGAAGGACCCGCGTCGCTTCGCCATGGCCGGCGCCCGCGTGCCGAAGGGCATCCTGCTGGTCGGTCCGCCGGGCACCGGCAAGACCATGCTGGCCAAGGCCGCGGCGGGCGAGGCCGGCGTGCCCTTCTTCGCCGCATCGGGTTCGGATTTCGTCGAGATGTTCGTAGGACTGGGCGCGGCGCGCGTCCGCAGCCTGTTCAAGACCGCCCGCGCCAGCGCGCCCTGCATCCTGTTCATCGACGAGATCGACGCGCTGGCCGGGAAGCGCGGCGAATCGAACAGCCATTCGGAACGCGAGCAGACGCTGAACCAGCTGCTGGTGGAGATGGACGGCATTGTGGAGGGTGGCGACGTGGTGGTGATCGCCGCCACCAACCGGTCGGAGATGCTGGACGCCGCGGTGCTGCGCCCCGGCCGCTTCGACCGCCACATCCACGTCAGCCTGCCCGACGTGGCAGGGCGCGAGGCCATCCTGGGCGTCCATGCCGGCCGGCTGACGCTTTCCCCCGACGTCTGCGCCCGCACGGTGGCGCGCGGCACCCCCGGCTTCTCCGGCGCCGAACTCGCCAACCTGACAAACGAGGCCGCCCTGTCGGCGGCACGCCAGGGCCGGGTCGTCGTCACCATGTCGGACTACGAAGCCGCCAAGGACCGCGTGCTGATGGGCACTGAGCGCCGCAGCCTTGCCCTCTCGGTGCACGAGCGGCGGCTGATCGCGGTCCATGAGGCCGGCCATGCGCTGGTGTCCCTGCGCTGTCCGCAGGCCGACCCGATCCACAAGGCGACCATCATCCCGCGCGGCGGCGCGCTGGGCATGGTGGTGAGGCTTCCGGAAGGTGACCGCGTATCGGTCTCCCGCGCCAAGCTGATGGCGGACATCGCCGTCGCCATGGCCGGCAGGGCGGCCGAGGAGATCGTCTTCGGTCCCGATCATGTCACCACCGGTGCGGAGGCCGACTTCCGCGCGGCCACCGACCTCGCCCGCCGCATGGTCACCGCCTGGGGAATGAGCGAGGAGATCGGCTATGTCGCCCATGCCGCCGCGGAGCCGGGGGCACGGTCGGAGCGCACCGCCTGGCGCATCGACGAGGAGGTTCGCCGCATCACCGACGAAGGCATGGAGCATGCCCGCCGCCTGCTGCGCACCGACCGCGCAGCGCTGGAAGGCATTGCCCAGGCCCTGCTTGAGCGCGAGACCCTGACCGGCGGCGAGATCACGGAACTCGCCGACCGCCAGCAAGAGCGCGCGACGGAGGCGGCCTGAGACCACAGAACTCCGGAATGGTGCGGCCGACGACATCCGTCCGCTTACACCCGTCCACCGACCGGAAATGTCCCACATTGCGGCATGGGTGCATACCAGGGTAGATTAATCCGTATCGGAATGGGGGAACTCGATGGGGGACGCGATGACGGGACCGCTATCCCGCCGCACGATTCTGCGAACAGCGCTGCCCCTTCTCGCCTCACTGCCCCTGATGGCAGGCCGTCCGGCCGCGGCGTATACGGCGCCCGCGGATGCATCGGCCGTCGTCAGGGTCGGCGCCTACGAATTTCCCCCTTACGTCGACGAAACTGGCGGCGGCGTGACCCGCAACCTGCTGGACCTGTTCAACGCCGCCCAGTCGGAACGTCGATTCGAGATGGTCCGCACGGCCCCGCAACGGCGGTACGACGACCTGGATCAGGGGCGGTTCGACATGATTGCCTTCGAATGCCTCAACTGGGGCTGGGAAGGCCGTGCGGTCCAAGCCAGCCGCCCCTTCCTGCGCGACGCCGAGGTGTTCATCGCCCGGGCGGCCCCAGGGATCGACCAGCGCTATTTCGACGATCTGTCCGGCAAGTCGATTCTCGGACGTCTTGGCTTCCATTACGCGTATGCCGGGTTCGAGGCCGACCCGAAGATCCTCGAACAGCGGTTCGGCACCCGCGTTACGGTGACGCACGAGGGCAACGTCCGCAGCGTCGCCGCCGGCCGTGCCGATCTTGCCATCGTCACCCGCTCCTTCTTGACCCGCTTCCTGCAGCGCGAACCCGAACTGGCGCGGCAGTTGGTGGTGTCCGAGCGTTCCGACCAGATCTACGAGCACACCATCCTGATCAGGCAGGGTGGTGCCGTCACGACCGTCTGGCTCGATTCCCTGCTCGACCGCCTCGCCGCGGATGGACACCTGGAAACGCTGTGGCGGCGGAGCGGGATCGTATCGTGAGGCGCCGCTCCTCCCTACTGGCGCGGGTGGCCGGGGCCATCCTGCTGACGACGGCGACCATCGGATCGGCGGCCGTGATGCTGTCGGAGTGGATCGTGGATGGCCAGCGCCACCAGGACCTGCTGCGACGGGCCGAACTGGTCGCCGCGACCCAGGCCGACGCGTTGAGCGGCCCGGTGTGGGAGCTGGACAACCGCAGCGCCCAGCGGATGATCGAGGCGCTGACCGGCCGCGATCCCGCCATCCGCTCCATCACGGTCTTCGAGTCCGACCGCGATGTGCCGCTGGCCGAAACCGCCGTTGATGGGGAGGACGACGCCGAACGCATCACCGTCGAACGCCCCATCGTCCTGCACGGGCGCGAGGGGCGGGTCCGGACGGTGGGAACCCTGCGGGTCGACTATTCGACGGCGGAAGTCCGGCAGGCAACCCTGGATGCGCTGGTCCCCGTGGTCGGCCTTCTGGTGCTCTCGCTGCTGGGGTCGATGGTGGTGCTTGGCCTGACGCTGAACCGCATGGTGCTGCGCCCGTTGCGCCGGCTGACCCAACTGGCCAGCGCCATGGCGCACGGCAATTACGGCGCCCGGATGGATCGCGGCCGTACCGACGAGATCGGCGTTCTGGCGGACGGATTCAACCGTATGGCGGCCACCGTGCAGGATCACACCAGCACGCTCGAAAGCCGGGTGCGCGAACGGACCGAAGCGCTGGCCGCCACCAACCGCGCCATCATGGACAGCATCAACTACGCGCAGCTGATCCAGTCCGCCATCCTGCCATCCGCCGACACACTGTCGGCCGGCGTGACCGAGCATTTCGTCCTGTGGCGCCCGCGCGACGTGGTGAGCGGCGATTTCTATGTCTACCGGGAGGTACCGGACGGATTCGTCGTCGCGGTCGCCGATTGTACGGGCCATGGCGTGCCCGGCGCCTTCATGACGATGACCGCCAGCGCGATGCTGAACAACGCACTGGACCTGCTTGGCGCGTCCGACCCGGCGGCGGTGCTTGCCGCCGTCGATCGCAAGGTCCGCGCCGCCCTGCATCAGGAGGGAGAACCCCGCGGCGGAGCCGAGTGCTTCGACAACGGGCTGGATCTCGCGCTCTGCCACATTCGGCCCGCCGAAGGGAGACTGGTTTATGCCGGCGCGCGCATTCCCCTGCTGGTCGTCACCGACGAGGGCGTGACGGAGCTGCGCGGTGATCGGCGCAGCCTGGGCTACCGTCCTGCCAGGCAGCCCGCTGGGCGGTGTGGCATCGAGTCGTCCTTCACGAATGTCAGCATTCCCCTGCGGCCGGGCCAGACCTTCATTCTGGGAACCGACGGGCTGACCGATCAGAGCGGCGGCGAACACGGACGGAGCTTCGGCAGAGCCCGCCTGCGGGAGATGCTCCGGCAGCGCGGCACCGGTCCGCTCGATCGGCTGAAGTCAGAGTTGGAATCCTCCCTCGACCATTTCCAGTCGGGCCGGGAACAGCGCGACGACATCACACTGTTCGGGTTCCGCGTGCGGCTGACCGACGCAGTGGCCGCTCCCCAGCCGGGATCCGGCCAGCGGGCCGCATAAAAGACCTGGACCGATTGCGCGAATCTGTTACAGAGATGTCACCTTTTGTGACAGGTTGTGACGCACCATCTGCGATAGATCAGCGACAGGTTCACAGGCAGCTTTTAAGGTGCATCAACTTTGTTTTAAAGTTTATGCATTCCAGGGTATGTTCCACCCGTTGGAGTGGTGTGCGCAGGCGTGGCAGCAGGGAGAGCACGGCATGGCAGGTCCGACGATCGTCGTGGTCGAAGATGAGAATTCGCTCCGGTCCGACATGGTGGAATATCTGACGGGCTGCGGATTTCATGCGATCGGCGCACGCGACGGTGCGGAACTCGACCGTCTGCTCCAGAGCCACATCGCGTCCATCGTCGTCCTGGATGTGAACCTGCCGGACGAGGACGGGTTCAAGATCGCGGCACGGCTGCGCGACGGTCATGGCGCCGGCATCATCATGGTTACCGCCCGCAGTTCCACCGTCGACCGTGTGGTCGGACTGGAGATCGGCGCCGATGCCTATCTGGTGAAGCCGGTCGAATTGCGCGAACTGGAAGCGCAGGTGAAGTCGCTGCTGCGCCGGCTGAGCGAGCGCGCCGCCGAATCGGCGGCCCAGGCCGCCGGTGCCGCCGCCGCACCATCGGATGCCGTCCATGACGGCATCGACGAAGCGCGCTGGTCGCTGGACCCCACGGAATGGAGCCTGACCAACCCGGCAGGCATCCGCATCAGCTTGACCAGCATGGAAATGAAGCTGACCAGCCTGCTGGCCGCCCAGGCGCGCAAGCCGGCGACTCGCGACCAGATCTCCCAAGCCCTGTACAATCGCCGCTGGAACCCGGAAGACCGTTCCATCGACACCGTCGTCGGCCGCCTGCGCCACAAAGTGGAGGGCGCGATCGGTGGTCCTGCCCCGTTGAAGTCGGTGCATGGCGTCGGCTACGTCTTCTCCGCACCGATCCGGGTGGTGGGCGCGGCTCAGGTCTAGGGTCAGTCCGGCGCCGGCGTCCGGCGCGGGAACAGCAGCGTGAAGCTGGTCCCTCGGTCCAGCACGCTGTCCACCGTGATCGATCCCTTCAGAACGCCGACCACCAGATTGTGGACGATGTGCAGCCCCAGCCCGCTGCCGCCGCGTCCACGCCGCGTCGTGAAGAATGGCTCGAACACCCGGGCGCAGTCCTCCTCGCTCATGCCACGGCCATTGTCGG
>JBKHVJ010000234.1:0-43190 GCA_046570145.1 Alphaproteobacteria bacterium
CACCACCTCGTCGGCGCCGGACGTCTCCTGCCATTCCGATAGGCCGCCTGCGCGGCGGCTCACATAAGGCTGCCGGCAACCTCAATCCTATTGCTCCGATAGGCCGCCTGCGCGGCGGCTCACCTCATAGCTCCGCTTCGCTTGCCGGTGCACACCCGATAGGCCGCCTGCGCGGCGGCTCACGGCGACAATCGCCACCGCCCCCAAGGCGTAAGCCGATAGGCCGCCTGCGCGGCGGCTCACGCGTAGGCCCCGCTTTCCAGCTTGGTGATCGTCCGATAGGCCGCCTGCGCGGCGGCTCACGTCTTCTGCTCCTACATCGTCCAGTTCGTGCTCCGATAGGCCGCCTGCGCGGCGGCTCACCGGCAGCGCATCCGCCTGCTCTATGTGCTGAACCGATAGGCCGCCTGCACGGCGGCTCACAGCATCATCGCACTGGTGCCTAGCGTCATGCGCCGATAGGCCGCCTGCGCGGCGGCTCACCATAGTCACGCTCCCGCAATCGGCATGGTAAGCCGATAGGCCGCCTGCCCGGCGGCTCACACGATGGCGCCGCCGCTCGGCAGATGGGTCACCCGATAGGCCGCCTGCGCGGCGGCTCACCGGTCCTGCAGCGCTACCGCGCCCAGCTTGGTCCGATAGGCCGCCTGCGCGGCGGCTCACGGTTCGGCGGCTCACTGTCCGCGCCTGTGCACCCGATAGGCCGCCTGCGCGGCGGCTCACGCGTTGAGGCGCAGCAGCTGCTGGTCAAGCTGCCGATAGGCCGCCTGCGCGGCGGCTCACCATATAACAACTTTGGTAACGGTCCCCTGTGTCCGATAGGCCGCCTGCGCGGCGGCTCACCTCGGCATCAAGGCCAGTGAGGCACAGGGCGTCCGATAGGCCGCCTGCGCGGCGGCTCACTTCTTGGTCTTTTCCGAGAAGGCTTCCGGCTGCCGATAGGCCGCCTGCGCGGCGGCTCACACATTCGTGGCGCCCATATCGACGGAATTCGCCCGATAGGCCGCCTGCGCGGCGGCTCACACATTCGTGGCGCCCATATCGACGGAATTCGCCCGATAGGCCGCCTGCGCGGCGGCTCACTCGTCCAGCTGCTCATCGTAGGCACGCTGGTTCCGATAGGCCGCCTGCGCGGCGGCTCACAGGAAGTTGGGCGTGTAGGGCACGTTGTTGATCCGATAGGCCGCCTGCGCGGCGGCTCACGTCTTCGAAGGTGCCGCCCAGCATTTCGCGCACCGATAGGCCGCCTGCGCGGCGGCTCACTGTTCAGCTTCGAGGCGGACGCCGTGCTTGTTCCGATAGGCCGCCTGCGCGGCGGCTCACGCATCCGCGACCTGTGGGCCCAGGCACTCGCCCCGATAGGCCGCCTGCGCGGCGGCTCACGTGTCGTCCATGGCGGTCCCCGAGTTGACGCGCCGATAGGCCGCCTGCGCGGCGGCTCACCTTAAGGGTTTCTCGAAGGATGCGGCGCAGAACCGATAGGCCGCCTGCGCGGCGGCTCACACCCACTTCACCCGGTCGGCAAACGGCAGCTTCCGATAGGCCGCCTGCGCGGCGGCTCACGGGCGCTACAGCGACCTTCCGGCGGCGAGACACCGATAGGCCGCCTGCGCGGCGGCTCACCGGTACACGCCGATCTTCTTGGGCGTGCAGTACCGATAGGCCGCCTGCGCGGCGGCTCACGGATCGACTTCCGGGAACGCCTCGGCCAGCTTCCGATAGGCCGCCTGCGCGGCGGCTCACCGGTACAACGCCGAGCGCCGGGCGCTGAAGAACCGATAGGCCGCCTGCGCGGCGGCTCACCGCGCTGGACGAGCGCGCCTTTATGGAGAACCCCGATAGGCTGCCTGCGCGGCGGCTCACCCCGGTCAGGCGGTCGGTGAGGTTCAGCGGTTCCGATAGGCCGCCTGCGCGGCGGCTCACACCAAGAGCTTCCTTGCGGCTGGTGCGGATATCCGATAGGCCGCCTGCGCGGCGGCTCACCAGATGCTCGGCGTGTTCGCCGAGTTCGAGCGCCGATAGGCCGCCTGCGCGGCGGCTCACCAAGCAGGCAGTGACCGACCGTCACGGATGGTCCGATAGGCCGCCTGCGCGGCGGCTCACCCTTCTTCCCTGGCGGATTTCCGTTGTGCAGCAGCGGCTTGCCGCCAAGGTCTCTGGCAAACGAATGATCCCAATCACTACCCGCGTTCTAAGCACTGTCAATGGCTTAGCGACGACCCCAAAAAACATTCCCCGTCGTGTCTGCGCAAGATGGACGGCGGGGGGCAATTTTCACAATGTCCAAGAACCGACCATGCTCGCCAAAGGCAGCGTGGCGTCATCAGCCTTCAGTTCCGAAACACGCCGAAGTCCGGGCAGTAAAGATACTGCCGATTATCCCCATCGCGCTTCGTCACGGAAATGCGAAGAAACTGCTTGGCTCGTCGCCGAAGACGGTCCTTGATTGCCTCATCCCGCAGGTCATTCCGGGAAAATCCAAGTTCCTGCAGAATGGCATCGGACGATAGGTCGAGTAGCCGCATATCGCCAAGCCCTAGACCGTCCATGTTCGCCCGAATGACATTGCCAACTGCGTGGGCGTCATCGTCCAATGTCCTGAACGCAGGGCCGCTTGGGTCAAACCATACCGTCACCTCCGGCTCTGATTGCCGGAAACGCATTACATCGGCGTGGTTCGCCGCCAGGAATGCTTGACTCCCACCGGCGTGAAACTCGCGCAAAGCATAATAACTTGGGCCATTCAGGTAGACATCAGTCTTCGCATGCTCCAGAGCAACAAGCTCCTGCTGAGGGTCGCTCTGCAGCCTCGGTATGGCCGTGACCGTAGACCAAGCCTCCGGATTGATCACCGTCTCAAGCCACGAAGATCCCAGTCGGAACGACCGCCCGATCACGCCCGACCCCGCCTGCTCGACGCCGGGACGGCTATAGTGCGGCTTGGATCGCCCGTCATTCTCGTCCAGCAGGAAGGACAGTGGTGCCGGGAGCAGATGGACATTCGGCTGTTCGACCGGTCTAAGGCGATGACGCTCAACGCGGCCACAGCATTGGATGATCGATCGCGAACTGGATGGCTCGATCACCGCCCCGTCGAAATCGTGATCCCGGCCGACCTCTTCGACACCGGTTGCGATCACCACGATCATCACGTCCGGACGGTGCGCCTGCCTCATGAGGCCTTTCACGATCGGTCGGCCGAAGATCCCCTTGTGGCGATCACGCAGCAGCTGATCGAGCGCGCCCTCGATCATGTTTCGTTGCAGGAGCGGAAAGGCGCCGTGATAAACGATCAACCGCAGCTCGCACCCATCCACCAGCCCGAACGCTCCACCGTTGTTGGTCATCCATCGCGCCAGCTCGACGGCTCTCCTGACGTGGGAAACCTTGATCAACTGAATGCTGAGGCGCCGTCGCGTGCGCGGACAGGTCTCGGCGCGGCTCTCATGGGTACGACGAAGGGCGCTCATTGTCGCGCCGAACAGTTCCTGGCGTCGCGCCGCCGCGTCCAGTCCTTGAGGGTGCGGCAGGATGGCCGCTCTACGGAGGGGAGGGCGGTTCCGGAGGTCAGCGACGATGCCTTCGGCGTGCACCGCGAAGGCAGTCTCGAACGTCGCCACATCGTCAATGACCGAAACGAGGT
This sequence comes from Alphaproteobacteria bacterium, assembly GCA_046570145.1. Lineage (GTDB taxonomy): Bacteria > Pseudomonadota > Alphaproteobacteria > Azospirillales > Azospirillaceae > Azospirillum. Next base: position 3,644 of record JBKHVJ010000234.1, read on the forward strand.
TGCGGTGCCCGGGAGGGCCTCCGTCACCAAAAAAGCCGACGTCGATCGAAGGAACACGCCCTGCTGCGGCAGCATGCGCCAGGAACCCCGACCGGTAGGCAGCGAACAGACCTTTGGCCTGTGCGGGTGGGATCGTTGCCGAGGACAGCAAGACTGCGCGTCCGAACAGACCGGCGAGGTAGATGAGGCGCCCCAGTGCGACGAAATCCATCTCGTCGAAATTGTCGGCTTCATCCAGCACCAGGTCGGCGGACATCAGGCGCAACGCCGCGACTAGATAGGAGGTTCGACGCGCATCGGCCGCCGCCATCAACTGATCGATGGTGCAAACCACGATCGGCGTGCCGAGCAGGCGCGCAGCCCCTGGTTCGTCGGCGGCGGGAACATGGCGGGCGATCTCTTCAGGAAGCTCGTACAAACCAGGATCCGACGGTTCGGTGTCGCTGGCGAGCATCTCGCCGGCGTCGTCGAAGGACGCCGGATCGGACCGACCAAATCGGGGATTGACGGCAAGGCCGGTCATCATGGCGTCGGTGTTTTCACGCCCGTCGGCGCGGGCCAGAGCGGTCTCGTGCAGGGCGGCGACCGCACCATCGCCGATCACCGTCGCGACCTCGGTCTCGGTGAGACCCAACTCCCGACGATAGCTCGTCCCCGCTTGCAGAGTCAGGGAGCGCAACGACAGACCGAGCGTGTAGCGAAGTTCTGGGCCGAGCGCGGAGAGGATTTTCGGAATGGCGCGCGTCTTTCCGGCCCCGGTCCCAGCCATGAGCAGGCCGAAGAACCCCGCGCCACCCTGGCGCGCAGCGGACAGCGCATCTTTGGCCTCGTTCTGCCATGCGAAGCGTCCTGCCGACGGGCGCCGCACTGCCGGAGGGAGTGCCCGAACATCGATCCCGCGTCCTTGTGCCGGCCAGGCCATGATGTCGCTCATGGTCAGTCTGGATTCGTCACTCACCCGCACCAGATGTTCGATCACCGATTGCTTGGGAACGCGGTCTCCCTGACCGGACGGACGCTCACGGGCCGCATCACGAGGCCCCTGTGTGCTGGCCAAAGTCTCCCAATTGGCGTTCAAGTCGTCCACGCCTGGGCGGACACCGTTGTGGAATGAGCGCCCTGCCTCGAAGCCGCTGCGCGACACATAGCGGTCGGCCAAAATCAGACCGAGCCGCCCATATGTCGAGTTGACCTTCCAGTCCACAAGCGCGATGCAGGCGTCGGTGTGAACGAGCCGCGGATAGAGGTCGACCGTGCGTCGCACCAGTTCGTCATGCTCGATTCTGGGGTCAAGCACAATGGTGCGCGGACCAGCAGCAAACTTTTGCAGGTGGGCGTGACGCTCCAGCGTGAAAAGGTTGTCGTCTGCCGCCGGGTGGCCGGGTATCGGCCGCACGCGCAATAGGCGATGGTGGGTCGCGATCAACCAGGCGACCAGACGCAAGGGCTGGGGCAAATCTGCAGGGGCAAGGGCACCGTTTGGGACGCCGCTGTCCTCAGGTCCCCGGAAGGTCCGCGGCTTCGCGATCGATTCGGCGATCCCCTCACGCACCAAGTGTTCGGTGATGACCGAGGCGTTGTCGCCGACGCGCTTGCGCAAGAACCGGCAGACGTCGACGAAAGCGAGGGCTGAAAGAACCTCGTGGCGCACACTGTCCGCCTCGGCGGCACCACGGCGCAGCTTGTCCTGGAACTCCGGGTTGGCTTTTCCGACATCGTGCCACAACCCGGCAAACGCCACGGCATCGGCGAGGATGTCGTGGTGCGACAGGACTGGGCGTGGGCGTTCTTCAAGGTACCGGTCGTAAGCGTGTCCCGTGTAAGTCGCCCGCTCTCCGTTCGGACCGAACAACCGGGCCGATCCGACGATCCAGATAAGCTCGGTTCTCCTTGTGCCGACCGCGCGATGTGCGGCAACAGCCGTGTTCTTCGACGCGATGTCGACCAACTCGGCGCGCAGTTTTTCCAGGCCCTCCTCGGTCAGGTGCCCCGTCCAGGTTCGTTCGCCGATGCGCACAAGAAAGCTATCGACAATGCGCCGTGTGCGATGCCACGCGGCTCCACAACAGTCGCTCACGATGGTCACCAGCATCACGACCTCTCAGATCCATGACAATTCTGAACTTAGCCGATCAGGGAGCGGATTCACTCAAGCTGTCGGTGATGGCTTCAAACATCACGTCCATGGCACGACGATCCCTGAAGACGTTCAGGCAGGTCGACCGAAACTCGGTGTCGCTTTTATCCAGATCGCCACTGCGCATGCGAGCGGCGACGTTGAAGGCTGTCGGCAGCACGCAGGCATCCTTGATCACGTCGGCCACGTCGAACACCAACCCGCCGCGGCGGGTTTTCCCGTGCAGCACGGACAGGGACGCTGGAAGTCCAAGCGTCCACAGCACGACGGAGGCAAGCCCATAAGCCAGGTAGTTTCCGTGATCGAGGAAGCGGTTTGGCTCTCCGACTGGGCCTTGTCCGGTTCTCTGCTGGCGTTTGAAATCGGAAAAGCCGCAGGTTATGGCTGCCGATTTGTAGAGGAGCTTCGTAAGCCCCCCTTCGATCCCAAGCAGTTCGGCTGTACTGTTGGCGTTCTCAGCTGCCTTGAGTGCCTTCTCCAGGTCGCGCTCCGGAGCCATCGGCATTGGTCCGTCAAGGTCAATTGCCGGCCAACAGTCGAGGATGTACTCGACACGCCGGCGCATCAGGCTCTTCGCGATAGCCAAACGAATTGACTCGCTCTGCCAGCCGGAAATCCAACGCTGGAGGAACGCCGGTTCCCGATATTCGTCAGCGGGCAACAGCATGTCGGGGTAGGGGTCCTGGGCCGATAGCAATGGGGTGCCACCGCTTCCGCAGAAGCCGATGCACACACCCTCCTGCCGCAGAAGACGAACGGCTTCCTGGGTGATGGAGCAGCCAGGACCAAGCAGCAGGAACATCGTGTTGGCCACGGGGATGTTGAACCCCAAGGGGTCCCGTCCTTCGTCGGTGACATACTCCACGCGGCCATCACGACAGTAAACTCTGGAGCGCTCCAGCACGAACAAGTGGGCGCGTTTGGAAGGGAGCAGCTTCATCAGCCGACCTTGGGCAGCGTTGCGCCATTTTTGGAGAAGCCGTAGCTATCGAACGTCCCCGGGCACGCCGCAGCAACGGTGGTGGTTTCGAAGTGGACCATCATGCGGGACTTCGTGCTGAGGCTGCGCAGCGTGAGATAAGGCAGATGATCTGCCGGAAATCCGTAGGAGGCTTGGGCGATCTTCTGGCGGCGCTCTGCAAGCGCCTCCTCGCTGAGGGGCCGCCCCTTCTGTTCGGCGAGCCGGACAGTGCGGCGCAACGCCCGAGCCATGGCGGCGGGCGTCGTTTTGTCGAGAGCCCGACGGCGTCGGACGATGATCTGTTCGGCGGTTGGCCGCACCAGCCGCACGCGCCCGACCCTCAGATAATCGCCAAGAGGCAGCATGAGCGTGCGGGCGTGCTCCAGGACCGCGTCGTCACCGAAGACCTGAAGTGTGGTGCCCAGCGTCGGCGGCATCGGCTGATCAAACTCCCGCGGTTTACCGGTTTGGGCTTCTGGAAAGGCAATCCCGACTTGGCCAGGATGGTGCAGGTGGAGATGGCTGACCGCCAAGCCGAAAACCACTCCCGGCGTCAGCCCCGCGTCTTGTTCGATGGTGCAGGTGAACATGTGCATTGGTGTGATCCTCGCGACGTGAAATGCCGGAGCAGACCTGGGCGGGAGCGCTGGTGCGCTCCCGCCCAGGCGGTCAGGCCCCGATCAGATCCGGTTCCTCGGTGAGGCTGACATCTTCACCTGTCTTCTCGCTGGCGCTCTTCATGCCGAACACCCCGCCACGCACCAGATTGGCCACCACGAAGTGCATCTCGTCGGTGACCTCTCCGGCACGGGCCTTCTCCAGCAAGGCCGCCAGCTGCTTGTCGAGGATCGTGTACAGGTCGGTCTTGTGCTTGCGTTCGCGAACGACCGTGTGGGTGTCACGGTCCTGGGCGTAGGGATTGACGGGCAAAGGCTTCGTGGCCTCGACGAGCGCCTCACCATCCTCCTTCAGGCCGCCGTGCCAAGTGTCGATGGTGCGGATCGCGGCGCCGATCTTCTGCTCATGGAATGCGGCGCAGCGTTCGACGCCCGTCTTGGGCACACCGTAGAGAACCTTGCCAACCGCCCCCTTGGCGGTCTCCTTCTCGGCAAACTCCTGCGACGGGTAGACGACGGCGCCGTCGCCCATGTCAAGTTCGCCGCGGACCTCGATGCGCACCATCTTGCACGCGCCTGAGAGCCCCTGCGCGATGATGGCGCCGAGCGCATCGATCGTTTCGTCCCGCGCTAGCGTGTTCAGCGGGTATGACAAGGCATCGAAGGAAAAGGTTTTGGTTTCCCGAGGATTGGTGTGTTCGACCGGAAACGCGTGTGCGGTCACCGACACCGTGAAGGACGACGCGAACAGCCGGTTCTTGTACGCCCAACGGCCATTGGCCACGTTGGCGGCGTAGCGCCGGCCCAGCTCCAGGTAACCGCCGGCCTCGGCGTAGGCTTTCGTGAAGTCGGACAGCCGCTGGCGCCACACCGGCAGGTCACAGCTGTGCGGTGCCAGCGAGGCGGGGATGACCGTCATGCGCCAGTCGATTAGCAGCGTATCCGAACCCAATGGCAGCGCTGCGACCTCAACGCGCTGCGGGTTGCCATAGGCGGGGACTTCGGCGTCGTCTGCCATGTACTGTGACTGGGTTCCCAAGGTCGCCTTTTCGCGGACCTCGACAGGAACGATCTGCCCATTGACGAAGGTCTGAAAGACCGCGTCGGTCGGTGAGTTGCTGCGCTGATAGGCCAGCATCGTCGGCTTGGTCTTCTTAGCCGCGCTGTTGTCCTTCTTAGCCATGGTGATCTCCCTGGATGGTGAAGAGGCCGGCGGCCCGATCGATGCGAGGGCTCCAGCGCGATTTTTCGAGAAGGGCTTTGTCGTTCAGCACGTCGTGACGGCGGCGCCACTCGGCGAGGCCGATCACCGGCTCGGCAAAGGCGTGATCTGTGTCGGCGTCCCGCTGACCTGCACGATGCGTCAGAGGCGACACCGCGCGAAACCCGATCTGCGAGGGGAACAGGCGGCGGAACACGGGCCGCTCCCCGCTCACGCGCCAAGGGAACGAGAGTTGGTCAAGCATGACGTCGAGAGCGTCACGGCCGTCGTCGCACGCCAACGACGCCGTCTCATCGACGATGACCCAACCGGACGGTGCCGCGATCAGCGCCTCAGACAGAGTGTCCGACCACACCCCGGTGCCACAGCGGGCGACCGTGCCGCTCAGGGCCCGCGGGCCGATCAGCGCGTCGAGCAGGTCCGGGTACTCGACGAGATGCGCTTGGATCTTCGGATCAAGTGAGCAGCCGATGGCGATGCTGAAAGTCAGGTCGCCTTGCGGTTGGATCTCGCTCGGCGGGTTGAGCCAATGGCCGGACTTCGAGGGCGTGTTGGCCCGGTCATGCACGTAGCGGCGCTCGGTCATCTTGTCGTGGTAGCGGCCGTAGAGCCGGGCGCGACCCGTGTGATGGATGACCGCGAAGCCGTCGAGCACGGGAATGTTCGTGCCGAAGTGAGCGGCCACCGAGCGCAGGAAGCTCTTGGAAAACCCGGAAAATGCCGTGATGGCTGGGTAGCCGACGGCGAACATGCCGGAGTTAGCGTTCGCCCCCTGAACCTGGATGTTCGGGATGGTCAGCCACGTCATCACGCGTTCTCCATTGTGAGCGCCAGGCAGAAAGCATCTTCCAGCGCCTTCACCGACCGGTCCGGCATCAGAAAGCGCGGCTGGTTTTCGTCCGTGTCGGCATGGCGGGTCGCCGACGCACGGTTGATGGACGTTTCGATGCGGGCGGCAACCGATCGCGCGAAGACCCTGGTAAGCGCAGCGATGTCCAACTCGCCCTGCCGGGGATCAAGGAACGCCCGTTCGATTGGGGCAACGCGGTTCCACCCGCCGTCGGACCAGAAGGAGGGATCGAACGACAGCAGGACCGGGGTGATGCGCATGCGCATCTCCAGGAAGAATCGGGCCAACTCGCTGGCCTGGCTGGCCTCGGCGTTGCGGTGCGTGGCCAGGGCGATGCCGCGCGCCGCGCGCCAGCCATAGGTGAGCAGCGCGTCTTCGGGGAGTTCGGCAACGGAGGCGTAGCGCCCCGCCGCTCTCAGCTTCCGCAGAACCTTGTCGATGGGCCTGGAAAGGTCCCGTGGTTGGCGGACGAGCAGAACCGGCACGCCGCTCCGCCGCGTGGTGGCGCTGTTTTTGTTGATGATCGCTCCAACGTTCTGCGGGTTGGCGCCGCCGACCGAGAATGAGCCGGCGGGGGGAAGCCTTGGCACCGACCCAAATCCGGTGCCTGGGCGCCGCGCGGCGGTACCTTCTGGCCCCCTTTGGGTGTGGTGCTCATTCCGAAGCGCTTGATAGGCCGTCCGACGCTGCTGCAGACGATGATTGAGTTCATGGGCAAACTTGACCGGGTAGACCGGCGTGACCAGAACGCAATCGTCACCCGCTTCGAAGTACACTTGGCTTTGCTGCCGCGCCACCGCATTCGGGTACCGGTTCATGTTGCTGCCGACCGCCGTACGCAAAGGTGGAATCATATCTTCGGTCAAGCCGCGTGCCAGCAAGTCGTCGTCACTGCCACCGCGAGCCAGACGCAGGAGCGACGGGGTGGTCTCGTTCGGATTGACGCAAAGGTCCTGCCCGATGGCGATGTCAGCTCCTCCGTAGGTCGCGCTGAACGCATCCTCCGAGGCGATGGTGGCCGAGCAAACCCCGACCCCGTTGTCGAGCGAGCGACCGATGGAGCCCAGATCCTTGATGGCTTGAGAGTCGGGGACGCTCGTCTGGGGAAGCTTGTGATGGTGGGTGACCAGGGCATCGGAGAGTTGCTGCGCCGCGTCCGGCGCACCAAGCAACGCCCGCGTTCGCGGCGAGATGTGCATTGGATCGGCCTTGGCTTTGGCCTGTTTCGGCGGCTTCGGCATCCCTTTGCTCCTAACTGGGTTCGCTGTGGAATTCCCTATCCATTCCATAGCTGGGCGTATAAAATAGGCGTGGCAATTTTTTGATGTCCACATAAAAAGTGGGCTATCGCCATTCTTTGTCGGGGTGACCATGAACGATGAGCGCGAACGGGAGCTTCGAGCGAATAAGGCACCAGCAGACCGGGTGCCCACGTCCGAGGTTTCGGAACAAGTCCGGGAACGCTTGGTCTACATCGAGGATCTGCTGTTCTGGTTCGGCAGAGCCGGCCGCGCGGATCTTATGCAGAGATTTGGCATCAGCGCAGCTGCGGCAACAAAGGACCTGGGCGCTTACCGAGACCTGCAGCCGACGCCGTTGCTGTACGACGGACGATCACGCGCCTATCGGCCGCACGGTGACATCACAGCGATGTTCACCGAGCAGACCCTCGATCGGCTTATCCGCCTCGGAAGCCAAGCCGAGGCACAGGGCGCCGGCTTTCTGGATATCAGGCTTCTGCAGCCGCCCGCCCGCAACCTTAATCTCGCCGGCGTCAGCCGCATCAGTCGGGCGATTGCTCAAAGGCTGGATGTGCTTGTCATTTATCAATCGGTGACATCCGGAAGAACCGAACGCTGGATCACGCCCCATGCCTTGGCGAGCGATGGCATACGGTGGCATGCACGGGCCTATGATCATGCCAAGGAACGCTTCGCCGACTTTGTTCTGTCGCGTGTCGCTGGTGTGCGGTCGGAGCGCGCGTCAGCGACACGCGATGCCGAAGATCGCGAATGGCTGGAGTTCGAGGACATCGTGATGGTGCCAAATCCCGGGCTGTCGCCTGCCGCCCGCGAGACCGTGATGCTCGATTTCGGTATGCAGGATGGATGCGTGGTGTACCGTTGCCGTAAGGCGATGGCATTTTACGCGCGAAAGCGCTTCATGTTGACGGAGGAATTCACCAGCTTGGCTCCGGCGGTCCGGCAAGTTGTCGAATTGACGCAAACAACCGGTCGATGAGGCCCCGATGAACACGGGCGATCATGTTCACGCGTTCCCCGATTCAGTATCGCCAGTACCCCTTTGCTCGCGGAACTCCGCCACAGCGTTGACGATGATCGCCGGCGAACTTGGCTCGACTACGCGGCTGCGGCGGCGGTGCAACAGCTGTTGGGTCAGGGTGTGGAAGGGCGCATGCATCCCAATCCGCTGATCGTCTCCTTCGGAGATTCCGTTCTGTTGCGATATGGCGTTTGGGACGCTGGCCTGGTTGCCGCCAGCCTGCGCGATGTCAAATGGCGCGCTTTCTGGCGGGAGGCGGCTGCCGACCCGGCCTCTCATTGGGAGCAGTCCCGGAAGGCCCGCGTCCGCCAGCGGGCTCCCGAGTGACGACCTTCGGTGGCTGATTGCACCGATCTATAGGTAGCGATGGCAGGGTACAGTGTGCGGTCGAGAGGGCCATGTCGACGGCCACCCCCTTGATTAAGAGGCGTCGTAGCCGATGCGTCCGCTCAGCCCCAGTGGGATGATCGCTGTGCGCTGACCGCGAGGTGGAGCACGGTGCCGGACCGCGTCAGGGCAAAGTCGGGGAAGATTTCCTTCAATCCATTGAGCATGTAACCATTGGTGAGGCTTTCATCGAATCGTCCCGCGTCCCACTGCGATTTGGCTACGGAATGTGATAGCGAAGGGAGGTGGTCCCGACGCCGACAAAGATGAACCCTGAGATCAATTCAATGAGCGTCGGCACCGGTTTGGCCATCAGTCGACGTGCCGATCCTTGGTCCAGTCATGATCGGCGGACACCTCGTTCCGAACACCCTCGGCCAATGCAAACACCTCATCCCGCACCTCTAAGGTCTCTTCCGGACTGCCATGGAAGCTGATGTCGTCGAGAAAACCGAGGACGATGGTATCCAGGAAAGAGGGAAAGACCTCGATCGTCGAGAGCGCATGCTTGGTCGATGCAACGGCGTTGGTGAAGAGCCGTCGACCTGTGGCGGCGATATCCATGTTACTGATTTTAGCGTGGCGTTCGATGCGGATCGGCAGGTGCGCCCATTCAGCCGGTGGGGAGAACGACAGCGAGCAGTAGAGGTCCTGACGCCCTGTCTCATCATCCACTCTTGGCCAAGCGAAAACTCCTAGCGTTTCCCAGTCGATGTCGAGTGCCCAGTGTCCGGTACGCTCCGCGGTGGCCGTGATCGTCGGAGTGATGACCATCTCCACAACCGGTGGCTCGTCTTGCGCCGTAGGTTCGCCATCGGTGTCGCCAACCAGTCTGAGGTGGGGCGGCGCCAACGCGCGGTCCCAGGCGTCGAAGTCGCACCAGCCCATGCGCGACAACACCTCAGCCCAGGGCCTGAGGCATCGCATGAGTTCTGCTACGGTCAGGCCCGGTTCGAATTCCGGCAATGAGCGGACATGGCCCAGCAGAGCGAGGTGGTCTGTGGCGTCCATGATCCGATCCGGTTCACGGTGCTCAGCGATGATGATTGTGCCGTTTCGCATCAATCGCACGGTGGCCATATGGTCAAACTCCTGTCTTCCGCTGCCGACAGCCCGCGGGCTCACTCGCTCCCCGTGCTCATCGCTCCAGCATTCTACTCGACGCGTTCGAACTCTGCGTCGATTCAATCAGTCGCGCGACCGTTCACCTCACCTACGTCAGGCAGTGGCGGCTGGCCCTGTTCATACATGTGGACAATTTCGCTGACGTGAATGCGGTCGATGCAGGCCTGCACGTAAAGGCCTGGACCACGCCATTGCATCTCCTCCGCTGACCGCGGGCAGCCGGTCTCAAAGATTCGCAACCAACTCTCCCGTCGCTGGGCTGGCGTTGCGCCGCCGGCTGCCTCCACCTCATTATCTTCCGCTTCCGTCCGGCTGAGGTACCAGTCGTTCAACACAGCGTGCCAGTCGTCGAAATCAGAGAGGAGGATCCGACGGCGGGGAACTAGGGCACTGACCAGAACCGTCGCCTGACCCGCGCCCTGCCCCCAAATCGAGGGCCGCGTGGAGGGCCGTTTCAGCCACCCCCAGATGGGATATTCACCCGAGAAACTGGGCATCAGCTCTGCCATCTGCTGACGCATCCAATCATAAGGGCTGGGGTGTTCAGGATCGTCGGTAGGTCCTCTGGCGTCGGTGTATCGGCCAAAACTAAACTCGTGATTACCGGACAGCCAGCCGGTCTGTCGTGCCGCGCTCAGCGCGTCACGGTGCTGCGCCGTCCATACCCGGACAGGCGCCATCGGAACGGCGCGCAGCACTGCAGATAACCGCGAGCGACTAACGGGTTTCAGCAACTGATCCTCCTAGCCACGCGGGAATTTCCAGTTGGCAACCGCATTCATAGGATCCTCGGCCGGACCACACCTCTCCGAAAGATCTAGGATTGCTGCTCCGTTCCCCCAAACCGTAAGGACAGTCACCGCCGGCGCGGTGCGATGTCGAACCCGAACCACTTGTTCGATATGGCCGAGATGCTGCCGTCTGTGACTGCACTCTCGATCGCCGCATTGAACCGCGTGACAAGTTCGCCTGAATCCTTGCGAACCACGACACCGACGCCGGTGCCCAGCGCCCCGCCGCTGATCATCGGCCCGACCGGCACGATCGCACCGCCGGCGGCTTTGCCGATGATGTCGACGACCGACCTAGCGGTGAGGAGATAGTCGAGGCGCCCTGCGGTCAGGTCGAGCGCCGCTTCGTCCAACCGTTCGTAGGTTTGCACCAGCGCATCAGGAAATTGGCTCTCGATAAGACGGGCATGGGTGGTGGAGGTTTGCACCCCGACGCGTTTGCCGCGCAGCTGCGCGGCCAGGGCGGACAGCGCCTCAGCGGTCCGTTCCGGTTGCTGCTGGAGATCGATCAGCGTGTTCCGCTCGAGCCTGACGAATGCATCGGCCGCCGGCGAGTTGATCCGCGCCGCAAGGGCGGCCGGGTCAGCCGCATAAGGCTTGCTGAAACTGACCACCTGGGCGCGCTCCGGCGTGATCGCAACGCCTGCCATCACAGCGTCGTAGCGATGCTGCTGCAGGCTCGCGAGGATGCCGTCCCAGTCCTGGGCGATGACCCGGCATTCCGTCTGCATTCGCCGGCAAAGTTCGTTCGCCAGATCGACTTCGAAGCCATAGAGCTGCCCTGCAGCATCGGTCGCTGACCAGGGAGCAAAGGCCCCTTCGGTGGCGATGGTCAAGGGAGCTGCAATGGGTTCCGCTGGGGCCGCGGTCGGCGTCGAAAGCGGGATGAGCAGGGCGGCGCCAGCAATCCAACTCCACCACCGAGTGGTCGGTGCTCTGCCGCGAGGCATCGGTTCCGCCTTTGATGCAAATTGCAGATTTCGCGACGGTAGCATCCCCCCACGAGCCGGGCAACTGCCAGCACTGGTGGTGAGGGCCGAACCAGCCCCTCGAGCCGGCTGCGCCGGATGCCGAAAGGCGATGGGTCGGACGGTTCGGAGCCTCCGTCCGACCCCGCTGTCAGGTTGGCGACCAAGCCGCCCAGGTCAGCATCGGATCATTCGTCTGACCAGAAAGGGCACCGATGCCGGGAGTGGTGTCGAAGGACAAGGAGATGTCCGGCGGCGTCATCACCAGATCGGTCGAGGCGCTGCCCCACGACCCGCGGACCGAGGCGAGCAGGCCTGTCGTATCGGCATGCTCCTCAACCGGTGCACCGGACTGGAACGCAAAGCTGTCGACCGCGGCCATGGCGGCTGGCTGCAGCGTGGACTCATTCGGGACCGGAATCAGGGGGGCGGCGGCCGGCCGGCCGGTCGACGGAGCGATCGTCCGGCGCCCCTCCCGCCAGCCATACTCGACATAATGCTGGGTGGCGAGGGTTGGATCATTGTTGAATGCAGCCGCGACATCGGGGTTGAGCTGCATGTAGGTCTGAGCGTTGAAGGATGACGTAGGCCGTCCTTCGGCGCGGCCGAATTGCAGATAGTGCTTCGCGGCGGCCTCGGGATCGCTGCCGAGGGCGGCGACGACATCCAGGTTGGAGGCCATGTATGCGTAGGCATTGAAGGTCACTGAGCGGCCTTCATAGCGGCCGGAGGTGAGGTAATGCATCTCCGCCGCCCTGGTGTCGGTGCCGAAAGCAGCTTCGAGGTCCGAGTAAGACGCGATGTAGGAGAGTGGTCGGAACGAGGTCGTGCTGCGGCCTTCGAACCGGCCGGAGTTGATGTAATGACGTGCGGCCGCGGCTTCGTCTGTTCCGAACGCTGCCGCAAGGTCGCTATAGCCCGCGAGGTAGCGGAGGCCGTCGAAGTTGGCCGTGCGTCCCTCCCGCATGCCGTTCAGAAGGTAATGGTCATCTGCCGCCGCTTCGTTCGGGCCGAAGGCAGCCAGCAGATCGGCATTCGACGCAAGGTAGCCAGCCGACGTGTAGCCGGCTGGGAAGAGCGCCTGCACGGGGACATTGGGTCCGTACAGATACTGGGTCGCCGCGACATCGTAGGAACCCACCGCAGTCGGGCTTGGTCCATCCGGCGTGTAGGACATGACGGTGTTGGATTTCTTGTCTTCGCCGCTCGGCAGCGTCACACCGGTCAGCCCCGCGTCGAAAGGATGCTTCAGCCCCAAGGCATGGCCGAGTTCGTGCAGGGCGAGATCGAGGGTGACATCGGACTCGCCGGGGGTGGCTTTGTTGGCTTCATTGAAGAAGATGTCCCCCCCCAGGCCGGAGCCCGGCGCGTTGGCATAGCCGGAGGTGGCGGGCGAAAAGCTATGGATGCCGATCTGGATGTCACCTTGGCCGGCGGCGACCTCCCGAAGCACGATCCCGCTGGCCGCATCCCAGATGGCGGCAGCTTGTCGCACAGTGGACTTTTCGGCGTCGCTCAACGGGCGGAACCCAGGGTAATCGGCTGCGCTACGGCCGGTCGGGAGCGGTTGAAGGGCGTTGCTGAATGAGTAGGTGACCAGGGTCGGCGTGCCCAGCGGCTTAACATACTGGATGCGCTGCGGAACGTCGTAATAGTAGGTCCATCGGACATTCGGTCCGAGAATTAAGCTATTGATGATCGTGGAGGAATCCAGAGCCATGTTCCGCGTTCCGCTTGGTTGGGTGAGGGCCGCTGGTCATGCCGGGCCTTTCGACGATCGTTCTTGCGTGAGATGTTGTGAGCACAAAGCCCATCCGGTCAAGGGTTATGTGTGCGTGAAGCTCATTATGGGCGGTGCCGACGGTGGATGGGACAGCGGGCCGGATGCTCGCCTTTCGCCTCGAAATCTCGCAGAAAGCTCAGGTGAGATGCAAGTATTAGGAGAAGGCGGTCGCGCCATACTCGGATATGTGGCGCCTCTTGCGCCTTGTCATAGCCGGGGATGAGTTGCATCTTTGAAGGATTCCGATGGACCCGTGCGGAAGCGCACAGCGGTCCAGATCGCGGCTGGTGCGTCAGGTCCGAACGGGGGATGGTGGATGGCAAAGTCGAAGTCGGCGGCGAAAGCCAGGGCAACTCCAACCCACAAGCCCTCAGGGGGAGCTGTGTGGCCCACTGCAGCCGTCGATCCGTTTGCCGGCAGTGGTCGCCTGATCGGCAGCGCCGCCCATCTGGCGTTGCGCCTGCCGGCCGATCTCCTCCCCGGTCGGGATGATAGCGCCAGGAAATCCAGCGCCTAGCGGACCGCTTTTGCCACCGCCTGGACGAACCCCACCGGCAGAACTGCCTGACCTTGGTTGTCGGTTACCGAGCCGTCGCTCATCGCCGTCCAGCCCTGCTGGGCCAGCCATCTGGGAGAGATCGAGCAGGCGAGGGCCTGCTGCTCAGCGCTCGTAAGCGGCTCTGGCGCCGATGCTGCGTCAAGCTGTTCGGGTGGCCTCCGGCAGATGCTGCCGATGTCCAGATAGAGGGTGCCCTCGACCGCGCGATAGGGGCAACGCGTCAAGGTGTCAGGCAGTTCTGCGAATGCGGGATGCGACAGCGGTAGAGCGTCTGCCGCGTAGGCGGCCTCGGAGAAGCTGTTGCTTGCGCAGCGCCAGAGGCCGTCGCCCATCGGATCATGGATCAGGGCGAGGCTGGTGCAGGTGTCATCGAGCCAACAGGACACCAGCACGGCCGTATATGGCGAGCGCATGGGCCAACCCAACTCGGCGAAGACGGTGTGGGTGATGGCCAACGCGAGTTGGCGGCCGTCGCCGGCGCGAGCGCAGTAGGCGCCTGAAGACAGGCCATGATCGACGGCACGATAGCCTGCTGGCGGCGATGGAGGGTGGTGGGCGATCATGCTGCGATCCGGACCTCGACCATGGGCTTGGCCTCGCCTTTGATGGACACCGAGACGAGCGCCGTCTCCTGGGGCTTCAGAAATCGCAGAGGATTGTAGCGCTTGCCGTTGTACTCGATCATGTCGAGGCCAAGCTTGCGGCGCATGGGTTCCCGATACATCTCAGGGCAGCCAAGTACGAGCTTCGTTCCGGCGGACATCAGGAGGTCGTCGGAGAAGTGAACGAAGGCCTGGCTGGCAAGGATAAGCCCGATTCCGTATTTCCGCGCTTCCTTCACCAAGCGGTTGATGATGTGATCTCCCTCGGGGCTGACGAATAGGTGGGCTTCGTCGATGACGATAAATGTGTCTGGACCAGTTGCCTCGCCTCTGGACTTTGCCTCGATGAATATCCGCTCAAGCAACGTGTCGACGAAGAGCTGCTTCTCTTCATCGGACAAGCTCTTGATATCGTAGTTCCAAATTGGAACTTCGTCATCGAATGGCGGTGGCTTGCCACGGAAAATTCCGGCCCGGTCCAGGGCTTCGACCCTGTCGAAGAGGCCCCTGATGGCATCGGCGCCGTCCCACAGGATCAGCTCGTCGAGCTCCTTTCCGCTATCGAGGCGCTCCATGCCTTGCATGTAGGCCTCCAGAGCTTCCTCGCGGGCTTTTGCCAACTGGCCCTCGACCTTGTCCAGCTCCTCCTGGTCTGCGGCCTTAAGCTTGCGCGTCCGCAACCTTGCGCGCCGGGTGGCGAGCGTCATCACCTTGTCGAGGGCGCGCACGGCGAACGTGCTCTGTCCCGTCTTCACAGCCACCAGGCGCTGGTACAAGTGGCGCTTGAGGTCCTGCAGCGTGGGATGTCGCTTGCCGCCGGTGCCCCAGCGATCGATCGCCTCTGACGCCCGTGGGTGATCCAGTGGCACCTCCCACTTTGAGGCCCCGCCATTGAATGTCAGTCCGAACTCGCGTTTGAGCTCGGTCCGCTCGGCCTCCGACAAGGCAAACCAATCGAGACCGGGGAGCAGATGGTATCCCTCCCTGGCCACCGCCGCCGGAGCCGTGCGCGGCTTGCGCGGGTCGTGGTCGAGCGACCAGGAGCTGGGATCATCAGCGAAGAAGCCGAATTGCGCATACAGGTCGACCAGGAGACGGTACAGCGCCGTTTTTTGTTTCGGGCCGAGGGCCCCCTGCCGGGCGAGGAGATTGATGAAGCTGTTCGCTCTGCGCCTGACACCGCCGATCTCGGTGTCCGAAAGCACGTCCAGAGGTGAGAGGCCGAAGGGGCTGGTTTCGGAAAACGCAACGCGATGGACAAGATCGGACGGAAAACCTTCGCATAGATCGCCGTGAACGTTGATGACGAAGATCTGCTTGGCACCCTGCTGGGCCAGAGTTCGCGTGATGCGGTTCAGCTGATGCGTCTTGCCTGTGCCGCTTGGGCCGGCAACCAGCATGTGGCCATTCACCGCCGTCCGGCTGTCAAAGCACAGTTGCTCCGAGGTGCGCGCCCGGACCGTGTGTCCGAAGGACACGACCAGATGCTCGGCCAATCGCTTGCCATCGGATCTGGACTGGACGGATGAGCGAACCAGTTCGCTTGCTGCCATTTGAGGACCTCAGTTCGGGTTACGAAAGCCTGATGCACTGTGACGCGCACACAAGCTTGCGTCGGTGCGACGGCCGGAGCGCCATTCCCGTATTCCGAGACATGAGCGCAGCGCTCATGTATTTCTTGCGAAAACGAGCACGATGCACAATTATGCGATGACGGGTGGCGCTGGAGGCTCATGACCTGAGCAGGTTTGGCTGGAATGCGTATCGGGGTATGTATTCGGGATTAGCCGCGTATGTAAAAACTCGCTTTCCAGGAAGGGAAGGCATGCAGCTACTCTGCATCTCGGCTCTCGTCTGATTGTGCTCATTCTGGTATATACTAGAAGCAACCGGATATGCGACAGCCTCAGCAAACATCCGCGCCCCCCAGTGTTACTTTCTACATGGACATCTTTGAGCGATACGCATACAAAGGTGTGTGAGCCTCCGCGCTGGTTCTCCTGTGACGGAGCAGAGGGCTGGGCATCACAATCACAGATTACTGATGGACGCTTAGGGAGAATGTGGATGCGCAAGCGTGTGCAGGATAATTCCTCGGTTGCGGGAGCCAAAGTCGTCCGTCGGCGGGGTCGGGTCAAGGAGGACGGACCCAATCCGGTTGACGTGCATGTTGGGCAGCGGGTGCGCCTGCGCAGGACGATCATGGGCATGAGCCAGGAAAAGCTCGGTGACGCGGTCGGTCTCACCTTTCAGCAGATTCAGAAGTACGAGCGCGGGACCAATCGCATCAGCGCATCCAAGCTTTTTGAGTTCGGTGAGGCGTTGAATGTTCCCGTCTCATTCTTCTATGACGATATGCCGGACTCTGTCCGCGAGGCTGCGTTGGCTGGAAAGACGCTTCAGGTTGCCGACGGTGATGCACAGGATGTTCCAACCACGGTATCGCGTGACACTCTGGAGTTGATGCGCGAGATCCATGCGATGGACCCCAGCGTGCGTGGGCCGCTCGTGAAACTGGTCCGAGCGATGGCCGTGTGTGCGATGAAGGATGCCATCCCTGAGGCCCTGGCCGCCTGAGTGCGCCGCCGCATCGGAGTGGATGAGAACGATGGACGGAGAAGCAGGGCGGTCGGTTGTCGGTGTGACGACGCTGTCGCCCGTCTCTCTGCGCCTCTGGTTCGAGATGTGCCAGCTGTGGCTCTCCGCCGCGGAGAGACGGCATCGCGCCACGCAGTCGGACCGCGGTGACGCGGCGATGATCTGTCGCCAAGCAGGGCTGCGAGGGACCCATGCAATCATGAGATTGGACGCAAGCACCATGGACAGGTTGCCGACCGATAAGCTCTCCCGTCGTGTGGGGGACAGTAAAGGCAGTTGGACGAAGATCGAGCTGGAGGCGGAGTATTGGGACGGATTGGACGAGATCATCCGGCGGGAACGGGTCACGCTGGTTGAGCTGGTCGCGGATGTTCAGGAGCGGCTGCGCGCCGACGGGACCGACATCACCATCCAGCAGGCGATGAGGGTGTTCATCACAGCCTATTTCCGCCAGGCGGCCAATCTCAGTGCAAGAGCTTCGGAGAACGGAGACCTGATGCAGCGCGCTGTTGAGGCAGCGCTGCCGCTGCGCAAGGCCAGCTAACGGCCGGAACCCGGAGCATCATCCGACAGGCTCGGTTCTCAAAGGGCCCGGCCGCTGCAAAGCGGGCAGCATCCTTGGTCAGCGGACACAGTTGTCGGTGACGACCGGTGCTTCGTAAATGCCCAGAAGGTCGACCACGCTGTCGTCCGGCCGTTTGTAGCGGCTCATTCTCTGGCGAGCCTGGTAGGTGATGCAGCCGACCTGCTCAGCCTCGCCCGCGTTCACGACACCGTGGTCTTCCAGGGTGTAGGCCTGGGCCGGGTCTCCGATGTAGGTCGCCCCGATGTCGATGCCTGCGCGTGACCGCTGCATCACCGGGAAGGACGCCAGCACGCCGTCGGCATGATGCCAGCCGACCTGCCGCTCCTGCTGCACGACCATCTGATCGGGGTCTGGCAAACACCCGGTGAGCGGCGTCATCGAATCCGCTCCATCCGATCCACGGTGCTGGATCACACCATAAGTGGTCATTCCGAAGCTGACGCCCCCGACCATGTCGTCATACATCTGCCCGCTGCATTCGCGCGCATCCTTCACGATGTTCTCACCCCAGGGAATACAGGGCAGAAGCTTGCGGAAGGTGGTGCTTCCCACATCGGTCTGCACATAGGTTTCAGCCATGGTCACGCCGGCGGCGTCGGCTTGAAAGGCGCCTGTCGTGCGGGGGGGCGGGACGCTGGACAGCGAGCAGCTGCGACGTTCGTGTGTCAGGGTGACCGGCACCTGATCGAGGCACGGCGTCAGGCCGCGGAATACCCCGTCGGTGGTCGTCCAGCCATAGCGTTGCGACGCAGTCGTGCTGCTGGTCGTGGACCCGGCGGAGGACCCGAACGCAACGCCTCCTGTAGGAAAGTGCGGTATTTGGGGGCAGCCGGCGATCGTGATCCCGAAGGGAGCACTTGGCATCTGGAGGTCAGGCAAACAGCTTTGAATCTGGGTCATCGGACCCTGCGTTCCGAAAGGCCGGTAGACCAAACGGTACGAGGGATACACCTTGTCCTGATCGCCCGGTTGCCAATCGCAGCCACGATAGTCGCGCTCGATGCGCCAAAGACCCGCAGCCACGTCCGGCGAGCAGTCGCTGTGCAACGTCTTGCCGCTGGGGGTGATCCTATAGTTCCGGGTCTGGGCGACGACCGCTCCACGACTGTAATGAATGAGATCGGGGCAACCGCCCCGAACCTTGGCATTGAGCGAGACGGCGAATCCTATGATGCCTGCGCGAAGGGCATCGATGTCGCCCACGATGGTGAGAGTGGTGCCGGCGGGGACCGCCGATCCGGCAGGGCCCCGCATGCGGCTGGCCAGGGCGCTGTTGAGCGCGCCCGTGTCACCCAGACGCCTTGTCCAGATGACACGCGCGGACACCTCCCCATTTGCGGCGGCTTCGAAGCCGACGCTTCCTTGAAGCCGTATCGGCTTCGAGGCCGAGGAGCTGCCGCTCAGCGTTCCGGTGATCTCCGCTCTGGATCCCGCCTTCAGGATCACCGGCGCTTCCAGGGTGATGCGCGCCTGCGTCTCCAGCGCGCCGGTACCCGTCAATGGGGGAAAGCTCTCAGCCGGCAGCCCCAGCAGGTCGGCTGCCGAACCAGCAGCATTCGGTGATAGGCAGAAAAGGAATGCCATGACCAGCATGTTCATCCGCCCAGCGCGCCACGCCTGGGCCCATCCGGTTGCAAGCGCGAAGTGCGAACGACGCCGGCCGTTTGGCAGATTGGGATGCATCCATTTTCCTCTTGGTCTTAAAGGCTGATCCCGCGCTCATTGTCGCGGTGATTCCCGCTCGGCTCGGCCGGCTTGGCGCGGCGGGCGTCGGCAATGAGGTTGGTCAGAGCTTCATTCGGTTGCAGCCCGCGTTCCTGCATCGCCTGAATCCCGGCATCCAGGCCGGCCAGCAGCGGTTCACGGTCGCCGCCCTGCCGTCCGGCCAAATTGCGCAATGCCTGCGCTGTCAGGGCGATGGTGGTGATGAGGGCGATTGGCAGCTGATCTTTCATCGCTTCGATAAAGCGCTTTCGGTCACTTTCCTGCTTGATCTGAACGGATTCTGCATGATCGCGGGCTTGGCGCCGCAGCTCGTCGAGGACGCGGATCAGCCGCTCGTGGACATCGGCAGTATCGATCGGTGCGCGCGCGGCCAGACGCTGTACCGATGCCTCCATGGTGACCAACGGCTCGCTTGGCTGTTGGCCGGTCGGCACAAATCGCCTGAGCCCTGTCGCAGAAAGGTGGGCTGCGAGGTCCTGAGCGAAGCGAAGCCAAGCCTCGCCGTCGGGCCCCTGAGATTCCTTCAGCGCCCCTGCCAACAGGTGATATTGGCCGAAGGGGTCATCCTGAAGGCCGGATGCTTCCAAGACCGCGCGAAGCGCTTTGGAGTCCTCGATCCGTCCCTTGGGCGGTATCGTTACATTCATGATGCTGGTCATCGGCTCTACTGTGCCTCGTGGTTGCCCACGCGTGATGGCTGTGCGCCGGGGCGCGCCGCACACGGATGCATGCAGCATAGCACCGGTTGATTCACCGGTCACGTCTGCACCGCTGCGCGTGCGCCTGGACCAACGTCCCACCCTGGTGCGCTGCGTCGGGCCTGGGGAACAGTCCCGGCACCTTCGATAGGACGACTTTCGGGCGGAGTCGGGCATCGGGGGCGGGTAGCGTTCCGACCATTGCAATGCAGGAAAGCGCGCATACAGAGGTATTGCTCACCGGTCATTAACCCACTCAGATCTATGACGTGAGCACGAATGAAATGGGGGGTGCAGCAATGGACGAGGAGGTGGTGGCGATAATCCGGAGGGCGATCGCAGCGCCGCGGCGTATCGATAGCCAGCGGGATGCTGAGGCCCTGGCCGCGCGCATTGCCACGGCACTCCACCAGGCGGGGCGGATCGTCCCGCCGGCGAACGCGTCGGTTTCGATCGCGCCGGTCGGCGAGCAGCGTCGCATCCTGGTCGTCGAGGATGACCCCCTGAATGCCGAGTTGCTTCGTCGTCATCTTGAGGCCGCAGGCTACGCGGTCGACGATGCGGCATCGGCTGACGCCGCGGTAAAAGCCGCAGCGAAGGGAGGTTACCACTTGATCCTGCTGGATCTCACCCTGCCAGGCGCTTCCGGGTTGACGGCGGCGAGTACCATCAGACAGGGATCGGCGCCCAACTGCAATGTGCCGATCGTCGCGGTCAGCGGGCGTGATGAACCTGGTGCGCGTGACCTTGCGCTTGCCTCGGGGATCAACGACTTTCTCCTCAAGCCGGTATCCCGGGAGACGCTGTACGAGTGCTTGCACCGGCATGTGCCCACGCTGCCGATAAAAGACCCACGCCTCGACGGCTATGCCCTCTCGGTTCTGCTTCGGGATGTCGGGCCTGCTGACCTTGCCCGCTTTCTCGGTCGCTTCCTCACCGAAACGAGAGCGCTGGTCGATCGCCTGGCCATCCTGAACCGGAACGAAATTGTCAGGTCTCTGCACACGCTGAAAGGGTCTGCGAGGTCCTTCGGGGCGGTGGCGCTTGCCAGCACCGCCGCAGGACTCGAAGCAGCCGAAAGGTCGGGATCTGCCAAGCAGGATGTCCACCTGCTTGGAGCCCAGTTGACGAGTGCCATCGGCGAGAGCCTGGCGGCCTATCAGGCCGCCGGCATTTCGGTCGATGGTTGAGCCATCAAAGCTTGCCGCAGCTCGGCTTCGAGCGCTTGTGCTTCCCGCCAGCCGTTGGTCAGTTCCTCGAACTGCAGCTGCGCAAGATGCTGGCTGAAGCTGTCAGGCAACCGGGATTTCACCGGCCAGGGTTCCATGTCGACACCCCATTTTTCGCCGAACTGACGAAAACCGAAACCGTAGCGGCGAAACCGCCGGCGGAAATCGTCGAGGTCCTCGTCGAACCGGTGATGGACGCCGACCTCTGGCAGCCATCCGATCATGCCGTGGGCGCGCAGGCGCATTCCAAGGTCTAGATCCTCACAAGCAGCGCGCCGGAAGCGGACGTCGAAGCCGCCGGTGGCCGCGAATGCCTGCATGTTGATCACGACTGAGGCGGTGACGAAGGCCTGGAGCAGTCCGTCGCCGTCCGATGGGGGGCACAGCGTCGCCTGAGCTTCATAATAGGCGGCGATCGGCCCTGTCGGCTCTGCGTGGATCCGACCGGTCCAGGCGACGGCCGGCGTGTCCCGGCCGGCGCTACAAAGCGCGCTCAGGAATCCCGATGCCGGCCGGACGCCCGCGTCGAGAAACCAGACCCAGGATGATTGAACCCGGGCAGCGCCGGCGTTGCGCGCTGCAGCCGGCCCCCGGTTTGCCTCCAGGATGATGGCGTCTGCCGGAAGTCCTTCGGACGCCACCACGGACACCGCCATGCGCGTGGCGGCCCCGCCGTCGCTCGACCCGTCATCGACGACCAAGACCATTCCTGGGCGTTGCTCCGGAGGGAGCGATGCCAGGGTGTCGAGGGTTTCGCCAAGCCCCGCCGGGTCGTCCTTGACCGGGATCACCACCGTCACATCGCCGGGAGCGGCGAGGTGACGCTCGTGCGCCTCGGCAGGCGGAAGGGTGGTTGCAAGTTGCCAGCGTGGAAACTCGGCAGGCAAGGTGTATTGCATGAATAATTATCCGCTTAAAAAGTTGAGGTAACGATGGCAGGAAGCTAGTTAATAAATAGTTTCCTATGCCTCCGACCCAATCTTCTGGCGCCTGGTTGAGTAATTACGTTCCATGGCAGAGAAAATGGCCCGCTGTAGGACATCGACATGGATTGGCTTGGCGGCGAATGAGTCCATACCTGCCTCGTAGCAGAGGATGGTTTCGTCCGGGTGCACAGCAGCCGATACTGCGACTATGGGCATGGCACCGCGGGGAGCTCCCAGACGGCGGATCCTTCTGGTCGCTTCCAAGCCGTCAATCTCCGGCATCTGCAGGTCCATCAGGATCAGATCGAAATCCGCATGCTCGACGGCCGCTACCGCTTCCGCGCCGTTCGCGACGACAGTGGCGTGATGCCCGAGACGTCGCACGAGGGTGCCCATCAGCTCGGCGATCGAAGGAGAGTCTTCCGCAATGAGAACCCGGAGAGTGCGATCGGCGGGGTCCGGTGCTTCCCCACGGCCCGTGAGGCGGTCGAGAACCTCTCCGAGGACTGCTGTTCTTACTGGCTTGAGCAGCGTGTCGCAGCATCCCGGCGGCTGGTGGCCGTCATCGGGATCGCCCAACAGCACGCAGCGTGACGGCGGAATGTGTGCAGGGAGGCGTCCCGCCGCTGCACCGTCCCAAATGGTGACGGTATCCGGGGTATCTGGAAAGGGAGTGTTCGGGGGCAAGGGATGGTACCCAAGCCGAACCAGCTTGCTGGACAGCGCTGCATATTCCTCGGCCGAGCCGACGCAGACCCGGACAGGAACCGGAATTTTGGATTTGGCTGCCCGGCGGCTTGCCACCACCGGGGGAAGGTCTAGCTCGAACCAGAACTCGCTGCCGGCGCCGATATGGCTCGAAACGCCAATCCGTCCTCCCATTCGTTCGACCAACCCCTTGCAGATCGCAAGCCCGAGCCCAGAGCCTGCTGGTCGCTGGTTGCCGTCACTGTCGATCTGGCTGAAGGGTATGAAGAGCTTTGATTGATCGCCGTCGGCGATCCCCCGGCCGGTGTCGACCACGCTGCAGCGCAATCCGACGCAGCCGCCATGCCCCTGGCGCGCGCTGAGGCGCACGAGAACACCGCCGCATACCGTGAACTTCACCGCGTTGTTGACGAGATTGATGATGATTTGCTGCAGGCGACCCTGATCGCCGATGAGATGTGTTTCGACATCGCTATCAATGCATGACTCAAGCCAGAGCCCTTTTGATTGCGCCTGAAGGGCATTTACTTCCATCGAAGTTTCGATAACGGCCTCGAAGTCGAAGGGTCGTTCTGAAAGTGTGATCTCCGATGTCTCAAGCCGAACGAACTCAAGGATATCGCTGACCATGGTGAGCAGATTTCCGGCCGAGGCCCTTACAGTTTCCGCCCAGCGGCGCTGCGTGCTTGGCAGATTGGAATCGAGCAGCAGATCGGTCATGCCGATGATGCTGCTCATGGGGGTCCGGATTTCATGGCTGACGGTGCCCAGGAACAGCGACTTGGCTCGGTCGGCGCTGACCGCGACGTTGCGCGCCTGCTCCAGATCGACAGCGAGCTTTTCCGCCCGGCTTCGCGAGCGCGCTTCGAGAAAGATGACGATGTACAGAAGCACAATGATGAAAGCAGCTGCATAGGCAAGGTCCATGAGATCGTCGGTCAGACGGTCGAGACGGGACAAAAACAGCCCTCGATCCTCGTACTTTTCCGATGCCGCCGCGTGATGCACGGCGACGACGAAAATCCGGAGGTCCGGCTCGATCTTGCGGGCCTCTTCCATGAACCGCCGGGGATCGCCTGAGCGGATCGCCTCCTCCATCAGCGCTTCCAGCTCCGCGATCCTGTCCGAGATGCTGGTCATCATCTGGACAAGGTCCGAGCCAGCCGTCATGACCAGAAAATGGTCGTTCTTCAGAACTGGAATTTTGCTGAGCAGTATCTCGTACCGCACTCGTAGAGACCTCTCATCCTCCTCCTGGTGAGCGTACAAATCAATCGATCGCAAATACCTGTAATACTCAAGGTCGAACTGGTGCAGGCTCCACTGCGCATTTTCGACACGAGAGTTGCTTGTATTCGCGTGTTCCGCCGAAATTTCAGCGCGGACGTGCAGCCAAACGCCAGCCATGCCTGCACATACAAGTGCAAGCAGGAAGAACGCGACGTTGCTGAGGACGTGCGAATAGCGCATTGCTGGGCAGTAATGAAGGCGCCGCGCCGGAACCTACATGACGTCTATACGGGTTATCTGCCAGACACAGCGCGCATAGATCGCTTCGTTGGACAGCTGGGGGAATTCATCGAAAGGATACACAAGAAAAAGTGGGCCCTTGTCCCGAACCGACAACGGGACTCCCGCCCGTCGCGTGGCCAAGATCGGATTGAACTCGCTGTCCTCGGCCGGGATTACCGAGCTGTAGTCGTTGAGCGCGGTAACGCGGAGATTGCCGCTGATTCCCAGAGCCTCGCGAAAGCGATTGAGGCGAACACCCTGGAAGGCAACGGGGTCTTGATCCCACGGCGTCCTCGTCGAGAGCTGAGACAGGCCGAGCTCTTCAAAGGCCGACAACGTGAACTCCCGGGGCGCAGGAATGCGGCCCTTTACTGTGAGGATCACCTCGTCACCGGCATTGGATGCAGCGACCGCTCCCCCGCTCCAGATCGCGCCGATTGCAAAGGTGCCGGCGATCAGCAGTCTCCGCCGCGAAATTGCGCTGTTCCGCATCATGGGTACCTCCATTGGAGTGTCTTTGGATCTCCGATGGGATAATGAGCATGCGAACGATGTGCAATCAACCCCGGCGGCGCTCCTCTCTCGGTGACTTCTTACCTGGTGGGGGCAGCCACACGACTGGAAGGTTGCTTAAACATGACGCCGCCGATGTCGTTCAGACCACGCGCTATCGATTGGCAAGAAGATCGACACGGTCCTTATAGCCGAGTTTTCTTAGGACGTTCCGAACATGAAGCTTAACAGTTGCTTCGGAAATCTTCAGGTCTTCCGCTATGATCTTGTTTTTTCTTCCGCGGAGTAGAAGCTCGTAGACCGCGCGTTCCCTATCGCTCAGCGTTGAAAGCTCATCGATGCGCCTGGCATCCTGCTGGTGGTCTGGAACCACCGCTCCAGTAGGATCGGGCAGGTGGCCCAGCTGTGATGGCAGGGCACCTGCGGGAGCGAAAACCATTCCGCCGGCAATGAGGCGCATGGCCGCGATAAGCGAATCCCGTGGATAGGTCTTGGGGATATACCCGACCGCCCCGAACGCAAGGGCTGACTGCATCGAACTCTGGTCCTGATCCCCCGACATGATTGCAACGGGGACGCCCGGCCGCACCTGCCTGATCCTGATGATCCCATTGAACCCGTCCATGCCCGGCATGTGCAAGTCAAGGATGATCAAGTCAAGCTCTATGTTCTGGCGCGCAATCTCAATTGCTTCACTAAGAGAATTTGCAGTGTAGAGACGCCCATTCGGCACCTGCTCTTTCATCAGAGCGCCGATGGATTCAGCCGTGAACCAGTGATCGTCAGCTAACAGAATTTGCATGCTTTGGGCCGTTCGGGGGGGCGGGCGATCAAGACCGTTACCTGCGGTGGGGTTATACAGCATCTATCCAGAAATGGTACACGTGATGCGCAGATGGGATAGGTGACCTATCCCATGGGGTAGGTTCGGCGGCGGGTGGAGGCGCCGAAAGTAGGATAATGCGGCAGCAAACGACCTGATATGGCGGGATGGTAGGTCGCCGAAAAATTTTCTGACACATGAGACTAATAAAATAACCTTTCTATAACAATGAGTTGATCAGTAATGAAGGATTTGTATTAAAATATAGACATTTTTGCGCCTTGCGCTAACCCGAAAGGGTAGGTTAAGGGTCTAACCACTCTCCTTTGGGTGAGTGTCCTCCTTCCGAAGCTGCAGCCGATGCGGCGACTCGAAGAGAGGCCATGCGCTTAGGCGAAGTGCGCGTTCGCAGGAACGCATCGGGTGGGCAGAATATCTCGGAGAGCAAGAGCGATGAGAACCTCGCTGCAATGCAGAAATGTCTCTGTGAATGGTCGCCGTACCAGCATTCGAATTCATCAGGACATCTGGGGACATGTTGATGAAATCTGTGCCCGCGAGGCCCTTACCTTGAACCTGCTGTGTAGCCAGGTTGACGACGTGCGCGGAGCACTCCCTCTCACGGAAGCTCTTCGCATCTACACCCTCAATTACTGGCGCGATGCAGCGTCTCGGCCCCCGCGCCCCCGCTCACGCAGTGATGCAGGCCGGCAAGCATCACGTTCCATCACGGTATCGCTCTCTCCGACGCTGCTCGCCGGGCTGCGGGCCAGCGGGGACGGGAGCGCTTCGGCTGCAGCCTGAACGGAGCTCGTCCGCTCTTTCAACGATCTGCCGCGAACCATGGCGACCCCGTGAACATGGCGGCGACCGTGTCGAAGACCATTCGGACGGAGTTGCGGCGCAGGTCATCCGAGTGCGCGGCGAGCCAGATCTCCGTTGGCATGACCGGGGGATTCACGGCCAACGCGATGACCTGATCGTCGATGACGCTCGAGAAGTCCGGCATCAGACAAACCCCTGCGCCGGCGACGATCGGATGATGCAGCGCGGAGGAGGTTTGGGCGGTGAGTTGAACGCCAATGCGTGCTGTCGAGACGACGTCGTTCCATGGCTGCAGGCCAGGGTCACGTTGGTAGAGAGCATGGTTCAGCAAACGATGGTGCTTCAGGTCGCTGAAACGCCTTGGCATCTCATGGCTGTTGAGGTACCGGCGTCCAGCGACGGGTACAAAGCGCATTCGGCCCACATGCCGCACGCGGGTCTCGGGTGGGCGCGGTACGTCCTCGCCGGGCGCCAGCAGAAGGACCTCGATGTCCGCCGTCGACATGTCGGGTGCCGCGAGTGAAATCGGTGGGAGCGTCTGCGAGCGGCGGCCGAGGTGCAAAGGCTGGCGGTCATCGCCCATACCGGTGATGGCCGGCCCCAGCAGGTAGGAGGCAACGCCTTCAGGCGCCGCGATCGACACCGGGTCGGATTCCGCGGCAAGCCCTTTCAAGGTCCTCTGGAAGCGATCCACGCCCTCGGCGGCGACCTCCGCCACGTTGATGAGACGGCGGCCCGCTTCGGTCGGGGTCGAGCCGGTGGTCCGGCGATTGAAGAGAGCGACGCCTGCCCGCTGCTCGAGCGCAGTCAGACGGCGGCTGACCGTCACATGGTCGACGCCAAGTGCCTCAGCGGCGCGTTTGAAGGAGCCGCAGCGGGCGACTTCCAGCACCAGCCTGATGCTGTTCCAATCCTCTCCGGACATGCTTTTCCCCATCCATGACGGCCGAATTGCGCCGCTGTGCACTGACGCACACCCCCATGCCCACGGTGCCGGATACCCATTTGTATGTCCAGACCATACGAATGTCCTCACCAAGTCGAAGGGGGGCAGCATGGACGGCGACTTCTTTAAAAATACATACGATGGTATGGCGGTTGAGTCCCGGACGTCAAAGATCGAGTCTGAGCGACGCACTAGGCAGACAGATGTTCGCGTAACATTGGTCGAGAGCCCGATGGAACAGATTATGGCCTTCACCATCAGGGCCTCAGTATTTCTTGCGGAGCCAGGATGCCGTTACCATGATGAATTTGATGCCAATGATTTTGCGAGTTCGCATCTGCTCGTTTGGGTTGGTGACGAGCCGGTGGGAACGCTTCGTTTGCGATGGTTCAATGGCTTTGCTCGTTTCGAACGTATGGCGATCCGCCCCGAATATCGCAGTTTGAAGGTGTTCCTTCGCCTAGTCCGCTTTGCCATGAGACTGTGTGCGGCGAAGGGGTATCCCGAGGTCGTCGGGCTCAGCCGCGAGGCCGGTGTGGGATTTTGGAAGCGGTTTGGGGCAAGCGTTGTTGGAACACCGATCTCGTACCATGGAGAGCAGCTATATCCCCTCCGCTACAGGCTTCCTGCGGGCACTCACAGGCTCATCGCCCGGGGAACTGCGGATGCAGGCACATCCCATTTTGAAGAGGCCCTCTCCTATCCGGAGCGGCGGCTGGTGGAGTGCGCCGCATGAACACGTCCGTTCAGCCGCGCGGCAGGCGGGGGCAGAATGCCGCTCTACGGTCCCGGAACCTCGTGGTGCGACAGGGCAGGACGTCCATAAGGCTTGAGCGGACGTTGTGGGAAGCGTTCGACGAAGTGCGGGCTCAGCTGGGAATGACGTCGCGTGAGTTCAGTCTCTTCGTGGACGAGCACCGTCCAGCCGGAGTGAGCTTCACCTCCGCAATAAGGATCTTCCTGGTCAACTATTTCCGAGGCTATCCACAACGGATGGCGGAGGATGTCGAGATTGCGGTGAGCGCCGGCGTGGCGGCACTTTCCGGGTCGGACGGTCTTTCGCGAACGGAGAGGAGCATAGGCGCCGGTACGCGCCCAGATGGCGGGCGTTATCCATTATACGACAGGATTCCACCATGAAGCGCGATTTCGCGAATGGCCTGCAGGGACTGAAGTCGCGCAACATCATGATCGGGACCAAGCGAACCAGCATCCGGCTCGAGCAATCGATGTGGATGATGTTGGAGGAGATCGCTATCCAGGAGGAGATGCCTCTCAACGAGATCTTCACGATGCTCGCAGCGCGCATCGATGGCGCGGGAAGAGGTGCCGATGCTGGGGCGCCAGAGTCCCGGCGGTCAATGAGTGGCTCTGATATCGTGACCTTCAGCAGCGCGGTTCGCGTCTACATTTGCTCCTATTATCGTCAACGGGCCTCCGAGGCCGGGCATCGGCGGGCCGGTCACGGCGCCGGTAATCCGTTTGCCGGGACACCGCTCGATCCCACGGATGGCGATCGGAGCAAGATCGAGCCACGGAAGGCTGTCCACAAAGGCTGAGCCGGGAGATGGACCGCTATGCCGGCGCAGCCGTCCATCAACGACGGCTGCGCCGCTTCCACGAAAACGAGCCCACAGATATCATATTTGATTGTCCTGGAGTCAGGAGCATAGTACCGTAATCATCCGTTCCTGTTCGTTCGGCCGAGCGGGTGCAGAAGTCCGATCCTGGTCAGCCGCTCCTGTGAAATGCTTCACAGCCGCCAACGGCATGCGAATGTATGCGGCCGAGGGTGTCGGAAGCCCGCAGGGTCTGTGGAGTGTCGTCTATGTCGAATAGCCCGATTTTCCAGCAGGTCTTGCTCTGCCGAAATGTCCTGGCCAATGGCCGCCGTACCAGCATCCGCCTGCATACCGTGATTTGGGAGGCGGTGGACGAGATCTGCAGCATTGAGCGCGTGTCCCTGAACCAGTTGGTATCCGAGCTGGACAAGCGACGCGGAAGCCTATCGCTCACAGAGGCCTTGCGGATCTACTCGATCAGCTACTTTCGTGAGGCGTGCCGGGCGGAGACGAGCGTCGAACCGGAGCCGTCACCCCGCCGACGCTTCCGCAGCAGCGTCGGGCGGAAGATCATTCGCATGCTGCTCGCTGGGCAGCGACCCTCCCGGCGCAGCCTTCCCTCCGATATGCGCGCTGGACCGCCGGCCGGAGCTTGACGGCTTAGCCAGCCACTCCAGAAACCAAAGCTTGACAGCGCTCCTGTTTTTAGAGAACAAAAAGGGAACATAATCCTTAGCCTGTTGTCTAAAGGGACATGTCTCCTGACCCGCGCTCCGCTATCCAGGATCTCAGAAACCGCATCCGCCAGATCGAGAACGGCGGGGGCCGTGCGGTGCGCGTGCTGCCCTTCGGGATCAGCGAGATCGACGACCGACTGCCGAGCGGTGGACTGGCGTTGGGGGCTGTCCATGAGGTGGCCCAGGGTGGCGACCTGGGCTCGAGCCATGCCGCGGCCGCCACCCTTTTCGTCGCCGGCATCCTGGCCAGAATGACCGGGCCGGTGCTCTGGTGCCTGCGGGCGCCGGACCTGTTCGCCCCAGCGCTGTCCCATGTCGGCCTGAACCCGAACCGGGTCATTTATGCCGACGCGCTTGACGAGAAGATGTTGCCACTGCTGCTCGAGGAGGGCTTGCGGCATCGCGGGCTGGCCGCCGTGGTGGGCGAGCTCGCCAAGCTGCCAATGGTGGCGTCGAGGCGCATGCAGATCGCCGCTGAGCAGTCCGGCGTCACGGCCATCATTCTGCGCCGGTGGCGCAGCCCGGCCGCGGCCGCCGTCGAGGTTGGCCAGCCCACGGCCGCCGTCACCCGGTGGCGGGTCTCGACCCTGCCGTCCAGCCCGCTGCCGACGCCGGGAATCGGCCGCAGGCGATGGCGGGTGGAACTGGTGCGGTGTCGTGGGGGCGGGGCGGGCGAGTGGGATATTGAGGGCTGCGATGAAGAGGGTCGTCTCGGTCTACCTGCCCACCTGGCCGACGGATCGGCTTCGCGTCAGGGCACGCTCATCGAAGGGACGTCGCGACAGGTCGGGCTCCGGTTCGGTACTTGAGACCGATGAGCCGGCCGGCACCCCCTTCGTCGTCGCCTCGACCGGCGCGCAACGCGTCATCACCGCGGTGGACGGCGCCGCGCATCGGCTCGGCTTGCGCCGAGGTATTCCGCTCGCCCATGCGCGGGCGATGGTGCCGGACCTGACGGTTGCCGACGCCGATCCTGATGCCGATGCCGAGGGCCTGCACCGGCTGGCTCTGTGGGCGCTCCGCTACAGCCCGATGGTGTCCGTGGATCCTCCGGACAGCCTGTGGATCGACGTCACCGGTGCCAGCCACCTCCTGGGCGGCGAACGCCCGCTGCTCGACGATCTGATCCGGCGCCTCGCCGCCATGGGCGTTGCAGCGCGGGCCGCGGTCGCCGGCACGCCGGCGGCAGCCAATGCGATCGCGCGCTTCGGGCATCGACCTGCGTGCGTGGTGGACGATACGCTGGAGGTCGTGTCCGCCTTGCCGGTGGCCGCATTGCGGCTGCCCTCAGAGATGACGATGGAACTCCGGCGTCT
The DNA here is from genome assembly GCA_046570145.1 of Alphaproteobacteria bacterium. GTDB lineage: Bacteria > Pseudomonadota > Alphaproteobacteria > Azospirillales > Azospirillaceae > Azospirillum. The sequence continues at coordinate 34,633 of JBKHVJ010000234.1, forward strand.
GGGCTTCGAGACCATCGGCGACCTGGAGGCGACACCACGTGCACCGCTGGCCCATCGGTTCGGCACGCTGCCCGGCCGACGGCTGGACCAGGTCTTCGGCCGCGTTGCCGATCCGATCGTGCCTGTGGTCCCGGTAGAGACCGTCCAGGCACGACGCAACCTAGTCGAGCCCATCAGCACGGCCGAGGCGCTGAAGGCCGTCATCGGGACGCTGGTGCAGGACCTCTGCGGGCAGCTGGAGCAGCATGGGCTGGGCGCCAGGACGCTGGACCTGCTCTGGCACCGCGTGGACGGCACAATGCAAGCTATCCGCGTCGGCACGGCGAAGCCGGTGCGCGCAGCTCCACACCTCACCCGCCTGCTTGTCGAGCGCATCGACAGCGTCGATCCCGGCTTCGGCATCGAGATCGCCATTTTGACGGCCAAGCTTGCGGAACCCCTAACGGCTGAGGAGGTCGGCCGGCTGGTGGCTCGGGAGCACGATCCCGTGACGTCCGACGAGGTGGCCACCATTGCCGGGCTGGTTGATGTGCTGGGCAACCGGATCGGCCACGACAGGGTTTTCCGGTGCGCACCGGTGGAGAGCGATGTACCGGAGCGGTCGGTCACGCGCATCCCCGCCCTGGCGCCGCCGGTACCAGCCGGTTGGCCCTCCAAATGGCCGCGGCCGGGACGCCTGCTGACGCCACCGGAGCCCATTGAGACGATGGCCCTGATGCCTGACCACCCGCCGATGGCTTTCACCTGGCGCGGCGTACGACGGCTCATCAAGCGAGCCGACGGCCCAGAGCGCATCCACGGCGAATGGTGGCGACGAGATCGTGAGATGGCGGCCGCGCGAGACTACTACGCTGTCGAGGACCATGCGGGAGAGCGCTTCTGGCTCTACCGATCCTGGGAAGGCTCCCCGGACACCGGGCCGATGCGATGGTTCATCCATGGGCTGTTCGGATGAGCGCGGCCGAGCAGGGGCGGGGTCTCGCAGGCTCGTCATACGCCGAGCTCCAGGTGACAACCCACTTCAGCTTTCTTCGCGGGGCCAGCAGCTGCGAGGAGTTGTTCTCGCGGGCGGCGGCGCTGGGAATCCCCGCGCTGGGCATCGTCGACCGGCATTCGCTGGCGGGCATCGTCCGCGCCCACGAGGCGGCGCGGCAGACCGGCGTCCGGTTGGTCATCGGAAGCCGGCTTGACCTAACCGACGGCACGGCCTTGCTGCTGTACCCCATGGAACGGGCGGGCTACGGCCGGCTCTGCCGGCTGCTGACGCTCGGGAAAAGCAGGGCGGGGAAGGGCGCTTGTGATCTTGCCTGGGAGGACGTCGCGGATTGGGCCGAGGGCTTGCTCGCCATCCTGGTGCCGGACGAACCGGACGACCGCTGCGCCCGGCAACTGGCGCGGCTGCGCCACACCTTTCCCGGCCGGTGCTACGTGGCCCTGACGCTCCGCCGGCGACCGGGCGATGTCCTGCGGCTGCACCTGCTGTCAGAACTGGCCGCGGCCCACCGTGTGCCGACCGTGATGACCAACGACGTCCTCTATCACGCGCCGGACAGGCGCATCATGCAGGACATCGTCACCTGCATCCGCAAGGGCTGCACCATCGATAGCGCCGGATTCCGGCGGGAGCGGTACGCCGACCGCTTCCTCCAGCCACCGTCAGAAATCGCCCGCCTCTTTGCCCGACATCCAGAGGCGGTGGCCCGAACGCTGGAGATCGTGGAGCGATGCAAGTTCGGGCTGGACGAGCTGCAGTACCAATACCCGGAGGAGGTCGTGATTCCGGGTCTGACGGCGCAGCAGTCGCTGGAGCGGCTGACCTGGGAGGCGGCGGCACAGCGCTATCCGAACGGTGCCCCTGAGAAGGTGCAGGCGGTGCTCAGGCATGAGCTGCGGCTGATCGACCAACTGGGTTACGCGCCCTATTTCCTGACCGTTCACAGCATCGTCTGCTTTGCCCGCTCCCGCGGCATCCTGTGTCAGGGCCGGGGATCGGCTGCAAACTCAGCCGTTTGCTATGTGCTCGGCATCACCAGCATCGACCCTGAAAAGCACAACCTGCTCTTTGAGCGCTTCGTATCGGCGGAGCGTCGGGAGCCACCGGACATCGACGTCGATTTCGAGCATGACCGGCGCGAGATCGTCATCCAGTGGATCTACGAGACCTATGGCCGTCACCGCGCCGCCCTGACGGCGGTGGTCACTCGGTACCGGGCACGCGGCGCCATCCGCGATGTCGGGAAGGTCCTCGGCCTCACAGAGGACGTCACTGCCGCACTGGCATGGCAGATATGGGCTTGGTCCGACGAAGGCGTCGAGGAGGAGCATGCCACGCAGTTGAATCTGAACCTGCAGGACCGGCGTCTGCGTCTGACCCTGGAGCTTGCCCAGCACCTTATGGGCACGCCCAGGCACCTGTCGCAGCATCCGGGCGGTTTCGTGCTGACGCAGGATCGGCTCGACGAGTTGGTGCCGATCGAGCCTGCCGCCATGGAGGACCGGCAGGTCATCGAATGGGACAAGGACGACATTGACGTCCTCCGCATCATGAAGGTCGACATCCTGGCGCTGGGGATGCTCGGCTGCATGCGCCGGGCCTTCGAGCTGCTGGAGGAGCACAAGGGCATGCGCATGGACTTGGCCAGCATCCCTGCCGAGGACCCGGCGACCTACGCGATGATCCGGCGGGCCGACACCTTGGGCGTCTTCCAGATCGAAAGCCGCGCCCAGATGGCCATGCTCCCCCGCATCAAGCCGCGGACCTTCTACGATCTCGTCATCCAGGTGGCGATCGTCCGGCCCGGTCCGATCCAGGGCGACATGGTGCACCCCTACCTGCGCCGCCGTGAGGGGCTGGAGCCGGTGGACTATCCCACGCCGGAACTCAGGGCGGTGCTGGGATCAACGCTTGGCGTTCCGCTCTTCCAGGAGCAGGCGATGAGGGTTGCCATCGAATGCGCCGGATTTACCCCCGGCGAGGCCGACCAGCTGCGGCGGGCTATGGCCACCTTCAAGCTCACGGGTGGTGTCAGCAAATTTTCGAGCAAGCTGGTCGACGGCATGGTGGCGCGCGGCTACAGCCGGGAGTTTGCCGAGGGTACCTTCAAGCAGTTGGAGGGGTTCGGGTCATACGGTTTCCCGGAAAGCCACGCAGCGAGCTTTGCGCTGATCGCCTACGCCTCCTCCTGGATGAAGTGCCATCACCCTGAGGTCTTCACCTGCGCTCTCCTGAACGCTCAGCCCATGGGCTTCTACGCACCCGCCCAAATTGTTCGGGATGCGCGCGACCACGGTGTCGAGGTCCGGCCGGTCGACGTCAACGCTTCACGTTGGGACTGCACGTTGGAACCGGTGGGGCAGGGCAGGTTGGCCGTCCGCCTCGGACTCCGGCAGGTGAGAGGGTTGGCCAACGCCGCCGGCGCCGGGATCGTCGCCGCCCGCGAGGATCGTCCCTATGGCGACGTTGAGGACCTGTGGCGCCGGGCGGGTGTGCCGGTCGCGGCACTACGCCAGCTGGCGGCCGCCGATGGCTTCGCCGGTATGGGGCTTACGCGTCGAGAGGCTGCTTGGGCCATCCGGGCGCTCCGGGATGAGGCCCTGCCGCTCTTCGCGGCCGCCGGGGCTGCGCAAGAGGCGGTGGAGCCGGAGGTCACCCTCAGGCCGATGAGCGGGGGCAGGGAGGTGGTGGAGGATTACACGATGACGGGCTTGAGCCTGCGCAGCCATCCGGTTGCTCTCCTTCGCCAGGACCTGAGAGGGCAGGGCACCATCCCTTGCGCCGATCTCGCTCGCGCGCGGGACGGACGCAGGGTGACGGTGTCTGGCCTGGTGCTGGTCAGGCAGCGGCCGGGATCGGCCAACGGGGTGCTATTCCTGACGATTGAGGATGAAACCGGCATCGCCAACATCATCGTTTGGAAGAAGCTCTTCGAGCAGCAGCGCCGCATTATCCTGGGAGCCAGCATGCTGGCGGTGAAGGGCCGCGTGCAGATCGAGGGCGAGGTCATCCACCTGATCGCGGAGCAACTGGTCGATCAAACGGACCTACTGCGGTCGGTTGGAAGTAGGGAGATGCCGGCGCAGCCTGCCGGCCGGCCTGCACGGATGTAGCGTCACCAAGGTTCAGGCTGCTTTGTCGGGCCACGGCCATGGCATGGTTTGGCTAACGCTTTCGACCGGCAGGCCACAGCCGGTGTCGACAGCCACGAGGCGCAAGCCGGCGGCGTCTGGCAGCCCCTTCACCAGTTGGATTGCGCGCTCGGCCGACATGGCCCGAACGTGCCAGACCACGGTGGGGATCTCTGAGCTTTCTGGAAACCCCTTAACCCCAAACAGGCGCATCAAGTGCTCCATCATAGGTTGGTTGCTGATGCGACTGTACTGTAGCTAGGTCCGCCGATCGATACACGCAAAGGTCTTGTTCTTCGTCATGCGCTGCCGGTTTAGCGCTTTGCTGTGTAACCCAAGTGCCATACCCGATACCCTTCATCTTCGCTGTTGTGACACAGAGGCGCTCTGACGGCTTTATTCTCGAAGAACCAGCACGGGTATGTTTTTCCTAACGTATTTTGCCATTCCTTTTTTGCCATCGGTAGCCCAATGGTCTCTGCGACCTCCGCGGCTATCACATCTTCGTCTCTAACATCTATCCAGATATACCTGATCGACTGAGCCTTCCGCCCCTTTGACAACGGAGAGAAATCGACATTGTAAGGGGAATAAAGGTTACGCGCGACGCATTCTAAATTTAGCCGGTCTTGGATCTTGCCATTCACACGGTCTTGATGAAGTCGCTCTCTAACTTCATCACACCGTATTTCCGAAAATATTCTGCGAACGCTCGCCTCAGACATTCCAGGGCGCACACGCTGCAAATACTCCTTTGCGTATCCGTTGGCCTGCGCGAGAGGAATATTCGCTGCGATCAGCAGAGCCGGTAACACAAAGAGCCGCAATGCCACCATCACCTCCAACATGGAAACAAAACACGCATAAGCGGAATTCCGACATAAAATACTGTCAGCACTAGATATGGTTTGGAGAAATATTCGTTCCGAGCTTCGTTAGACCTTATCATACTTCCGGCCCTTGCGTCCATTCACGACTCGGAGCCTATCCCTAACAGAGTGGACGTGAGACCTGATGGCGAACAGCTTGTCGGCCTTCCTGTGCCCTCTTTGCTCCGCGATGAATTTGATCTGATTGCCCAGCCCGATCAGCATGTCTGCCGCTTCCTTCATCCCGGCAAGGTCGTAGATTGGAAGCTCTAGGCGGACATTGCGGCCTAGTATCTCCATCTCTGTCGCCGTCAGTTCGTCGTCTTCGTCCTTTCGTGCTTTCCGGACCATATCCCACTCGGCTTCGCAGATTTGGACCAAAGCGTGCCCCTTTCCGCGCCGGGCTGTAACCGGCGCTTCCGTGTTAGCTGGTATGATGGGTTTGCGTTTGCTGTGGCGTAAATGCCACTAGGTGCGCTTGCCGGCCAGAGCTTCCGATACGCGGCCGATGGTGGTCCGCGTCGCGTTGGCGATCTCGTGATAGCTGGCGCCTGGGTTGGCGGCGGCATAGGCGCGGATGTCGTCGGCTGCGCTCTGCCCCCTGCGGCGCGGCGGCGTACGCTGGACCGGTTTCCGGCGGTGCAGGTCCAGCTCCCAGCGCCGGAGTGTGCGGGCCAAGTCGGCAGGGATGACGCCAGCCTCAACGCTGGACGCCACCACGAGGATTTCGCCGCGAATGTCAGGTATCGTTGCCATTGCTTCCACCTATGGCTTTGTTGAGTGCTTCGATAAGGGCCGGGTCTCGCCAGTTGGCATGCTTGGCCCTGGTCTGTCTGGCCTGCCGGCGGAGTGTCTTGGCTTGCGCTTCGAATGCCTCCGCCTGCCGCTCCATCTGATCAGCCCGCGCCAGTTCTGCCGCGGGGTCGTCAGCCATCCGCCTTCTCCCCTTCCTGCGCGGCCCGCATAGCCCTGTCGGCGCTCCACCATCCGCGCCGGTAAAGCCGCTCTGCCCAGCTTGACCGCGGCCCCGCCGGTCCTGGCGATTGCTCGCCGTTTCGCCGTGCAGCCGCCCCTGCCTCGAATGGCGTCAGGTCATGGCGCTGCCAGATAGTGTCACTCATGGCCTTCCGCCTCCTTCGCTGCGGCCCGCATCGCCATGTACTTCATGTCAGCCGGCGACAGCAGGCCGACGCACACGAGAGCGCCGCGCTCGTCCGGACACACGAACTCCTTGCCGCATTCGACGCAGGTCGATGAGCCGTCGTCGTTCTGGTCGGCGGTCAGGTCGCCGTTGTCGGCGTCACACCAAGGGCACGGCAGGTGATAGTCGCCATCCACTTCACGGCGCGGCCCCTTTGCGCGGGCGAACAGGTCGTCCTTGCGCGGCGCGTCAGTCTGCATTGCTGGCCTCCAGGGTGGCTATGAGCCGCGCAGAAAGCTCGCTATCGGCTTCTGCTTTCGGGTATTCGCAAAGTCGGGTTGATGACCCTGCGAACCCCCATCTGTGAAAAGTCGTAAAGCTGGGTTGATGGTCAGGCGGCATCACGGCGCCGTGTCGGCTTCGGATGGAAGGCAATCACGTCGTCACGGTGCAGCCCGACCGCGAGCGCGATTGCCGCGCAGCCGAGGAGAAGGAAGCGGCGCATGCTCATGGCTGCGCGCTCCGGCTGACGTTGTAATCGCCCCGGGCTGTCTTCTCGGTCAGCACGCCGAGCGACCAGCCCATGAGGAACGCCCCGACCACCATCAGCATCAGAGACGGTCTCACGGCCGCACCTCCTGGCTGAGCGCCGCTCGGGCCATCCGCTCGACGGCCAGCAGGGCGTCGTGCTGCGCATCGTCATCGACTAGGGCGGCGTTGGCCGTGTTGCCCATCTCAGCGATGGCCGACCGCAGTTGCTCGATCTTGGCCGCCGCCCCAAGGTATGCGCCTTGGATGCGCTCCCGGTCCTGCATCAGCCTGTCGTTCTCGGAGATCAAGGCTTCAACCCTGGCGTCAAAGCTGCGGCCGATAGCGTCGCGCTCCTCGTGGAGCCTGTGCAGGCGCTCGATGGCATCGGCCGCCTCGCGCATGCAGATGCCAAGCGGTTCCCCAGATCGGGCGTCTAGGTCGGCTAGGTTCCGCAATCTGCTTACAAGGTCCACCAAGGCGCGCCTCCATGTCAAAGTTCGGCTATTCGGCGTTTCGGGTTGATGGATGAGCATCGGGCTCGTCTTCCATTCCGGCATTCGGGGTTGATGGCGGGGCCTTCGGTAGTGGCCGCCACGCGCGGTACATGGCCAGGTCAAGCCCAGGGTTCGCGTAGGTGATGCTCACTGTGGCCGCGCCCCACGCCGTCAGAACGGGGCGCCCGTCAAGCCTGAGCGTGCCCATTGGTCGCCAGCCCTTAGCCATGCCGCGTCCTCTGGCCTGGCTCGGCGTGCCACGCCTTCAGCGAGGCGTAGAGGATCGTGTCGAACAGGTCGCGACCCTTGGCGGTCAGCCACCACGAGCCGCGGCTGTCGGCCGGGACGATCCACGTTCGCACCCGGCGAGCCCCGGCAGCGGCGCCATCGAGGATTTCCTGAAAGTCGATGTCGAACAGGAACCACTCGTCGGGCTGGTCCCGCTCGCTGTCCTCCCACATACGGTTGAACGTGGCGAGAAGGATGGTGCGGGCCTTCTCGTCGGTGATGCCTTCGGCGTCGAGAACGCCGCGCTGCGCGGCGACGACGCCAAGCAGCACGGGGCGGGGCGCTCTGCCGGACCTGACGGCAACAATGATGTCGATCAGCGGCATCGCCTGCATGGCGTCACCGACGAAGTGGCAGACGGCAGCGCGAAGGACCGAGCATTCTTCGTCTTGCGTCACAGCGGAGCGGGCGCGCTCCAACAGGTCAGGCTGCGGCATCGTCGTCTCCCATTTCAGCCCGTTCAGCGGCGCAGGCACTTACCGTGTCCCGCGCCTCTTCGTTGTCCCCATAGTCGCAATCGCCACACACATCGCAGCGATGAACCGGGATGGAGCAGCCGCAGTCGGGGCCGCAACCGGCATTGGCGCCCCCGATATGCTTCCAGCGGTGGCCGACTTCGGCGCATGGAGCGGCGGCAGCCTGCCGTCGGAGCTGCTCCAGCTTGGCTTCGGTGGCGGCGATCTCTTCGAGGATGGTCAGGTCAGCGCTCATCGGTCGCCTCCTTCGCCGACAGGGCGGCGGCCTCTTCCGGCGGGCGTCCGCCGAACATTTCGGTCAACACCGGGTCGATGCCGACGAACTCGTAGCCCGGCGCGATCTCGCACATGCCGTAGTCGCCGTACTGGCCAGGGAAGTGGCTGAACTCGCACCAGACGGCGCATCCGGCGCCATAGCCCAGCTTGGCGGCCTCGTCGTAGATGGCTTCGGCGCTCTCGGTCAGGTCGCGGTCTGTGTCGATGTCGGCGGTCTGCATCGGGAACGCGACGACGTGCGCCGTGTCTTCGGTCCTGCCGTCGAGATAGACGAGCATGCCCGGCTTGCTCAGCGCCTCCCGCATCCTGTCCCGCTCTGCCGTCACAGCGGCAAGCGCGGCCTCTGCGGTGGTGGCGC
>JBKHVJ010000235.1:0-7598 GCA_046570145.1 Alphaproteobacteria bacterium
CATTGGGGTCGATCCGCGGTGGTGGCGGTGGAGGGGGTGGGGGGGCGGCGGTTTCCTTCTCGGGTTCCGGCGGTGGAGGCGGCGGCTGCCAGAGGCGGAAACAGTCGGTGAAGGCCGGCTGCTTGCACTCCTTCAGCAATTCGACGGCGTCCGGTGCGATGACCAGCGGTACGTCGGGGGCCACCGGAAGGGGCTGCGGCGGGGGTGGAAGCGGGTCTTCCGGGGGTACGTCCGGTTCTTCGACATAGCCGGGCGGAAGGGGTGTTCCAGGCTGCAACGGCTCCGCCGCAGATGGCGCCGCGGACGGCAGGGCGAGCGCCAGAAGCACCGGCAAGGCCGGAAGCAGGCGACCGGCACCGGTCAGGACGGAACGGGAGGAGGAACGGAGCACGACAAGACCGCGGCGATGGCGAACGGCTCATTATGGCCCGCCGTCACCTGCGCAGTCATCCATCAAGCGTGTGTCAAATCACCTACACGCACCGTCATGCAGCGGCGCGGTGGTTTGCTTCGGGGAAGCCGGCGCACCGCCGCCCCTCGCCATAGCCCCAGGCCGCAAGCTCGCGGCAGATCGCTGCGATCTTGGCGGCTTCGTCGGCATTCGGCTCCCGCTGCGCGGCAGCGTCGATCAGGCGGATCAGCGTGGCACGTCCTTCCGGAGTGCGCGACAATTCCTGCAACCGCAGCAGCGCCGCACCCGGCGGCAACTTCTCCTCACGGGCAACCAAAGCGACCTGATCGGCGAGGAAAGCCGTGATCGAAAAACACGACGGATCGGTTTGCAACCGCATTGGCAGTCCTCCACTTGGGGGAGCGCGATGCTCCGTTCCCATAATCGGACCCCAACGGGGAAATGACCACGCCGCATTCGTCGTAAGACCGGAGTGGGGTGCAACAGGTCATAGCCAGCGCTGCACCCATTCCGTTTGGCCAATGCGGCAAGGCACCGCCTAAGGTTGCCCCATCCGCATTGACTGTACCGTCAGGCCCGAGATTGCGTTTGGAACCGCTTCTCGAACCGTGCGAGGTCGGCCGGGTCGAGAGAGACGTGCAGATGCGCCCGCTCCTCGTCGTCCCGGCGGTCCAGAACCTCGCCCTTGGCATAGAGCCAGGCGAGCGCCGCACCGTCGCCCAACTCCACCGACAGGTCGACCACCTGCCGGTTCACGTTCATCCGCTGGTCCAGCAGGCGGTCGAGATCGTCGATCCCCTCGCCGGACAGGGCGGATACCGCAACCGCACGCGGGTTGCGGCTGGTCTGGGCCAGGATCGCCGCCCGGCTTTCGCCGTCCATCGCGTCGATCTTGTTCAGCACCTCGATCACCCGGTCGTCCGTTTCCGGATCGATGTCCATGTCGGACAGCACCTCATGGACGTCGGCCTTCTGGGCGTCGCTGTCGATGTGGGCGATGTCGCGGACATGCAGGATGATGTCGGCGGCGTCCACCTCCTCCAGCGTGGCGCGGAAGGCGGCGACGAGTCCGTGCGGCAGGTCGGAGATGAAGCCGACGGTGTCCGACAGGATCACCTTGCGCCCGGACGGCAGAGTCACCTGCCGCATGGTGGGGTCGAGCGTGGCGAACAACAGATTCTGGGCGAAGACGTCGGCATTCGCCAGGCGGTTGAACAGCGTCGATTTTCCCGCATTGGTGTAGCCGACCAGCGCCACCACCGGGTAGGGCACCTTGGCGCGCGCCTTGCGGTGCAGGCCGCGGGTGCGCCGCACCTCCTCCAGTTCCTTCTTGATCTTGATGATCCGGTCGCCGATCAGGCGCCGGTCGAGTTCGAGCTGCGATTCGCCGGGGCCGCCGAGGAAGCCGAAGCCGCCGCGCTGCCGTTCTAGGTGGGTCCAGGAACGGACGAGCCGCGACTTCTGGTAGGTCAGGGACGCCAGTTCGACCTGCAGCATGCCTTCCCGCGTGCGGGCGCGGGCGCCGAAGATCTCCAGAATCAGGCCCGTCCGGTCGATGACCTTGGCCTTCAGTGCCCGTTCGAGGTTGCGCTGCTGCACCGGCGACAGGGCGTGGTCGAGGATGACCAGCGTCGCCTCGTTCTCCTCCACGACCTGTGCCAGTTGCTCCACCGTGCCGGAGCCGAGGAGCGTCGATGGCTGCGGCCGGTTCACCTTGGCGCATTCGGCATGGATCACATCCAGCTGAATCGCCTGGGCAAGACCGATCGCCTCCTCGAGCCGTGATTCGGGAGGGCGCATATCCCCATCCGCCTCGTTGCGGAGGACGGGGTGGACCACGATGGCCCGCGCGGCGCCTTCCGGGGCCGCGCCGTTACCATTGGTCAAGGGATCAGACGCTTTCACCTTCCTTGGGCGGCTCGAAAAGTTGAATTGGATGTGCAGGCATGACCGTCGAGATTGCGTGCTTGTATACGAGCTGGGAATGCGCGTCGCGCCGCAGCAGTACCGAGAAGTTGTCGAACCAAGTAATGATGCCCTGGAGTTTCACGCCGTTCACGAGAAAGACGGTTACGGGAGTCTTGTTCTTGCGGACGTGGTTCAGAAACACATCCTGCACGTTCTGGCTTTTTTCAGACATTTTTCATGCCCCCTTCTTCAATGTTCTTGGGACCCCTTGTCTAAAGGCGGTCCGCTCCCCGTTTCACGGTGTAGGTTTGGTGCGCGCAGGTACCGTCTCGACAGCCGTTTGGAGGGATATGGTATCACCATTGCCGTCAACCAAGCCATACAGGACGCTGTGCAGCGCCGTGCAGTCGGTGTGGCGATGGGCGGGGGGGAAACGGTCGAAGCCGCTCCCCTCGCCGAGTCCTATTAGCACCGGAACGAGTCCGGCGCCATGGGCGCATTCCATGTCGATGTCGGCATCGCCGAGAAACCAGACGTCGGGCCCCGGTTCGAACCCCGCCGGTTCCAGCGCCATCCGCACCGGGGCGAGGTGCGGCTTGTCGAACTCCGCATCCTGGGCGCCGACAAGCTTGCCGAAATACCGTGTCCAGCCCAGCGCCTCGGCCTCGGCCCGCAGGAACTTGCCGTTCTTGTTGGACACCACCGCCTGATAGATGCCGCGCTCGTGGAAATGGGCCAGCAGCGTCTCCGCACCCGGCAACGGCTTCAGCCCGTCCAGGTGATGGGCGGCGAAATAGGCGTAGAACAGGTCGCGCGCCTCGGTCCAGCGTTCGCCGAAGATGCGCGGGAAGCTGTCGCGCAACGACGCCTTGATCCGCTCCCGCGCCTCCTCCGCACTCCAGGGAGCGAGGCCGAAGGACACCAGCGCATGGTTCAGCGCCTCGCGCACCGTGTCCCAGTTGCTGACCAGGGTGTTGTCCCAGTCATAGATGACGGCGCGCGGCAGGGTCATGGAAGCGGACAAGGGGGAACTCGCGACAGGTTGCCTGACTGGCGGGAAAATCGGGGGGCCACTCCCCACTCACTCGATGAACATCTTCCCCTTCTCGCTGCCATGGACGCCCAGCGACTTCAGCTTGCGGTGAAGGGCGGAGCGTTCCATGCCCACGAAGGACGCGGTGCGGGAAATGTTGCCGCCGAAGCGGGTGACCTGGGCCAGCAGATATTCGCGCTCGAACACCTCGCGCGCCTCGCGGAGCGGCAGGCCCATGATCTCCCCGCCCTTGTCCCATTTCAGGACGGTTGGCGTGATGGCGCCGATCTCCGGCGGCAGGGTGTCGGCGCGGATCGGCTCCTTCGGGTCGCCATGGGCCATGATCAGCAGCCAGTCGACCACGTTGCGAAGCTGTCGCACGTTGCCCGGCCAGTCATAGGCCTGGAGGGCGGCCATCGCATCCTCGCCGAATTCGCGGATCGGCAGGCCCGATGCCTCGGCGGAGCGCTGCATGAAATGGCGGGCCAGCACCGGGATGTCCTCGCGCCGCTCTGCCAGCGAGGGCACGCGGATCGGCACCACCGACAGGCGGTAGAACAGGTCCTGGCGGAAGCGGCCCTGCTCGATCTCCGCCTGCAGGTCGCGGTTGGAGGTGGCGATGACGCGCACGTCGACTTCGACCCGCTGGCCGCCGCCGACCCGCTCGAACACCTGCTCCTGCAGGGCGCGGACGATCTTGCCCTGGGTTTCCAGCGGCATGTCGGCGACCTCGTCCAGCAGCAGCGTGCCGCCGTGGGCCTGTTCGAAGGTGCCGATCTTGCGGCCGGGACCGTCGACGCCGGCCTCGGTGCCGAACAGCTCCATCTCCAGCCGTTCCGGCCGCATGGTGGCGCAATTCAGCCCGACGAAGGGACCGCCGGCGCGGCGCGAACGGGCATGGATCAGGCGTGCGACCACTTCCTTGCCGGCTCCGGCCGGGCCGGAGATCAGCACGCGGCTGCCGGTGGGCGCCACCTTGTCGATCGACTGGCGTACCTGGTTGACCGCCGAGGACCTGCCGATCAGCTCGGCGTCGCCGCCGGCGCGCAGCTTCAGTTCCTGGTTCTCGCGCTTCAGCCGTGCCGCCTCGATGGCGCGTTCCACCATCAGCAGCAGGCGGTCGGCCTTGAACGGCTTCTCGATGAAGTCGTAGGCGCCGACCTTGATCGCCTGCACCGCGGTCTCGATGTTGCCGTGTCCGGAGATCATGATGACCGGAAGATTGGCGTGATCCCGCATCAGCTGTTCGAGGATCTGCAGGCCGTCCAGCCTGCTGCCCTGCAGCCAGATGTCGAGCACGACGAGGCTCGGCCGGCGCGCCGCCACCTGGGCGAAGGCCTGATCGGCGTCGGCGGCCTCGCGGGTCTTGATGCCTTCGTCGTTCAGGATGCCGGCTATCAGCATCCGGATATCGGCTTCGTCGTCGACGATCAGAATGTCATGCGCCATGGGCTTCGTGCCTCAACTCTCCGCCGGTCTCCGCCGGCCTGTCGTCACGGCCGCCCGCGTCGTTCGCGGCCGTAACCGGGTGTGGAACGACCAGGGTCACGCGCGCCCCGGTCCCGCCTTCGCGGTCCTCCAGGGTCAGCACGCCGCCATGGTCCTCCATGATCTTCTTGACGATAGCGAGCCCCAGCCCGGTGCCCTTGGCCCGCGTCGTCACATAGGGTTCGGTCAGCCGGTCGCGCTGTTCGCCGCCGGGCAGGCCCTTGCCGTTGTCCTCGACGGTGACGACGACCTTCTCGCCGTCGTCCTCCACCGCGATAGACACCTCGCCGGGCGGCAGTTCCGATCCGTCGGCGGGTTGGCCGCGCCCTTCGATGGCGTCCGCCGCGTTCTGCAGCAGGTTGGTCAGCGCCTGCGAGATCTGCCGGCTGTCGCAGGCCACCGTCAGCGGGCCTGACGGCAGCCGCGTCTCGAACCGGATCTTGCCGGTGTGGGCGCTGGATTGCAGGAATACCGCCTGCCGGACCAGATCGTTGATGTTGACCGGCTTCATCACCGGTTGCGGCATCCGCGCGAAGGCGGAGAACTCGTCCACCATGCGGCGGATGTCGTCCACCTGCCGGACGATGGTGTCGGTGCACATGGTGAAGACCTCCGTGTCGCTGGAGATCTCCTTCAGGTACTTGCGGCGCAACCGTTCGGCCGACAGCTGGATCGGCGTCAGGGGATTCTTGATCTCGTGCGCGATGCGGCGCGCGACGTCGGCCCAGGCCGCCTTGCGCTGTGCCGACACCAGTTCGGTGATGTCGTCGAAGGTGACGACATAGCCGCGCACCTTGCCGTCCCGCACCTCGGCGGCGATGCGGACCAGCAGGGTCAGCATCGGCTTGCCGGGACGGCGGACATGGATCTGGTCCTGCACGACGCGGCCGGGCTTCTTCGGCGCGTTCTCCAGCAGGTCGCCCATGTCCGGCAGCAGTTCGACCAGCGGCAGGCCGACCAGCCGTTCGGGATCGTCCTCGCCCAGCAGGCGCGCAGCGGACAGGTTCGGCAGGTTGATGACGCCGTCGGCATCCAATCCCAGCACGCCGGCCGACACGCCCGACAGCACCGTCTCGGTGAAGCGGCGGCGTTCGTCCAGCAGGCGGTTGGTCGACAGCAACTCCCGCCGCTGTCCCTCGATCTCGGTCGTCATGCGGTTGAAGGCGCGGGACAGCAGGACGAACTCGTCCTCTCCCGGCGGTTCGGCCACGCGGACGGTCAGGTCGCCGGCACGCACCCGTTCGGCGGCGCCGATCAGCGCGCTGATCGGGCGGACCAGCCGGGTGGCGAAATTCAGGCCGGCCCACACCGCGGCCAGCAGCAGCAGCATGGCCACGACCAGGAAGATCAGGGTGAAGGTGATCTGCAGGCTGCCGCGCTGGCTCTCCAGCGCGCTGTATTCCTTCACCGCGCCCTCGGCCGCCGCCATGTGCTGCAGGACCCGCGGCTCCACCATGCGGCCGACATAGAGGAAGGTGTCGGACATCCGGTCCAGGCTGACCAGCGCGCGCACGCGGTCGTCGGATTCCTTGACGATCAGCGCGACCTCGCCGTTGCGGGCCTGCTGGAGCTTTTCTTCCGGGATCGGCTCGAATTCCAGGGTGAAGGTGTAGCCGACGCGGGCGACGATGGCGCCGGTGGTGCCGTTGAAGACGATGGCCTCCGACAGGGCGCGCAGCATCGCCTGGGTGGCGACGACCTGCTCGAACCGCTGCGGGTCGCTGGAGAAGCGCGCCTCCTGCGACAGGTCGTTGGCCATGGCCAGGGCGTCGGCGCGGATGTTCTGCTGGTGCTCGTGCAGATAGGCGCTGGCCACCACCAGCGATTCATTGACCGCCGTGCGCACGCGGTCGCTGAACCAGCTCTGCACCCCGACATAGAAGAACAGGGTCGAGAAGACGGTCATGATGATGGCGGGCGCCACCGCCAGCACGCTGAACACCAGAACCAGCCGGGTGTGCAGCCGCGAGCCGGCGAGCCCACGCCGGCGGCCGATCAGGATCGCCACGATGCGCCGGGCGATCAGCACGCCCAGAGTCAGCAGGATCGCGAGATCGAGCGTCAGCAGAAGCGTGACCGTGCGCGGATTGGCCTGCCCGAAGGGTGCGCTTTCGGTCATCGCCGCATAAGTGGCGAAGCCGGCGGCGAGCGCCGCCAGCGACAGGGCAAAGGCCAGCCGCTTGCCCAGGCCGACCCGCCGGGACCATTGAAGAAATTTCTGCCAAACCGGCATCTGGCCGGCCGCAGGTATGTCGGTTGTCAGGGGCATGGTCCGGCGCTAATCTGTTGCCGGAAAGATACACCTCTGTTGCGGCCCTGCCAAGATGCAATGGCTCTGTCTTTCGGACAGGGCATCGATATGCCGGCCGATATGGGGTGCAGGGACGGATATGTGCCTTGGGGAGCGCATCCGTCCGTGCCTGGGACGTGTCACAATTTTGGCACGGACGGGTTGCGGCAGCGCGGTGGAACCGCTATTTGATTCCGCGCATCACTTGAATGTCCAGGTCACGGATCTTCTTGCGCAGGGTGTTGCGGTTCAGCCCCAGCAGTTGGGCGGCCTTGATCTGGTTGCCGCGGGTCGCCGACAGGCTGAGGGAGATCAGCGGCCGTTCGATCTCGCGCAGGACGCGGTCGTAGAGGCCGTTGGATGGCATGCCGTCCTTATGGGCGGCGAAATAGTCCTTCAGATGGCGTTCGACCGCGGACGACAGGCCCTCGCTCTGCGGCTCCTCCACCGGCTGGGCGGCGGGGGTG
>JBKHVJ010000236.1:0-9081 GCA_046570145.1 Alphaproteobacteria bacterium
CGCCGGTGGCGCTCAGCCCATCTTGGCGATGCGGCGGCTGTGGCGCTCGCCGCCTTCGAATTCGGCCTTCAGGAAGGCGTCCACGCAATCCTTGGCGATTTCCGGCCCGATGATGCGGGCGCCGAGCGCGATCACGTTGGCGTCGTTGTGCTCGCGCGACAGGCGTGCGGTGGTGACGTCATGGACCAGGGCCGCGCGGATGCCGGGATGGCGGTTGGCGGCGATGCTGATGCCGATGCCGCTGCCGCAGATCAGCACGCCCCGCTGGGCCCGGCCGTCGGTGACGGCGGCGGCCAGCGCCGCGGCGAAATCCGGATAATCGACCGAAGCCGGACCGTCGGTGCCGAGATCCAGGACGGTGTAGCCGGCGGCCTCCAGTTGCCGGGCGATCTGAGCCTTCAACTCGTAGCCGGCGTGATCGGAGGCGAGTGCCACAGTGCGGACGGTCATGACGACGGAAACTCCGGTGCGTGCGGTAGCGGATGCGGTGATGGGCTAAGCGGCGAAAGACGCCCGCACCCTACCAGATGTCGGTGCAAACCGCCACAGCCACACCATGACGTGGATGCATGGCTAAGATCGGAGCGGGGTCCGGCCCGTATGCCGCGCTCCCGTCGCTCCGGTCCATCTCCTCCCCGCCGTTTCAATGGCTCCGAGCGGCCCGGCACCCCAACTCCCGCGAAAGTTTAGACACGGTTTTCACCCCTTCGTTGCCGAACCGTCGAAGCAAGGGAGATAGCCGATTCGTTATAGGAGCGGGAAATCAACCAATTACCGCATCCGTGTCGTCGGAAAATCGTAAGCCGGTGCTTACTAGACGGGCCTTAAAGCAGCGACACAGCCACGACGCGATGACGGTTTTCAGCGAAAGCTGATTTACACCTTGCTCCTTTGTTCTGAATGGCAAGAGCAACTAATTTGACGTTTGCCGAAATTATATTGACACTCAAATCACGGTATGCAACTTGGTTCGTACGGACAAATGAAAAACCAGGACACAGTGCAATGAGCGACCAGCTTCGCGCCGATGTACCGGACAATGCGCTGCTGCGGATGACCGCCGACATCGTATCGGCGTATGTCAGCAAGAACGTGTTGCCTGCTCAGCAAATCCCCGACGTGATCAATACGGTCTACTCGTCGCTGACCGGACTCAATGGTCAGCCCCGCGAGGTCGCGGCGGAACCGCTGAAGCCGGCTGTTCCGATTCGCAAGTCGGTGACGCCCGAATACATCGTCTGCCTGGAAGACGGGAAGAAATTGAAGATGCTGAAGCGGCACCTTCGCTCGACCTACAACATGTCGCCGGACGAGTACCGCGTCCGTTGGGGACTTCCGCCCGACTATCCCATGGTCGCGCCGAACTATGCCGCGCAGCGTTCGGAATTCGCCAAGCGCATCGGCCTGGGCCGCAGCTCCGGCCGCCAGACCCGCCGCAAGGCCGGCTGACCGAGTAAAGTCCGTATGCAACACGGGCCGGTCCCTGCCAGGATCCGGCCCGTGCGCGTGTCCGGCCTGTACAGGCCATATCGGATTGGTTGAAGACGCGACCGGCTTTCACGGTCGCCGGTGGCCGGCGTCCGGAACCGGCCCGACATTCAGGTCCGTCCCGGCGGGCCGGCGGTTCGCCTCAGTTGGCGCAGCCCTTCCTGCCCGACAGGCGGCAGTTGAATCGGTCGACATTGCGGCTCAACTCGCGACCCGTGGCGATATTCTCGTCATTCAGGCAGGTCAGGTAGGCCATCGACTTGTCGACATACTCCTTCACTTCGCCCTGGCAGGACGACATCCTGTCGGCGCTGAGGAAGGTGGCCTGATCGTCCATGCACAGCGGAATACCCGGCTTCAGGCAGCCGGCGGCGGGCGTCGTCGACTGCGGAGACGTGGCAAGCGGTGCCGCATTGGCCGGACCGCCCTGCTTGTCGCCGCCCGACCGCGGAGCCGCCTGCCCTCCATTTCCTTGCCCTCCATGCCCCCCTGCAGTGTGGGCGCCGGCATTCGGCCCTCCGCCCGGCTGTGCCGGCCCGGCGGCGGTCGCCGCCTGGGATGCCAGCAGGGTTGCCGCCAGCGCTGCCGACATGAGGGACATGCGCAGGAAAGCCGTCACACGAACCATGGCCTCGATCCTCTGGTGTTTCGGTCCTTTGCTCCGGAGAACAGCCGACCCTGCAAAGTCGGTCCGGAAGCGATCCGCGCGAATCCACAGATCGCGATCCGAACGGACGGTGCGGAAGAGCGCCCTTCTTATGCGCCGTTCGTTCAGCGATGCGCGGTTCTACAAGCGTTACACCCCCTGCGCCAGTGCCAACGGGCAGGCATAGGTCTACTGTCGGGGTCGAGCGGTTCGCTCTACGACCGGCGGTCCGGCGTCACAGCCTGGGCCGTCGGCGGGGGCATGCCGGCGCTCACCATCAGCAAAGCCAGACTTCGATCCGCGCCGCCCGGCCACAACCGGCGGCGCGTTTTCTTTTCCCGATCGCCTTTTTCGTTCTCCGGTGCCGGTCGAAAATCAGTATAGCCCGCCCGACCCCGGCTTGGTGCCCGGCTTCCGGCCCGGTGCCGCCCTGGCATCCTTGTTCTGGGCATCCTTGTTCTGGACAAAGCGCAGCTTGTTGATCGCCGTGCGCTTCAGCAGTTCCTGGCTGCCGGTCGCCGGACCGGCCACCGTCACCTCCACGCCGGTCTGGGCGTCGATGGCGGTGACCCGCAGATAGCTGCCGACCCGCTGGAACTCGAACAGGACCTCGCCGTCCCCATTGCCTGCCGTCATATGAATTCTCCTTAGGCGTCCATTCGCCTGCCCATCCGTCAGCCCGCTTGCCCGATGGCCGATCCCCGTTCGAGACTGCAACACCCGGCCGTCGCCGCTGTTGTCCACGCTGCCGATCCGACGCGCAGGAGTTCTCCGCTCCGCAAACGCCCGCCGGACGGACATCCACAGCGAGGAAGGACCGTCACCATGGCTGCCAAGACGATGCAGGATCTGCTGATCGAGGATCTCCGCGACATTTATCACGCCGAGAAGCAGATCACGAAGGCCCTCCCGAAGATGATCAAGGCCGCCCATTCCGACCAGCTCCGCCAGGCGTTCGAAACTCACCTCGAACAGACCAACGGCCAGATCGAACGGCTTCAGCAGGTCTTCGAGGAACTGGACACCCGCCCCCGCGGCAAGCATTGCGACGCGATGGAGGGGCTTATCAGCGAAGCCCAGGAAATCCTCGAAATGGGCCTTGCCCCGGAGGTTCAGGACGCCGCCCTGATCGCCGCCGCCCAGAAGGTGGAGCATTACGAGATCGCCAGCTACGGCACGCTCCACGCCTATGCCACCGCCTGCGGACTGGACAAGGTCGCCCAGCTGCTGGACGAGACCCTCCAAGAAGAGAAGGACACCGACTCGCTGCTGAACAAGCTCGCCATCGGCGACGTCAACAAGAAGGCCATCGCCGCCAGCGGGAAGAAGGCCGCCTGACGGACGCGGATATGCGCTGACCGACCGCATCCGGGCCGACCCTAGGGGCCCGGGCCAAGGTTGCAAGCACCGCGCCGGACCGGTAGGATTCGACACCTTCCGGTCCCTCGCGGTGTCCCTCGATGCGCAGCCTTCTGTCTGCCTGCCTTTCCGTCCACCTTCTGCCTGCGCTTCGCCCTGTTCTGATCGGAATGCTGGCGCTGGCGGGCATCCTGACGGCCGCCTTGCCTGCATACGCGGCCGAAGGGGCGCCGGGCGCCCTGCCCCCGTCGGTGCGGATCAAGCCGCTGATGGTTCCGGTGGTGAACGCTGGCCGGATCGAGAAATACACCCAGGTCGAAGTGAACCTGGAGATCGGCGACGCCCTGCGGCTGGGCGAGGTGCAGCTGAGCATCCCCCGCCTGCACGATGCCGTGCTGACCGCCATCTACAAGGGCATCGACGAGGGCTGGATCGTCCGCGGCAATATCGCCAACGTCCCGGCCCTGCGCCGCCGCATCGACGAATCGGTGGTCGCCATGTTCGGCAAGGACGTGGTCACCCGCATCCTGATCACGCCGATCGCGCGACAGTCGTCGCTGCAGTAACCTGCTTCCAACCTTTTCCCTTCAAGAGGATCGAGTCGTCATGGCCGTCGTCTTCGTCGCGCGCAGCGCCGCCCTGACCAAATGGGCGTCCGACGTCGGGCAGGGAAAGCACATCTTCAAGCTGGGCGTCGCCGAGAACGAGGCGGCCGTCAAGTCCGCCGTCGCCGCAGGCTGGGGCGGCGAGACAGATTGGAAGCTCATCGAGTCCAAGGAGATCGACGGGCTGGACGAGGAGACCGCGCTGGCCCGGCTCGGCCGGCGCGAGAAGGCGATCGACCCCACCTATTACCCGCGGCTGAAGGGCGCCGCCGGCGTCTTCCGCATCGCCCTGACCAATGTGCAGAACAGCCTGCTGGTCGCCAAGGCGATGACCGCCGACGAACCGCTGACCGAGGTCAAGGTCAAGCCCAAGGACATCGCCGACTATATGATCCGCAATGCGGTCGCCTGACCGGTACGCCTCACCGATGTCCAGCCCGCCCATCCGACGCGTCGCCTTCGATGCGCTGAGCCTTCGCGAACTGCACGATCTGCTGGCCCTGCGCAGCCGGGTGTTCGTGGTCGAGCAGGCCTCCGCCTATCCCGACATCGACGGCCGCGATCCCGGCGCCCTGCACCTGATCGCCACCGACGCGTCCGGCACCGTCGTCGGCTGTGCCCGCTGTCTTGATCCCGATGAGGACGGCCCGGATGCCCCGGTATCCTTCGGGCGGCTGGCGGTCGATCCATCGCAGAGATCCACCGGACTGGGGCGGGCTCTTGTCGCCGAATCCCTGGCGGTGCTGGCGGAGCGCTGGCCGGAACGCGACGTGCTCATCGGCGCCCAGCAGCACCTCGAGCGTTTCTATGGCGGATTCGGTTTCGCCCGGATCACCGAGCCTTACGACGATTTCGGCATTCCTCACATCGACATGCGCCTGCGTCGCTGATCCATGCTCTCGCCAAGTCGATGCGACACCATGTCCCATCCATACCCCTGTATCGCAAGTAACGCTGTCCTGAGCACAGGATGGGCGCTGGAGCATTGCCGCCGCTTCGCCTGGGAAACTGATATAGTCTCTATGTAATAGACCGAAGATTTCGATATACGCAAAATTTTCGATGATCGAAATCGGGACCGCCTCCGTATCAGAAGGAACATTCGAACGGGGTGGTCACTCACCCGTTCGGGTCCGATACCTCGGGCGAGGCGATTGTCCGCGCACGCAAGTAGCCCATTCGGTCACATGAGGCGCAATAAGATGTTCTGGTTCACCAACCTTCGTATCGGCGGAAAACTGCTTGCCGCCTTTGCCGCCCTGATCGCCATCACCGGCATCATCAGCGTTGCCAACTATTCGACGTTATCGTCGATCCAGTCTTCGATCGGCTGGACGATCCACACCTACCGGGTGATTCAGAGGACCGATGCGGTGCTGGCGGCGATGATCGACCAGGAGACCGGCCTGCGCGGCTATCTGGTCAGCGGCGACGACACGTTCCTGGCCCCCTTCCGCAAGGGCGGACAGGACTTCGACCGCGCATTGTCCGAGGTGAGATCGATGACCGCCGACAATCCGCAGCAGCAGGCCAGGCTGGCGGAGTTGCAAAAGCATGCCGAGACCTGGCGCCGGACCGTGGCCGAGAAGGAGATCGCCCTGATGTCCAGGCCGGAAACGCGTGAGGAAGCCCGCGCGATGGAGGCCAAGGCGTTGGGCAAATCGTCGATGGACAGCATCCGCTCTCTGGTTGTGCAGATCGAGGACGCCGAGCACGCTCTGCTGGAAGCGCGCTATGTGGAACAGCGCACCGCCTTCTCCACCGGCTACACCACCGCCATCGTCGGCGCGCTCGCCTCCATTCTGGTCGCCATCGCGGCCGGCATGCTCCTGCGCGGCGCCATCGCCAGCCCGATCGTCGCCATGACCGCGGCCATGAGCCGGCTTGCCAAGGGCGACCGGTCGGTCGAAGTTCCCGGCGTCGGCCGCGGCGACGAGGTTGGCGCCATGGCGGAGGCCGTCGACGTGTTCAAGCGCAACGCCGTCGAGGCCGACCGTCTCGCTGCCGCCCAGCGTGCCGAGGAGCAGGCCAAGGCCCGTCGCGCCGCCCGGCTGGAAGAGCTGACGCAGGCTTTCGAAAGCAATGTGACCGCGGTGGTCCAGAGCCTGTCGGGTGCGGCCACCCAGATGCAGCAGTCTGCCGGGACATTGACCTCCACTGCCGACGAGACCAACCGCCAGAGCACCACCGTGGCCTCGGCGGCCGAGCAGGCCTCCGCCAACGTCCAAACGGTCGCCGCGGCGGCGGAAGAGTTGTCCTCCTCCATCGCCGAGATCGGCCGCCAGGTCTCTCAATCGACCCGCGTCGCCGAACAGGCGGTCAGTGGCGCCGGCCGCGCCAACAGTGTCGTCTCCAGCCTTGCCGAAGGCGCGCAGAAGATCGGCGAGGTGGTGGATCTCATCAGCAACATCGCGGCGCAAACCAATCTGCTGGCGCTGAACGCGACCATCGAGGCGGCCCGCGCCGGCGAGGCCGGCAAGGGCTTCGCCGTGGTGGCGAGCGAGGTGAAGAGCCTCGCCAACCAGACCGCCAAGGCGACCGAGGACATCACCGGCCAGATCGCCACCATCCAGGGAGCCACCCGGGAGGCTGTCGCCGCCATCGACGGGATCGGCCGCATCATCACCGAGATCAGCCAGATCTCCGCGACCATCGCCTCGGCGGTTGAACAGCAGAGCGCGGCGACCCAGGAGATCAGCCGCAACGTCCAGGAAGCCGCCCAGGGCACCCAACAGGTGACCAGCAACATCGTCGGCGTCACCCGCGCCGCCGGCAATACAGGGCGCGCCGCCGGCGAGGTCCGCAGCGTCGCCGACCACCTCAGCAGCGAGTCCACCCGCCTGCGTCAGGAGGTGGAGAGCTTCCTGGGCGGGGTGAAGGCGGCCTGAAGCGTCGGGGGAAGGGGGGTGCATTCGCCCCCTGCCCATCCCTCCCCCGCCCTTGGCGGTGGAGGGGATAGGAGACTTGGTCAGCGTGACGTGTCTGTCGAAGCGGCGGAAGTCCCCTGTCCCTCGATGAGGGGGAGGGTTAGGGAGGGGGCAAAAGTCGACCGCCTTGCCCCCGCCCCCCGCTCAATGCGACAGCAGCAGCGGCACCGGGCAGGTGCGCAGGACGTGCCGGGTGCCGCTGCCACGGTGCAGGAACGGGAAGCCATAGTGTCCGTGGGCCCCCATCACCAGCAGGTCGGCGCCGGTGTCCATGGCGCGGGCCAGCAGGGCGTCCATCGCACCGATGTCGGTGACGGTGAAATGGGTCTGCTCCGCCGTCACGCCATGGAAGGCGAGATGGTCGAGAAGACCGACCCGCGGTGCCTCGGGTGCGGAGCCGGAAGCCTGCGTCAGAACGGTGATCACCGTGACCTCGTCAGCCTTCTCCAGCATCGGCATGGCGTCGGACAGGGCGCGGGCGGCCTCGCGCTCCGCGTTCCAGGCGACGGCGACGCGCTTGCCGATCACCGGGAAACGGCCGGCATAGGGAATGACCAGAGCCGGACGGCCGGAATTCAGCACCACCTGCTCGTTCAGTTCCTCCGGCGCCGCCTGCGATCCGGCCTCGCGGTCATACTGGCCCAGCACGGTCAGGTCGGCGAAACGCGACCAGATGGTGACCTCGCGGATGACGTGGTTGTATTCGCCATGGGTCAGTCCGTGCCATTGGCCCTGCAGACCGGCCGCCGCCAGCTTCTCCCGGAACAGTGCCTCGCTGCGCGCCGCCGCCTCGACCAGATGGTCGCTCGACCGACGGGCGATCACGCTGGTGGCGTTGCGGTCGCCCTGCGCGAACAGGCCGCGCAGGAAAGCGCCGTGGCGCTGCGCCAGCACGATGGCGGCGTCGAGCCGCGCCTCGACATGCGGGCTGCTGTCGAGGTGAACGAGGATGTGCTTGTAGGTCATGCGGGCCCTCCCGGAATGAAATGCGATGTCTTTCGACGTCTGCCGTTCTCCGCCGGACCGATCGGGGGTCGGACGGATCGTTTCATCTGCATCATGTTTAACCGGATGGCATTCGTCCAGCCTGCGGCGGACGGTCTGCGGTGAAAGGTCGCAGCCGCCCGTCCGGCCGGACGACCCATCCGGTCAGGCGTCTCGGAACCGCCCATAGGTGTAGTGCGCGGCGCAGGCCCCCTCGGCCGAGACCATGCAGGAGCCCATCGGGTTCTCCGGCGTGCAGACGGTGTCGAACAGCTTGCAGTCGACCGGCCGCTTCACGCCGCGCAGGATGGCGCCGCAATCGCAGCCCTTGTGGTCGGGAACGCTGGCCCCGGCGATGGGGAAGCGCCTTTCCGCATCGAAGGCGGCATAGGCCTCGCGCAGCTTCAATCCGCTGTGCGGGATGCTGCCCAGGCCGCGCCATTCGAAGGAGGGGCTCGTCTCGAAGATCTCGGCCACCAGCGCCTGGGCCTTGCGGTTTCCGTCGGCGGTGACGGCGCGGGTGAACTGGTTCTCCACCTCCGCCCGCCCGTCGTTGATCTGGCGGACCAGCATCAGGATCGACTGCAGCACGTCCAGCGGCTCGAAGCCCGAGATCACCACCGGCTTGCCATGCTCCGCCGCGGCCGGCGCGTAGGCTTCCGAGCCGATGACCACCGAAACATGGGCCGGCCCGACGAAGCCGTCCAGCGACAGCCCCTCCTCCGTTCCCGACAGGATGCCCTGGATGGCCGAAGGGGTGAGCACATGGTTGCAGAAGACGGAAAAGTTGGTCAACCCCTGTGCCGCCGCGGCCCGCACCGCCAGCGCGGTGGGCGGGGTCGTCGTCTCGAAGCCGATGGCGAGGAACACGACCTGCCGACCCGGGTTCTCCGCAGCGATGCGCACCGCGGCGTCGGCCGACACCACCATGCGGACATCGGCGCCCTGCGCCTTGGCCTTCAGCAGGCTGAGCCGCCCCGATCCGGGCACGCGCATGACGTCGCCATAGGTGCACAGCGTCACCTCCGGCCGGCGGGCAAGCGCGATGGCATCGTCGATCCGCCCCACCGGC